>DATLFO010000165.1:0-27885 GCA_035541035.1 Actinomycetota bacterium
GACGGCCGATGCCGGTGAATCCCCGTCTGGGCTGCCGGCCGGCGCGCCGGCCGGCAGCCCAGACGGGGATTCACCGGCATCGGCCGTCGCGCCGCCGTGTCCGGCAGGCGCCGGGTCTTCGATCCGAAGCGGGGGGATTGCTCCGGTCGTACCCGACGCCGCCGCACGTGGCGGCGCGTTCGCCGAGGGGCGCTCGCCAGGACGCTCGTCCGGCTGCGACGACGCGCGCGGCTCCGCGGAAGGTTCCGGGCCGGGCTCGGGTTCCGAGGAACGGCACGAGCCCAGCAGCGGGCCGGCGAGCGCCCGGATGTCGCAGACGGCCGATCGCACCGGTCCGTCCTTCGTTCCGAAGGCGGTCGCGGGCGACGCCACCAGCATGATCAGCATCGTCACGGCGATATACGTCCGCGCAGGGTGTGCGGCATGCTTGGTCGTGTTTCCCCCGCTGGTCGGCATGGGACCATCCTGGTGGGAAGCGTCCGATGCGTCCATGGCCTCGATGGGCTAAATCCCGTAGCGGAATGGGACTAGTCCCGCCGGAGACGCTGGTGGGAAAAGGTGCGAAGCGCGCGTCAGGCCACGATCGTGCCGACCAGCACGGCCGAGGACTTGCCGGACTGATCGACCGCGATGATCTTGACCTGATATGTGCCGGGAAGCACCGATCCGGCGGGAGTCCACGAATAGGAGAACCCGCCGAGCGGTACGCCCGTGCGAGCCTCTTGGAACACGACCCGGTTCTGCGCGTCGAAGACCTGCACGCCCACCGACAGCGACGACGACGCGTCGTCGCCGAGGCTCGCGGTCACCACGACGGCCTGGCCCGTCGCGCGCACGCCGTGGCTCGCAGCCGCGCTCGCGATCACCGGCGCCTGGCCGTCGATCATCAGCACGCCGACCGTCTTGGGACCCCAGCGTGAGCCGTCGAAGGCTTGCACGTAGATCGGATGCGGGCCCGCGGCCAGGCCGGTGGGAACGGCGACCGTCGCGCGCAGCGTCTCGGCGGCCTGGCCGAAGGCACCGTCGGCGGCGCTGAGCGCGATCGCGTCGGAGGAGGGCGAGCCGATGAAGACGCGCGCCGCCTTGACGCCGGCCGGGGCCGCCGCGCTCGCGGTGATGGTGGTCGTGCCCGCGGGACCGGGAACGGTGCTTCGCGCGTTCGTCGCGGCCGGACCGTCGCGCAGCGCACGCTCGGCGTTGATGCGGCCGTGGCCGAAGCGATCGTCGCGGCCGGGCGGGCCGAGGTCGTCGGCGCTGCGCTCGATGATCGCGCGCACTTGCGCCGGGGTTCGTGACGGGTCCTGCGCGAACAGCAACGCGGCGAGACCGGAGACCTGGGGCGCCGCAGCGCTCGTGCCGCACGGCGGCGCGACGGTCCCGCCTCCCACGTTCAGCGAGACGACGCGTTGAGCCGGCGCGGCGACACTGACGTTGGCGTTGTGGTTCGAGCACGACGCGTACGAATCGGCGTCGTTGGTTCCGGCGACCGACATCACGTCGGGATACGAGCCCGGATAGAAGGGCGCGCTGCCGGTGTTGTTGCCGGCGGCCGCCACGATCAGCGCGGGGGATGTACCGCCGGCCGCGGTGCGGATCGCGTCGCGAACGGCCGCGGAGTCGGCGGTCAAGCCGAGAGAGAGGTTGATGACGCGCGCGCCTCGCTGCCACGCGTAGACGATCGCGTCGGCGATGGAGGCGGCGTCGGCCGTGCCCGCTCCGTCCACGACCGTGAGTGGAAGGATTGCGGCGGTATGGCCCAGCGCGGCGATGCCGGTGCCGTTGTCCGTCGCGGCGGCGACCAGCCCGGCCACATAGGTGCCGTGGTAGTGCGCGGCGCCGTTCTGCTGTGAGGCGGGGATCCAGTCGCGTGCATCCGCCATGACCAGCTGTCCGCCGTCGCGCGCGTCGGTCGATGTCGAGCCGCGGTTGGCAAAGTCGGGATGCGCCGCGTCGATCTTGGTGTCGAGCACGGCGACGGCCACCCGCTCCATGGAGCGCAGCTGCTGCGCCGAGGGAAACGACTCCCATGACGGGTTGGTCATGCGCAGCGCCCACTGCCCTGCGGTGGCGCACCCGCCGGTCACGCACGGGTCGTCCGGCTCGGCAGCCAGACGCGCGAGATGGTTCGGCTCGGCGACGGCGACCGTAGGATCGTTTCGGTACGAGGCGAGCACCGCATCGAAGGGCAGCGACGGATCGAACGCCACCCGCTGGTAGCCGATCACAGGAATCGAAGAGATCACGCGAGCACCGGCGCGGGCGTGCGCCGCGGCGATTAACGCCGAGGGTGTTCCCGGCGCGAAGCGCACGAGCGCCTCACCGGCGCGGAATGCCGTCGGCGACGAGGCCGCCGGAGCGACGCGCGGCGCGACAACCGGCACCACGCATGCGATGGCGAGCAGGGCACGAAGAACGCGTGTTGACGACAATGGATCCTCCCTCGATGTCGCGGGTGAAAACGACGAGCGGCATCCGGGTGTTCGGGTGGTTTTCCGACATGGCCCGCAATGACTAGTCCGCCCCCGTCGGTACGCAAAGATGGCCCTTCGTCGGAAATATCGGCCCTTCTCCGCGATAGAGTGCGGCGATATGAACCGACCGCGCTTGTCGCTCGCCGCCTATCCGGCCGCCTTCGTTGTCGGCGCGATTCTCGGGACGTTCTGGGACCGGCTTCACGTCGTCGCCGGCACGCTCGTCTACGCCGACGAAGGCGTGTTCGGACAGCCCTTTTGGATCCCGCTGGAATTCGGCGCGGCCGCGGTCGCGGGCGTGATGGTCTTCACCCTGCTCGGCGACCCGGCACCGCGGCGCGAGTCCCCGCGTGTCGCGGCGATCGAGACGCTCTGGATCTCCGCGGTGTACGCGGCGACCGCGTTCTTCGACCGATGGCCGTGGGCGCTCGCGGCGCTCCTGCTGATCCTGCTGGCGGTACGCGCGAAGGACTTGGCACCGATCGTGGCGGGCAGCCCGATTCCGTCGCTCGCGCTGCTGCTCGGCGGGCCGCTGTTCGAGGCGGCGCTGATCTCGAGCGGCGTGTACTCGTACCGCAACAGCCAGCTAGGGCCGCTGCCGGTCTGGCTGCCGGTGCTGTGGGCGCACGGCGTGCTGTTCATGATGCGCTTCAGCGAGGCGATGCTGCTTCGCTTCGGCGTACGCCGGCGCATCCAGCCGGCGACCGCGACCCTCACGCCGACCGATCCGGAGCCTGATCCGGAGCCGGACCCGATCGAGGACTAGCCGTGCGCGTGCTGTGCGCCGCTGTGACCGGCCCCGGTCACGTGTATCCGGTAATGGCGGCCGCGCGAGCGCTCGCGGCGCGTGGCCACGAGCCCGTGCTCGCCTTCGAATCCCGATTCGAGCATCTCGCCGAGCGAGAGGGCATGGCCTTCGTGCCGCTGCCCGGCGTGCGTTCCGCGGACCCGGACGCGTTCAAGCCGTACGAGATCTCGCTTGCGATCGCACGCGCGTTCGCTCCCGAGGTTCGAAGGATCCGGCCCGACGCCGCGCTCGTGGACATCATCACGCACGGCGTCGCGCTCGCATGCGAGGCCGCAGGCGTACCGTTCGCGACGCTGTGCCCGCATCCGCTGCCGTACCCGTCGAAGGATCTCGCGCCGTTCGGAGCGGCGCGGCCGCCGCGTCGCGGCGCGTGGGGCCGGCGCCGCGACGACCGCGCCCGTGCCCGGCATCTGGCCGATCTCGAGCGCGGCCGCGACGAGTGCAACGCGATCCGCGGGGCGATGGGCCTGCCGGCGCTCGACCGGCTCGACGTCGCGTGGAGCCGGGAGGCGATCCTGGTTGCGACCCCGGCCGCGCTCGAGCCGCCCCGCAGCGACTGGCCCGCGCACGCGCGCGTCGTCGGTCCGTGCCTGTATGAACCCGACGGGACCGCGCCCGCGATCCCCCCGGGTGACGGTCCGCTCGTGCTGATCGCCGCGAGCACCGCGCACGCCGGAAGCGTCGGTGCCCAGGCGGTCCGCGCGGTCGAGCGGCTCGGCGTGCGAGCGATCATGACGACCGGCGCCTCCGACGCACCTCCGGTACGCGAGACCGGCCGTGTATCGGTGGTGGCCGAAGCGCCGCACGGCGCGTTGCTGGCCCATGCCGACGCGCTGGTGTGCAACGGCGGCGGCGGCATCGTCGCGCGCGGGCTCGCTGCGGGTGTGCCGATGGTCGTGCTTCCCAATCACGGCGATCAACGCGAGAACGGCTACCGCGTCGCGCGGTCCGGCGCCGGCGTGGTTGCGCGAACGCCACGCGAGATTCCGCGCGCGCTCGCGCGCATCGTGCGCCGCCCGTCGTACCGAGCCGCCGCGCAGTCGATCGCGGCGCAGGCGGCGCGGTCGGACGGACCCGCGACGGCGGCGATCGCGGTCGAGTCGCTGCAAAAACAAAGGGAGGCGGGCTGATGCCCGCCCCCCTCCCGAACGGAGGTCTTTAGTACTCGACGTCCATGTCGCCCAGCGCGGCGGGCATCTGCGTCAAGACACCCTGAAGGGTCATCATCTTCATCAGGTTGCCGCCGATCTTGAGCTTGCCGGACATGAACGCTGCTTGGCCGTTGAGCTCGCCCTTGGAGAGGGCCGCGGCGGTGTCGTAGTCCTGGGTGATCGTGGCCTCGGGGCCTTCGACCTCGCCGCGGACCAGCTGCACCTTTCCGTCCTCGAGGATGAAGCCGTAGCTGATGTCGCCCTCGGGTGTGCCGGTGACCTCCTGCTGAAGCTTGGCCGCCTGGCCTTTGGCCGCGGCCTGGAAGCCCTCGTGCGAGTTGAGCCGGTTCTCCACCTCGGAGAGCCACTCGTCGGAAAGGAACTTGATCGCCATCGAACCCCCTCGAATTTCGTGCCGGCTCCTCGCCCCCTCCGGCGCGGCTCACCGAGCCGGACCGGGCGGTGGCGCAAGGCTATCGGGGCCCGGCCGCGTTGGCAAAACCGGGCTTTTTCCGGGCTTTCTCGTCAAGGCCGCTGCCCGGCGGGGCGGCCGGTGCTTGCCTGCCTGAAGGAAAATCGGACATCGGCCGATACCGAATTCGAGGGTCGGAACGAGAGGGTTCCGCTTTCCTCGGGGGAGCGGAGGCGGGGCCGGAGAGGATGGCAGCAGGTGGAGGCGCTGTGGGAAGCCTTGCAGGCGAACCCGCGGCTGTTCGGCGCCCTGGGAGGAGCGCTCGGACTCGGACTCCTGACATGGGCGGTGATCCGTTCCAGCTACCGGTATCGGTAGCGGCGGACCCGAATGGCTCGGCGATGGAGCCGTCCCGGCGAATCGGCGGGACGGCTCCGTCGAGTTCTACAGCGCGAGCCACACCTCGGTATCCGGCACGAACGCCGCCCACGCGAACCAGAAGGTAGGGGGACGGCCGGGCAGGCGAGCGGCGACGGACCCCGAAAACGCGGCAGCCGGAGCGCCTGCGAGGAACACTCCGGCCGAGCCGCGAAACAAAGTTATAGGAGCCCGCAGGCCGCCTTGGCAAGCGATCCGGAGCGTTGCCGATGGTATTCGTCGGACATGCCGCCTAATCCTTCTGGAGCCCGCGGCCGTGAATGGGGCAAAAGCCGCGTGTCGGCCTCAGAGGGTGAGAACCTGGAACCAACGCCACGTGCGCGTGACGGAGTTTCCGGAGTGGTCGGAGATCGAGGCCGTCGCCGAGTACAAGCCCGGTGGCCGGCCGAACAGCGAGAAGCCCGACGCTTCGAAACGGCCGGTTCCCTGGTTGAAGCAGCCGGTGTTGCCGGGTGGGGCCTGGACCGGCGAGCAGACCGGCGGCAGGGACGAGTCGTAGTCGTAGAGCAGCGTGTTGCCGTCGGGTCCGTAGACGCGCACGCGCAGGCTGCCGAACGACAGGTCGCCTTGGCCGTCGGCGTCCTTGGCGTAGAAGGCCACGACGGCGCGCGAGGCCGGCGTCGTGAAGCCCGATCCGATCACGATGCCGAGGTTCGAGCCCTCGCCCAAGTTGCCCGGCACGAAGCCCGAGAGCGTCGGCACGCTTCCGCCGGATTTCTCGACAAGCAACGCGTATTGCGGGCTCGTCGCGAGGTTGCCCGCATGGTCGCGGATCGAGAAGCGGAACTGGTAGGTGCCCAGCGACATCGGCCCCGACGGCAGATATTGAATCGAGAGCTGGTTCAAGATCAGCGATCCCGTCGTGACCGGATTGCCGTTCGGATCGAAGATCTGCGCGCTCACCGTGTACGGGTCGAGACTGGACCGTCCGAAGTTCGATTCCGGATCGCACACGCCGACGGTGATCAGCGCCCACGGGTTCGTCGTTGCGAACGGCGTGAACGGTCCCGCGAGATGGCTGCCGCCGCAGTCGACGCTGCCGGTCGTGGCCGGCCCGAAGCGAGGAGCCTGGTTGTCCACGAGGTAGGGATCCTGGCCGAGCTCGGTGATGCGGCGGTTCGAGGCGTCATAGCCGGCGACCTTCGCCCAGCGGAAGCCTTCGGGCAGCGGGTGCGCGAGCACGGCCGTGTAGGTCCAGATGTTCCACCCACCCGCGGGCGCGGCCGCAGACATCAAGACCGTCGCGCCAAGATGGTCCAGGGTCAGGCGCATCTGGGTTCCGGCCGGCGCCTTCGACTGCACGCGCCACGTGACCGACGTGCTCGATCCCGCGACCGGGATCGAGACGGCCTGGGGCGTGATCGTCTGATTGAGCTTGTACTCGAGGACGAAGTCGGTGGTCTTGGCAGGGTTGGTGAACGTGGTGATGGTTTGGTTGGCCGTCGCGTACAGACCGCCGGAGCCGGTGTCAGCCCGGACGTCGTAGGTGTCGTGCGTGGTGCAAATCTTGTAGGTCCCGTTCGCGGCCGTGGTGGTCTGCGCGTGCAGGGTGTCCTTGTTCGCCTGCCGAAGCTGAATCAGCGCGCCCTGGACGGGATCGCCGGCGACATTGGTGGCGCGGCCCGCCACCACCGAGGTCGCGTTGGCGCCGCAGGCAACGTCGAGCGCGGCCGACGCGAATGAAGGGATCGCGGCAACCAGGACGGCAAACAAGGTGAACCGGCGAAGGCTCCGCTTCATGTTCGAGCGTTTCGCCGCATCGCTCCGCAAACCCTTCGATTCCCCGTAGAGCCCGGTTTCGTTCGGTTCAGGTTCGTTCGAAAGTTCCTGTTTGCACCCCGGCGTCGCTTCGGATGCGCCGTCTCTAGCCCGTACGTGCCGCTCGTTTTTAGCCGCGACGGGCTATCTCGAATAGGGCGCTTCAACCCGAAGAAGAAGCCAGAGGCCGCCTGCGTGGCGGAGGGCTCGGAGACCGGCCTCGATCGGAGGATCCTCATTCGCGCTTGTGCGTCGTTGCTGCGGGCTCGCCGGCGTCTGCGAACCGGCGAGGAGTCCGGCTTTTCGATGATGGAGGTCGCGGTCACGATCGGCATCATCGCGATGCTGGTCGTTTCGATGACCGCCGCGCTCGGCAACGGGTTCAAGTACCTGCTGATCTCCAAGCAGCGCGCGGCGGCAACCCAGGCGGCCAACGCGGTGCTCGAACGCGCACGCGCGGTGTCGCAGAACGACTGGACCGCGCTCGGACTGGTCTCGAGCGATCTGGCGGGCGATCCGGCAATCGCCATCGGCTCGTGCGGTGGAGCGTCGGCGGCCATGTTCGGCGGTGAGCCGGTCGTCACGGCCGGCACCACCACGTCCAACCCGCTGTATCCGCACGTGGCGACCCAGTCGGTCGGCTCGACCGCCGTCACGATCAAGACCTACGTCACCGGCGTCACCTCGTCGGGCAGTTGCTCGGTGTCCGATCACGCCTACAAGCGAGTGACCGTGGTGGCGACATGGGCCAAGGCGCAGCCGGGCACCGACAGCACGATCCGGCTGGTGACCTACCTGTCACCCGTGTCGCGAGCCTCCAACCCGGACTTCTCCGGGACGGCCTCGTACTCGGGCGGCAGCCTCATCGGCAATTTCACGGCGATCGGCTCGGCGCTGCAAAGCACGGCGATCTACCCGGCGCAGAGCGCCGCGGACGGTCGCTCCGTCGGGCAGATCGTCACCTACAAGGGCACGGGGATCTCGGCGCTGGGCATGGTGAGCGGCGCGTCCACCGCGCAGCACACGGCCTCGTCGGCGGCCGACGACGACTCGCTGACGGCCGGGATCCCGAAGCATGCCTGCGACCCGACGTCGTGCCAGCCTCCGTCACCGCCGAACTGCTCGACCTTCAGCGCGAGCAACAACTGGTCGGACTTCCTCGGCGGCATGGTCGGCTCGCTGATGCAAGGATCGGCCGGTTCGTGCTCGTCGGTCGCCGACGCCTCGGACGGGCTGCCGATCACGCGCAACCGGGCCGCGCTCAACACCACGCTCGCGATGCGTGGAATGGTGCCCGCCGGCGGGGTGTTGCCGTCATTCCTCGTGGACCTGATGGAGGTCGGCTCGGGCTGGACCACCACGTCGTCGGTGGACCGATCGCTATCGAGCAACCAGGCCAGGCTGGCCTCGACCGCGTCCACGACCCTGTCGGCCGTTCCGTTCCTGCGTTTCAACGTGTCCGGCGTGCTGAACGCCCATCGCGGGGTCGTCGAGTTCTCGGGTGGAACCTTCACCGCGAACGCGCACGCGGGTGACGGGGCCGCTGCTCCGTCGGCGAGCGGAACCATGACGTTCGCGGTCCTCGACCCCAACGCAGTGATCACCGGATGCACCGGCCGCGACGGCATCTACTGCACCATCGTCGTTAATCCGCATGCGGCGGGATTCGCCGGCTATGACCGCAGCTTCGACGTCGTCTACGACTTCCCGAGCGTGCTGCCGGCGGCCCGGTTCGTCATGAGCACCAGCATCAAGGTCTTCGTGCCTTCCAAGACGCAGTCCTCCTCGGGTGGGACCACGACACAGGCCACGATGAGCTTCGCGCTCCCGAAGATCACGTCGACCTTGACGGTGCAGGCACCGGTCGGGTCCACGCTCGCCACGGCGACCGACACGATCGACTTCGGGCAGCTCGTCACCGCGGCCTTCTACAGCCCTCCGTCGCCATGAGGATCCTGCGAATCGTCCGGACGCCGCGCGACGAGCGGGGCCTGTCGGTGCTCGAGCTGCTCGTCGGCGTGACGCTGCTGTCGGTGATGTCGGCCGCGGCGATGGCGATGCTGGTCTCGACGCAGAACCGGGTGCGCTCCACGTCGAAGACGACCGAATCGCTCGACGGGGCGCGGACCACGCTCACCCGGGTCGAGCGCGAGATCCGGGACGGCGCCAAGATCTACGAAGATAGCGACTGTCCCGTCACGACCTGCCTGACGCTCGCGGTCATCCCGCCCGGGGGCAGCACCGTCGAGGACGTGCGCTATCGCTACGACCTCGCCTCCAAGACCGTCTTCCGGACGGTGGGGGCACGCCACCCGGCAACCAACACCTTCGTGCCCGCCGGACAGGAGGTCCCCATGGTCTCGCACGTTCAGAACGGAACGACCACGCCGGTGTTCTGCCGGAAGGCCCCCTGCACGACGCCCTCCGAGACGGGAGCGGTCCAGGTCACGCTCGTGGTGAACGCCGACGAGGCCGCGCCGTCCCAGGGCGTGACGCTCACCTCCTACGTGACGCCGAGAAACCAGTGATGGCGGCCGGGTTCGTGCGCTCCCGTCGCGGCCAGCAGGGCGCGTCGCTGATCACCGCGATGTTCGTGTCCTTCGTGATGATGGGACTCGTCGCGCTGATGTTCTCGCAGGTGATCCATACGAACGAGAGCACCGGCCGTGACCGCCAGAAGATGACGGTCTTTCACGTGGCCGAGGCCGGAGTCGATCAGGCGATCTCGCAGCTCGCGTCCAACCCGGCGTACGCGGGAACGGGAGGGACCGCGGTTCCGGTGACCGCCAACGGCGCGACGATCGGCTCGTTCACTACCACCGTCATCGATCCCGGTCCCGGGATCACCTCCGACCGCGTGATCCGCAGCACGGGCGTGCTGTCGAGCGGAACGCAGCAGCGCGTGGTGAAGGCCACGGTGCGGCTCGCGCCGCTGGGCGGCTTCGACTTCGCGATCTTCTCCGCCGCGACGCTTGCCGTGAGCAACAACCTGACCGTGGTGGGGAGCACGTACTCGGCGCAGGCGGCGACGCTTCAGAACAACACGACCGTGACCGGCGACGTCACCTCACCCGCCAACATCACCACCGCCAACAACTCGACGATCAACGGCAGCGTGTGGAGCGGGGGCAGCATCGTCATCTCGACCGGCACCACGATCACCGGCAACGTGCTCGCCACGGGAAGCGTCACGATCCAGAGCAACGCGAAGGTGACCGGCGACGTGCGCGCGGCCTCCATCACCAACAACGGCACCATTCAAGGCCAGAGCGTGCTGGCGAGCCAGCCTTCGCCCGCGACGAGGACCCTGCCGGCGTTCACCTACGACCCCGCGAACTATCCGGCGCCGCTTGGGCCGCCGGTCAACACGACCTCCACCGGCTTTCAGCTGTGCTGGCAGTCGGGGGCCGGCTGTCCGCTCGGGGTGAGCCGCACCGCGATGCGGGGCGTGTACTACATCAGCGACGGCGGCACGGTTACCGGGCCGAGCCAGCGGACCACGCTCGCCGGCGATCTCTACATCATCACCAACGGGCGGGTCGTGATCGACCGCGACTTCAACACCGCGACCAGCGACACCTACCGGCTCGTCGTCATCTCGACCTCGACGTCGGTGTCGCCGGCAGCGGTCACGTGGTCCAACAACGTCTCGCTGCCGCCGAACATCCAGACGTTCATCTACACGCCGGGCAAGGTCACCTTCGACAACCTCAAGTCGTTCTCGGGCATCGTCTACGGCGGCCAGGTCCAAACCGACCAGAACTTTACCGTCGCCTACGAGCCCGCGCTGCGCGACGTAGTCAAGGGGTTCTCGTGGGATCTGTCCAGCAGCGGCTTGTACGAGATCAAGCCGCTGTCTTGGGAGGAGTGCGGAACCGCAGCCTGTTGACCGGCTACAGCAGGCCGCGCTCGAGCAGCAACTCGGCGATCTGGACCGTGTTGAGCGCCGCGCCCTTGCGAAGATTGTCGCAGGTCGTGAAGAAGCCGAGCGTGTTCGGGGCACCCCCGGAGCGGATGCGTCCCACGTATGCCTTGTCCTTGCCGCTCGCCATCAGCGACGTGGGATAGAGCGCGCTCGCCGGATCGTCGGCGAGCTCCACGCCCGGCGCGGCCGACAAGATCTGACGCGCGGTCGCCGGGTCGATCTCGCTTTCGAACTCGACCCACGCGGCGACGCCGTGCGCACGGATCGCCGGGACGCGGACGGTGGTGGCGAAGATGTCGATGTCCGGGGCGGCAAGGATCTTGCGCGTCTCGTCGCGGACGCGGCGCTCCTCGCTGGTGGCGCCGTCGGCGTCGAAGCCGCCGACGTGAGGGATGACGTTGAAGGCGATCGGGTGTGCGAACGCGCGCCCGGCCGGCACGAGCCCGTCGACGGCGCCGTCGCGGACCGCGTCGCGCTCAGGGGTGAGCTTCTCGAGCTGCTCGTAGAGGTCCTCGACCCCCGCCACGCCCGCGCCCGACACGGACTGGTACGACGAGGCGATCACGCGCCGCGCGTGCGCTGCCCGATGCAGCGGCGCCAGCGGCATCAACAGCGTGACCATGGTGCAGTTCGGGTTGGCGATGATCCCTTCGTGCGTCGCGGCGGCCTCGGGGTTCACCTCGGGGACGACCAGGGGCACGTCGTCGCGGAGCCGGAACGCGGCCGAATTGTCCACGCACACCACGCCGGCCTTCTGCGCCACCGGCACCCACGCCAGCGCGGCCTCGTCGGGCGTGTCGAAGATCGCCACGTCGATGCCGTCGAAGGCTTGCTCGCTCGTCTCGACGACGGCCAGATCCTCCCCGGCGAATCGCAGCGTTTTGCCGGCGCTGCGCGCGGTGGCGGTCGGGCGAAGCGAAGCGAGCGGAAACCGGCGTTCTTCAAGGATGCGCAGCACCTCGGAGCCGACCGCTCCGGTGGCGCCGACGACGGCGACGTGAATGGGATTCATGGTGACGACAGGCTACCGGAGCCGACGCGCCGGTTCGACTCGGATTCGTCGCTCAGCGGGGATGCTCTTCGCGGATCACCGACTCGTCCGTCAGCTCGAAGGTGTCGTGGACGACCTTGACCGCTTTCGTGACGTCCTCTTCGCGGATCACGCACGAGATCCGGATCGAGGAGGTCGAGATCATCTCGATGTTGACCCCGGCGTCGGCCAGCGCCGAGAACATGTCGGCCGCCACCCCCGGATGGGTCCTCATGCCGGCGCCGATCAGCGACAGCTTCGCGATCCCGTCGTCGTAGGAGACGCCCTCGGCCTTGACCTCGGGCATGAGCGACTTGATCGTGTCGACAGCCCGCTCGCCGTCCTCGCGCGAGATCGTGAACGAGATGTCGGTCAGGCCCGCCATGGACACGTTCTGCACAATCATGTCCACGTTGAGGCCTTCCTGGGCGAGGGTGCGGAACACCTTCGCCGCGATGCCCGGCACGTCGGGCACGTGCTGGATCGTGACCTTGGCTTCGGACGTGTCGTGCGTCACGCCCGAGATGATGGCCTTCTCCATGCGCTCGTCTTCCTCCTTGATCCATGTTCCCGGCGCGTACGAGAACGACGAGCGAACCCGCAGCGGGACGTTGTGGTTTCGCGCGAACTCGACCGAGCGCAGCATCAGCACGCGCGCGCCGGTCGCGGCCATCTCGAGCATCTCCTCGTAGGACACCACGTGCAGCAGCCGCGCGTTGGGCACGATGCGCGGGTCGGCGGTATAGACGCCGTCCACGTCGGTGTAGATCTCGCACGCGTCGGCCTTGAGCGCGGCGGCGAGGGCGACGGCCGTCGTGTCGGAGCCGCCGCGGCCGAGCGTGGTCACGTCGAGCGCGGTCGAAACGCCCTGGAAGCCCGCGACGATCGCGATCTTGCCGGCGGCGACGGCCTCCTTGATGCGGTCGGCTCTCACGTCGACGATCTTCGCGCGGCCGTGCTCGGTGTCGGTGATGATGCCCGCCTGCGACCCGGTGAACGACGCGGCGCTCAGGCCTTGATCCTCGATCGCCATCGCCAGCAGCGCCATCGAGATGCGCTCGCCAGCGGTTAGCAGCATGTCCATCTCGCGCGGCGGCGGCTTCCGTGCGACCTGATTGGCGAGCGAGACCAGCTCGTCGGTTGTGTGGCCCATGGCGGACACGACCACGACGACGTCGTGGCCTTCACGCCGGGTCGCGCACACCCGCTCGGCGACGATCTTGATCCGCTCCGCGCTGCCGACCGAGGTGCCACCGAACTTCTGGACGATCAGGCTCATCGGAGGTTGGTTGTATCAGGCCGGGAGGGCAGGCGCGAACGTGATCTATAGATCGTGTTTGCCGCGTGGCAGATCGAACAGCAGCCGCCCCAGCAGGATGCGGCCAACCGGCACGCCGGCTCGCCGGTCGTCGCGGGCGCCTTCCATGCGGCGGATCGCGATCAGCGCCGTGATGCCGCCGGCCATGGCGACCAGCGCGCCGGTGTAGCCGAAGATCGCGACGAAGGCCGGAAGAAGCGCGAACCCGATGCTGGTGCCGAACCCGCCCTTGCGGGCCACGGTGCCCGCCAGCGAGATGATGCCGGTCGCGACCATCGCCTTCGGGGTGAGCACCAGCGTCACGCCTGCTGCCGTGGTCAGGCCCCGCCCGCCTGCTCGCCGGAAGTACGGCGGATACGAATGGCCGGCCACCGCTGCGAGGCCAATCCATGCGAGCGTAACCGCGTCCTGGTCGGTCGCTCGCGCAACCAGCGCCGGAACGAAGCCCTTGACCATGTCGAGCACGATCGCGAGGATGCCAAGCGCGCGCGACATCTTCGAGACGACCAGAAAGTGCGCGTCGCCGGGCGATTCGTCCCGGCGCATCTGCGCGATGACGTCGCGGCGGCGGCCGGCCAGCGCAACCAGATACGGCGACGGCAGCGTGCCCGCCGCATACGCGATCGCGATCCAGGCGAGGCGGCTCATCCGGCGTGCATCCTACCGGCGGATGCGGCTGCTAGAGTCGCGTGCGGGGCGCCGAGAACCGGGCGTCCGCACGCATGGATTCCGACGCTCGACACACTCCCACGCCACCGCCGGAAACGGCGGCCACTGTGCCGACGGCCGCGGGCGAGACGCAGCCCGGACTTTCCTTCGACGGCTTCAAGGCCGTGATGAGCAACCGCAGCTTCCGGATGCTGTTCTGGGGTCAGGCCGTATCGGCGCTCGGTGACTGGGTCGGGACGCTCGCCTTCATCGCCGCGGCCGATCAGCTCTCGGGCGGCAACGCGTTCGCCATCACCGGTGTGCTGGTTCTTCGGCTGGTGCCGACGCTGTTCGCCACGCCCATCGGTGGCGTCGTCGCCGACCGCTTCGATCGCAAGCGCATCATGATCTGGTCGGACATCGCGCGCTTCGCGGTGATCCTCGCCACGCCGTTCGTCCCGAACCTGATCGCGCTCTATATCTTCGCCTTCGTCCACGAGTGCTTCAGCCTCGTGTTTCTGCCCGCCCGGGACGCCACGATCCCGAACCTGGTCCCGGCCGACCGGCTCGAGCCGGCTAATGCGCTCGTGATGGGGTCGTCGTTCGCGGGCATCCCGCTGTCGGGGCCCGTCTACGGCGCGATGGCCGCGATCGCGCTGCACTTCCCCGCCGTGCCGACCCAGTCGCGCTGGCTCGAGCATCCCTGGGGGCTGGCGTTCGTGTTCGACGCGTTCACGTTCCTGCTTTCGGCGTGGTTCATCGCGCGTGTCACCATGCCGCCGCGTGAGCAGCGCGACGGGCAGGCCTCCGAGCGGTTCGGGGCTATGCTGCGCGGCGGAATCGGCTACGTGCGGTCCAAGCCGATTCTGATCGGCTTGTCGTTCGCGGTCAGCCTGGGGCTGCTCGGCGGCGGCGTGCTGTTCGCCAAAGGCATCTCGTACGTCAAAGAAACGCTCGGCGGCAACGACGTGGCGTTTGGCTACCTGATGGGCATCTTCGGCGGCGGCATGGTGCTCGGCTTCGTCGGATCGCAGTTCCACAGCGAACGCGGCGCGATGTGGACGCTGCGCGGCGCTCTGGTCGCGATGGGGGGCGTGCTCATCACCATGGCGCTGATTCCCGCACTGTGGATGGCCTACATCATGGCGTCGGTGTTCGGATTGACCTTCGCGCTCGCCATCATCATCGGCATGACCCAGGCGCAGCTGCTCACAACCGACGAGATGCGCGGCCGGGTGATGGCCATCGTGCACATCCTGGTACGGCTCGCGCTTCTGGTCGGCGCGGTGATGGCAGCCGGCATCGGGGCGATCTTCAAAGACGGACTCCGCGTTCCGGGCCTGAACTATCGAGCCGACTCGAACCAGGTCGCGCTGGCGATCGCAGGCGCGCTGATCGCCGCCGGGGTCGTGGGCGTACGCGGCAAGCGAGAACGTTCGGGCTAGTCCTCGCCCATTCGTGGGATCGCCTCGCTTTGTGCGCCTGCCGGATCGCTCAAACCTCGCGGCGGCCTTCGAGCGCGCGACCGAGCGTGACCTCGTCGGCGTACTCGAGGTCGCCGCCAACCGGCAGACCGCTGGCGATGCGGGTGACGCGAACCCCGAGCGGCTTGACGAGGCCGGCGAGATAGATCGCGGTCGCCTCGCCTTCGACGGTGGGGTTGGTCGCCAAGATGATCTCTTTGACCTCGCCGCCGCTGATCCGTCCCAGCAGCTCCTTGATGCGCAGATCTTCCGGGCCGATGCCGTCCATCGGCGAGATGTGTCCGCCCAGCACGTGATAACGGCCGCGGAACTCTTGCGTGCGTTCGACCGCAATGATGTCGGCGGGCTCTTCCACGACGCACAGAATCGTGCCGTCGCGACGCTGATCGCGGCAGTAGGCGCACTGGGGGCCTTCGCTGACGTTGAAGCAGGTGCCGCAGATCGCGATCCGCTCCTTCGCGGCCAGGATCGCCTCGGCGAGCGCGCGCACCTCTTCTTCCGGCGCGCGCAACAGATGGAAGGCGAGGCGCTGCGCTGACTTGGCGCCGATGCCGGGCAGGCGGCGCATCGCCTCGATCAGATCCTGGACCGGTCCTTCGAACACGCTAGCCCTCGATCTCGTCGATCACTTCGGCGCCGAGCGCATCCTTGAGCGCCTCGACCGGATCGACCGGCGGCCCGGATTCGGCCGTGGGCGGGTCGGGCGCGGGCGGCGGCGCATCGGATGCCACCGTTGCGCGAATGCGCACCGGCGTGCCGAACACCGCGTTGAACGAGTCCGCGAATGCGCGCGCATGCTTGAGCTCGGCGATCTGCGAGGCGTGATAGTCGAACTTCGCCTCCAGATCCAGCGATCCGTTCGCGTAGCCGATCGGCCGCATGGCCGCCAGCAGCGCGTAGAGCTGCTTGGAGCGCTTGCGTGTCTCTTCCAGCAGCACCGGCCAGTCGCGCGAGACGCGATCGAAGTCCAGCGACGCGGCGATCTCCGGATCGGGCGCGGGCAGGTCGTCTTCGGCCTTGGGCGGCTCTTGCGCGCGGGCGCGAGCCGAACGCTTCGGCGGGATGGGCCGGCGCTGCGGAGCTGCGGGCGGCTGCTGGGCAGGAGCTGGGGCGGCATCCGGCGCGGCTTCCTCTGGGGACGCCGCGGCCGCAGGGCGGCTTTCCAGCATGCGTTCGAGACGCTCGATCCGGGACAGCAGCGCTTCGGGCGACGCGTCGGCGTCCGGCAATGCGGCGCGAACGACGGCCAGCTCCAGCGTCAATCGGGGCGGCGCCTGCTGGCGCATCTCGGCTTGCGCGTCGGCGAGCAGCTTGAGCACGTGCACCAGATGTGCCGGCTGGAATCGATCGGCTTGCGCGCTCAAACGCGCACGAGACTCGTCGGTCGCGTCGATCAGGCCGCCGCCGTCGGGCACGCGCTGCAAGAACAGCAGCCCGCGAAAATGCTCGAGCGCCTGCCGCGTGAACGTGCGCAGGTCGTCGCCTTCGTCCACCAGCCGCGCGAGCATGCGAAGCGCCGTGCCCGCGTCGCGGGCGGCGAGCGACTCGCCGAACTCGAACAGCGTCTCGACCGGCGCCGATCCCAGCAGGTCCACCGCGCGCTCGGCCGTGACCGTCCCGCTGCTGGCGAGTTGGTCCAAGGTCGAGAGTGCGTCGCGCATCCCACCGTCGGCGTGGCGCGCGATGACTGCCAGGGCGGCGTCCTCGGCCTCGATGCGTTCCTCGGCGCAGATGCGCGCCAGATGCCGGTGGATGTCGTCGCCGCTGACGCGGCGGAAGTCAAAGCGCTGGCAGCGCGACTTGATCGTGCCGATGACCTTCTCGGGCTCGGTCGTGGCGAAGACGAACACCACGTGCGAGGGCGGCTCTTCGATCGTCTTGAGGAACGCGTTCCATCCCTGGGTCGAGACCATGTGCGCCTCGTCCACGATGTAAATCTTCTTGCGTGCCAGCGCCGGCGCCAGCAAAACGTTGTCGCGAAGCTCGCGCACATCGTCCACACCGCCATGCGAGGCCGCGTCGATCTCGATCACGTCCAGCGACGTGCCGTCGGTGATCGAGCGGCACGCGTCGCACTTGTTGCACGGCTCGGGCGTCGGGCCCTGCTCGCAGTTGAGCGCTTTCGCCAGGATGCGCGCCGTCGAGGTCTTTCCGGTGCCGCGCGGCCCGCTGAACAGGTACGCGTGCGCGATTCGGTCTTCGCGGACCTGGCCTTGGATCGTGTGCGCAACATGCTCCTGGCCGACGACATCGGCGAAAGTCTGCGGACGCCACCGGCGATACAGGGCAACCTGGCTCAAAGACGACTCCATACGGCTCGGGTTGGAAGGAAGGCCATTCTAGAAGATCCCGGGGACCCTCACTCGGCCGAGGCGGCCGGGTTGACCACCGTCAGGTTCGGAAAGCGGGAAAAGTCTCGGTCCGCGGTCCAGAGCTCTCTCACGCCGTGGGTGGTGGCGATGGCGGCCACCCGCGCATCGTGCACCTTCGGACCCGAAGTGCGTGTGCGTGACAACGTCTCCCGCAACGCCGGCCAATGATCTCCGGTCTCCGCGAGCAGCGTCAGGCCGGGAGATTCGATCCACGCCTCGACCTGGTCGAGGGCCTGCTTCAGCGTTGTCGGTTTTCGCCAGATGCGAGGGTTGGTCACGATCGAAAGGAACTCGTGGACGCAGGGCCAAGGAATCGCCCACGGCCCGCCGGATTCGGCCAGCATTCGGACGGCGCGCGAGGCGGTCCGATGAAACTCGCTATCCCTTCGGTGTGCGTAGACGAGGATGTTGGTATCGACCGCGATCAACCGCCGCGCCCCGCGTATGCGGCCTGTCGGATACGCGCCCAGTCCTGATCGGCGAACTCAGGCTGCAGGCCGGTGCCGTCCACACTGGCGTCCCGCAGCCGGAAAGACTGCTTCCGGCTTCGCTGTGCGATCACGTGGCGCAAACCTTGTTCCACCAGTTCACGCAACGTGGTTCGTTCCGCGGAGGCGAGCTTCTTTGCCTCGGCCAAAACAGCGTCCGCGATCTCGATGGTGGTTTTCATACGGGTCACCATATCACAAGACCCGTACACCCATATCACTCGGGGGAAAAAAGAAGAGAGCCGGCCCCTCAACCGAAAGGCCGGCTCCCAGTTGCCGCGCTATTCCGCGCGGTCCTTCGTGGGTTCGGTTTCCGGAGCGACTTTGTCCCGTGCGGCTCTCCGCCGGTCCTTTTGCTCCATCACCCGTTCCTTCGAAGCGGGCGGGTCCTTGCCGGATCTGTCGTTCGGCATCGGAACTCACCTCCGCAACGATGATTCCCGGGCCAGCGAGCGCCCTAATCCTGGTCAGCGAGCGAAACTTTTCTGAAAGCAAAGCCGGCACACGGAGAGGGCCGGGCCGATCCGCAACACCCACCAGTGCCTGCTTACAGCTGCTGCCTTCCGGCCCTGACTGGGTTCACAGGTTGGCGTCGCGCGGGGACCCGACCCTCACCGGCGTGCCGGCAAGGAGCCATATGGTACCGGGTTTGCGACCTGGCGGAGGAGGTGGGATTTGAACCCACGGGACCCTTGCGAGCCCACACGCTCTCCAGGCGTGCCGATTCGGCCGCTCTCGCACTCCTCCGGGCGGGGATTGTACGGGTCGTGGGTCCGGCGCGGCGAGCCGGGGCACAAAGCGACCCTCGCCGCATCCGATGCCGGACGCGGCGAGGGTCGCCGTGGCGGAGAGGGTGGGATTTGAACCCACGGAACCCGGTTAAGGGCTCAGCGCATTTCGAGTACGCCCGATTCGGCCGCTCTCGCACCTCTCCGCGCGGCAGTGTACCGGGGCGGGCGCGAAGGCTCCAACGGATGAAGGCCGTTTAACGGCGGGCTGCGAAGAATCGCCGCAGGAGTTGCCCGCATTCGGCGGCCAAGACCCCGCCGGTCACGTCCATCCGATGGTTGAGCCGCGGGTCGCGCACGACGTCGTGAAGCGAGCCGCACGCGCCGGCCTTGGGGTCGATCGCTCCGAACACCAGCCGCGGGATCCGTCCCAGCACCATCGCGCCGGCGCACATGAAGCACGGCTCGAGCGTCACGTACAGCGTCGCGTCTTCGATGCGCCACGACCCGGATGCGGCGGCGGCTTCGCGCAGCGCGATGATCTCGGCATGGGCGGTCGGATCCTGGTCGCGTTCGCGCGCATTGTGGCCCCGGCCGATCACGACATCGTCGCGCACGATCACGCAGCCGACCGGCACGTCGTCGTGGGCGAGCGCGGCCTCGGCCTCGGCCAGCGCCATCCGCATGAAGTCGTCGTCGCTCACAGCTCGATCTCGGTGCGGTCGATCGGGTCGAAGCGGTGCATCCACAGATCCAGCGCGGTCCAGATCGACTTCGAGAACGGATACAGCAGGATCGGCAGCACCAGGTTCATCCCGACCGCGGTCAGTGTGATCGCCAGCCACGGTGGATCCGGCCAGGCGAGCGCGGCCCAGGTGACCAGAAGAATGCCGAACGCGATCTCGGTCACGACCAGGTTAATGGCCATCGCGCCGACGAAGTGCGCCTGCTCGCGTGCCAGCTTCAGATGACACCGCGGGCAGCGTTCGCGCATCGTGAACCAGCCGTCGAACAGGTTGCCTCCCCCGCATCGCGGGCAGCGCTTGGCGAGCCCGCGGACGATCATCTGCCCGCCGGAGGGCTCGTAGGGAGGGCCTGGCGTGGTCACGGCGATCAGCCTACGCCTCGTGCCTTGACGGGGCACCCCGGTGGCGCGAGGATCGCGGTGGCTCGAAGGGGGAGGACGCGTGAGCGCGCCGATACTGATCTTTTTACACGGGCCGATGGCGGGCAAGCGGATCCCGATCGACCGGGACGAGCTGACCATCGGGCGCAGCGACACCAATGACGTCGTGCTCGACGACAAGCTCGTGTCGCGGCTGCACGCGATCGTGATGCGGCGCGGTGACGTGGTCCTGGTCGAGGACCTCGGCAGCAACAACGGGACCTACGTTCAGGACGAGCGGCTCCACGCGATCCGCCAGCTGCACGACGGTCAGACGATCACGATCGGAACCAGCCGCGTCATGTTCGAAGACGCCTCGGCCTCCGGCGAGGAGACGACCCAGATCGCCGCGGGTGGCGGCATGGCGGCGCCGGCGACGTTCACGCAGCGGCAGATGCAGGTGCTCCGGCTCCTGGCCCGCGGCCTGTCGAACAAGCAGATCGGCGAGCGGCTGTTCGTGAGCGAGCGCACCGTCAAGGCGTACTTGTCGAGCATCTTCGACAAGCTCGAGGTCGGGAATCGCTCGGCGGCGATTACGGCGGCGCTGCGGCTTGGGTTGATCGACATTCCGGGAGACGCCGACGCGTCCGCGGAATGACGACGACGGACCATTCAGGCCCGCGAAGGTCCTGCCGAAACTCGGGGGGAGGAACAGCGCTCGAAAGTGTTGTGGTCCGAGGGATGAAGCCACCGCGCGAGGGATGAAGGACCGGGCAGCTGCGCAGACCTCATAACATTGCTCGTATCGGGGCCGGCCCTGCCGGCCCCGTTTTCTGTGTCCGTCGCGTTCGTTGCGCCGGATAGGTCCGAACATTTGGAGGAAATCGGCGCCGAGCGAAAGGGATTATCCCGCAGCGGGCGAACAACCGCGTAACGCATCGCCCTACCAGGGCAGGAGAGGGGGTTTTCACTTTGAAGAAGATGCTTGCGCTGCTGATGCTCGTGTTCGCGATCGCCGCCGCGCCGATGGTCTCGTCCGCGGACGAGTGCGGCGAGTCGGAGATCGCCCGGGTGTGCGTGACCGACGACGGTGTCATCGTCGTGGACGGTGCCGAGGGCAACGAGGACCCGCTCGACGGCTACGTCACCATCGACGTCCAGAACGGCGAGATGTGTGCCGACAGCGACGGGAACTATGACGATCCCGACGCGGACCCGAACTGCTACTCGCTGTAGTTCGAATCGTACTCAGAGAAGGCGGGCGGTTGCCCGCCTTCTCGAGGTACCGGGGGGACCCGCGGTGTAGCCTTGCCTCATGCAACGGCTTGTCGCCATGCCCGGCGAGTATTCGCTGATCGCGACGCTGTCTCCCCTTCGGCACGGCGGATACGATCCGACCGTCACGATCGAGCGGAACGCGGTGACCCGCGCGTACCGGATCGGCGGCGAGCCCGTCACCGTCCGTTACGAGCGTGTTGCCGACGGGGTTCGCGTCACCGCGTGGGGACCCGCCGGCGAAAAGGCCCTCGACGAGGCTCCGTCCGTGCTCGGATCCTTCGACGATCCCTCCGCCTACCGGCCCGTGCATCCGATCCTGCGGGACTTGCACCGGGGCCGGCCCGGGATGCGTATGACGGCGACGCGCGCGGTGTTCGAAGCGCTCGTCCCGTCGGTGCTCGAGCAGAAGGTCACCGGCCGGGAGGCGACGAACGCATGGGCTCGCTTCGTGCGGCGTTCCGGCGAGGCGGCTCCCGGTCCCTTCGATCTGATGCTCGCTCCGGTTCCCGAGGCGATCGCCGCGATGCCGTACTACGTCTGGCATCCGTTCGGTGTGGAACGGTTGCGCGCCGAGACGATCCGCCGCGCGTGCGCGCGGGCCGGTCGCGTCCGCGAGCTCGCCGCGATGGACGCAGCCGGCGCGCGCCGTCGGCTGCGCGCGCTGCCCGGGATCGGCGTGTGGACCGCTGCCGAGGTGACGCGCGTCACGCACGGCGACGCCGACTGTGTCAGCATCGGGGACTTCCACACCAAGAACCTCGTGTCGTGGGCGCTGGCCGGCGAGGCCCGCGGAACGGACGAGCGCATGATGGAGCTGCTCGAGCCCGAGGCGGGCCACCGCGGGCGCGCGGTTCGGTTGCTCGAGATGGCCGGGATGGCAGCGCCGAAGTTCGGTCCGCGGCAGCGGATCAGACGCATCGCCCACATCTGACGGCCCAACTCTGGGCCTGGGCTACTGCGAGAGGTCGTCGTAGCCTTCGGTCCGAGGCAAGAAAGGGGGCCGCAATGGCGCACAAGAACGTCGAGATCCTTCGGCGCACGGACGAGACGATGCAGGCCGGGGACGTCGAGGGGTTCTTCGGCACGTTCACCGACGATGTCGTCATCCACGTTCCGGGCCGTCACTCCTTCGCCGGAAGCTACAAGGGCATCGACCAGTTCCGAGGACTGTTCGAGAAGTTCATGCAGCACGCCGGCGACTACTCGTTCGAGAACCACACCTACCTCGCCGACGACGAGCACGGCGTCGCCATGCAGCACTCCACCTACGAGAAGCAGGGCCGCCGCCTGGCGATGGACGAGGTGTTCATCTGCCACTTCCGTGACGGGAAGGTCTCCGAGATGTGGTATCTCGCCGGAGATCAGCAGGCGCTCGACGAGTTCCTCGGCTAGCGGCTGACGGAGCCGTCCGCGGGACGGGGATCGCGGGTCGCAGCACGCCGCGCCGATGGGTGGCACACTGCGCCGATGCCACGACGCACCCGGTTCGCGGACGTTCTGCCGGCGATTCGCCGTGCCTTCGGGGCCGCGCCCGACCATGCCGGCAGGCTCGACGAAGGTGCCTACTCGCCGGCGGGCCGGTGGTTGGTGCGATTCGCGGACGGGCGCAGCGCATTCGTCAAGGCCGAGTGGGAGGCCTCGGACGGTCACGGGACCGCCGTCGAGTACCTCGTGTATTCGAACGTGTCGGCCCCGCCGGTTCCGCGGCTGATCGCCTACGAAGCCGGCTCGACCGAGGCGCCACGCGTGATCGTCACGGAGGACCTGTCCCACGCTCGGTGGGGAGCGCCGGTGACGCGCAAGGACGCGACGCTCTTCGATGCGGCGGTTGCTGCGCTCGAAGGGGTGGCCGCGCCCGAAGGCATCCGGGACATCCCGTTTCGGCCGCAGTGGGACGCTCTCGTCCGCGACCCGGCACCGCTCATCGCGGCGGGCGTCTGCGATGCACGCTGGATCGAGCGATATGGCGAGCGGCTGTCCGCCGCCGAGGCGACGGTCGATCCGTGCGGCTCCGGACTGGTGCACTGCGATCTATGGCTGCAGAACTGGTGCCGGGCGGACCGCGGCGTGGTGATGGTGGATTGGGCCGGCGCGGCTCGCGGCTCGCTCGACGTCGCTCGGGCGTGGGGCGAGGCGGCGGTGCGCGCTGCGGGCGGGCCGAGCAACGTGATCGTCCCGAAGGGGAATGCGGGCTGGGCCGCGTTCATGGCCGGCCTTGCGGCGCAGTTCGCCGCAGAGGATCACGGCGAGCCCGCCTCGCCTCGTCTCGTCGAGACGATCCGTCGCGAGGCGGCGGCTACGCTCGCGTGGGCGTGCGAAGAGCTGGAGATCGAGCCGGTCACGCATGCCCCCGGATTCGATCCCGGGGGCCCGTGGCGTCCTTAGCCGCGCGTTAGGTCCACGCGGGCAGGTGATGCAGCGGATTGACCGTGCGGCCGTTCCGGTAGAACTCGAAGTGCAAGTGCGGGTTGGTCGAGTTTCCGGTCGATCCGCACGTCCCGACGACTTGGCCGCGCTCGACCCATTCCCCGGCGCGAACGCGCAGGCTCCACATGTGCGCGTACAGCGTCTTAGTGCCGTTCTGGTGCTGCAGGATCACGGCGCGGCCGTAGACCGGCATGTTGTTGGACGCGATAACGCGTCCCGGCGCGGCCGCGAAGATCGGCTCGCCGCCGGTCTTCGAGCACAAGATGTCCATGCCGTTGTGGAAGCCGCGGCGACGGTTGCCGAAATGGCTGGTGATCATGTCCACGTGCGGCCACGAAAGGCCGTAGCGGCTCACCTTCGCGCGGATGGCTGCTTCGCGACGCTGCTTCTCCGCCTCGCGACGCTGCTTCTCCGCCAGCCGCTCCGCTTCGATGCGCGCTGCCTCCATGCGCTGGACGGCCTCCCACCGCGCTTGCTCTACGGCGGCGACGACATCGGGAGAGATCTCGTTCGACTGCGAGGACACACGCCCGCCGCCACCCCCCGAGAATCCGATGTTGGCCCCAAACGCCGCCACGCCCGTAATCGCCCCCACGAACACCGTCAGAATCGCTACCCACCATTTCGTCGCACGCAAGACAAGACCTCACACGGTAGTTGGCTTGATGAAGAACGTTCATCTGGGTCTCGACACCCGACGGCATGCCCTCAAGTGGGCGACCCGAACATTCGCTTTGATTGATCCGGATTGATCACGTACGCAGTTCGGGAACGTGATACGAACGGTCTGGTTCGGGTGAGGCGCCGCCCGGTGCCTCCGCGAAGGGCCGTCCGCTATCCCCCATTCGGATAAACGCGCATGGTACCGAGGTGTTTCGTGATCCGCTCGCGAAACGCCCATATTTTTCGAGGAAATTGAGCGACGGTTGCTTACGAAGCCCGGAATGCTTGATCGCGATACATTATTGGTTGCTTTCGAGGAGGCCCGCGATGCTGCACCGCAAGACGACCATGATCGAACCAGAGCGAGCACTGCCCGGACGTGCTACGGCGTTGTCTGTTCCCGAACGGCATCACGCGCTCGGCACACCGCTTCAAGGGCCCTGGCCGGACGGAAGCGAGCTCGCCATGTTCGCAATGGGTTGCTTCTGGGGCGCCGAGCGAATTTTTTGGCGCATCGACGGCGTGCACTCCACTTTCGTCGGCTATGCAGGCGGCTACACGCCGAATCCCACCTACGAAGAAGTCTGCTCCGGACTGACCGGTCACGCCGAGGTCGCCGTCGTCGTGTTCGATCCTGCCCGCGTGTCCTTCGAGACGCTGCTCAAGGCGTTCTGGGAGAACCACGACCCGACGCAAGGCATGCGGCAAGGCAATGACGTCGGTACGCAGTACCGCTCGGCGATCTACACGTACGGCGACGAGCAGCACGACGCCGCCAAGCGGTCGCGTGACCGATACCAAGCGCTGCTGCGCGACAAGGGGTTCGGCGACATCACCACCGAGATCGCGCCCGCGCCGGAGTTCTTCTACGCCGAGGACTACCACCAGCAGTACCTATCCAAAAATCCGAACGGGTACTGCAACCACGGTTTCTGCCAGGTCGAGTACTCCTGATCCGCCCGGCGATCAAGGGAGCAAGCCCGCCCCGGGTTTAGGATCGGCCGCGATGGCCGGCCGCGATAGCGTCATCGACCTGGTGCGCTCGGGCGCGACCACGACGGTGGTCGTCTACCACTGGGTCTTCACCATCATCGTGTGGCGACCCGACGGCCCGCATGCCGACAACCCCATCGGATACGTGTCGGGCCTGTGGTTCCTGACCTGGATCCTGCAGGTGCTTCCCTTGTTCTTCATGGCCGGCGGCTTCACGCATTCGCTTGCATGGGCGAAGTATCGCGAGACGCCGAAGGCATGGTGGCGGTTCGTCGCGCGCCGCGCCGGACAGCTTCTCGGGCCCGCGGTGCTGCTCGTCGGTGTCGTGGTCGGTGCGGCGCTCACGGTCGCTTCGCTGCGGGCCGGCTCGGATTCGTGGTTCGCGCGCGGCGTGATCTTGGTGCTGTCGCCTCTGTGGTTCCTCGTCGTCTATCTGGTGCTGGTGGCCACCGTTCCTTTGTGGGACCGGCTTCACCGGCGCTTCGGCGAGCTCGTCCCGCTCGGGTTGGCTGCGCTGGCGATGAGCGTGGACGTGCTTCGGTTCCGCTACGACGTGGGCTGGATCGCCTTCGCGAACCTGGTGTTCGTGTGGGCGGCCTGCCATCAGGTGGGATGGTCGTGGGACCGGCTGAGCGCGGCGCCGAAGCGGTTCGGGCACGCGCTGATCTTGATCGGGTTCGCCGCGCTGGCAGGGCTGACGAACATGGGTCTGTATCCCCGATCCATGGTCGGCACCACCTCGCCGCTGGACCGCTTCTCCAACATGGGGCCGCCCACGCTGCCGATCATCGCGCTGCTGACCTTGCAGCTCGGCCTGGTGGTCGCCAATCGCGATCGGCTGGCCGCCTGGGCCGAGCGGCCCCGCATCGCGCGCCGGGTCGCATGGATGAGCCGCAACGCGATGCCGCTATTCCTGTGGCACTCGGTCGGCTTCGCGGCGTTCTTCATCGCGATGCGTTCGTGGACCACGGTGCCCGAGTCCCCGACGCTCGTGTGGTGGCTGACGCGGCCGCTGTGGCTGATCGGTCCGGCTCTGGCGACGCTGCCGCTCGTCGCCGCGAGCACACGCCTGCTGCGGCCGTCGGGCGCGGTGACGGGCGCGCGCAAGCGCACGGCCGTGCCCGCGTGATCCCGTGGGCGCCGCCTGGCTCGCCGCAGCGCTGGTCGCCTACAACGCCGCGGCGAACCGGTGGAAGCCGTTTCATTCATGGGCCTACCTGCCGGCCAACCTGACGCTTGCGGCCGCCGTCGTGTGGCTCGGAGCCGCAGCGTTCGATCTGAGTGCCGGCGAGATGGGCTTTCGCGGCGGCTCGATCCGGGTGGGCGCCGCGATCGGGGTCGCGCTCGGGGTCGCGGCGATGGTGCCGGTCTACGCCGCGCTCGGCTTCGAGCGAGGGCGCGCGCTGCTGCGAGACCGGCGTCTGTCCGGCGTGCGCGGCGCCAAAGCCGCGTTCGTGCTGCTCGTGCGGATCCCGATCGGGACCGCGCTCGTCGAGGAGACGGTGTTTCGCGGCGTGCTGCTGGGCAGCGCGATGAGCCACGGCACCGCGCAGGCGGTCGCGCTCAGCAGCGTCGCGTTCGGTCTGTGGCACATCGTTCCGACCTGGATCCTCGCCCGCAAGAACCGGCTGAACGTCGCCGTTGTGCCCGCGGGCGTCGTGGTGACCGGCGCGGCAGGCGCGTTCCTTGCGTGGCTGCGGATCGAGACCGGCGGCATCGCCGCGCCGGTCGCGCTGCACGTCCTGGTGAACTCGCCGGCGGCCGCGGCCGCGATGATCGCGCTTCGCCTGCCTGCCGCTAGCCGCGGCCCGTCCCGTTGATCGCGCGAAGCGAAAAGCCGCTCAGGCACTGCTGATCGCCGACCGGCGTGAGGATGCGGAGCACCGATCCCATGCAGTCGGCGGTCGTCGTGTAGGCGACCATCGGGGTGGTCGCAGCGCTCCAGCCGGCGGCCGGCGTGAAGCCGACCGTGAGCACCTGACCCGCAACCGAGCGGACCGTCAGGCCGGTCGCGCGAACCGAGGCATTGGACGGGTCGGTGATCGTGAGCCGCGTCAGCGCGCCGCTCGAGACCGAGCTTGCGTCAAAGGCATGATGCGACACGAGCTGGATCTCGTCGATCACGCCGTCGTTGTTGCGGTCGCCCGTGACCGGCGCCGCCGCGAGCATGCCGGGCGCGTGCAGGACCGTGGCCGGCGCCGCGCGTGCCGACAGCGGATTCTTGGCCGCGTCCACGATGTTGGCCGCATAGGAGCTCACGACCGTGAACGTGCACTTGGCGAGTGTCGCGCCCGCCGGGTTCTGCGCGGGACGTGCTGCGAACACCCAGCCGGTGGTGGACGGCACCGAACCGTGCTTCATCGTCACGATGATCTGATCGCCCGATGC
>DATLFO010000166.1:0-9182 GCA_035541035.1 Actinomycetota bacterium
CGCTTTGATCTGCCATCCGTCCCCCGTCCCGGCGGCGGGCATCTTAGACCAACGCGCCCGATGGCGCGTCATGCCTTGAAGGCCTCCCACTTCGATTTCTGCTCCGCGAGCATCGCCGCCGGCATGTCGATGTAGCCGACGCTTTCGACGAGTTCGTTCACGTTTTCCAGATAGAAGTCCACGAAGGCCTCGACCTCCGGGCGCGCCGCGGCTTTCTTGGCCACGTAGACGAACAGAGGACGCGACAACGGCTTGTAGGTGCCGTCGTTGATCGTCTGGCGTGAGGGTTCGACACAGCCCGAGCCCGGGTCCACCTGAACGATGCTCAGTTTTTCCACATTCTCTTCGTAGTACGCGAAGCCGAAGTAGCCGAGCGCATTTTCATCGCCGGCGATGCCTTGCACCAGCACGTTGTCGTCCTCGCTGGCGGTGTAGTCGCTGCGGCTCTTGCCTTCTTCGCCGACGATGGCGTCGGTGAAGTAATCGAAGGTTCCCGAATCGGTGCCGGGTCCGTACAGCTTCAACGGCTTGTCGGGGAACTCCGGCCGGATCTGCCGCCAGTTGGTGATCTTGCCCTGCGCCTCCGGCGACCAGATCTTCTTCAGCTCCTCGGTGGTCAGACACTTCGCCCAGGTGTTCTTGGGATTCACCAGCACGGACAGGCCGTCGATCGCCACCGTCATCTCGAGATACTCTATGCCGTTCTTCTTGCACTCGGCGATCTCGCTGTCCTTGATGTGGCGCGAAGCGTTGGACATGTCGGTCTCGCCAGAGCAGAACTTCTTGAAGCCGCCGCCGGTGCCGGACACGCCCACCGACGTCTTCACGTCGGGCTGCTCCACGTTGAACTCTTCGGCAACCGCCTGCGAGATCGGAAACACGGTGCTGGACCCGTCAACGCTGACCGTGCCGGTCAGATCGCCGCCGCCGCTGCCGCCGCCGCACGCGACACCCACCATCGCAAGCGTTACGGCCAGCGCAGCCGCTCGAACCGAACGTGGAACTGCTGACATGAATCCTCCTTGATGATTGATCCTTCACCGGCGACGTTAGATGCCGCGCGTGTCGCGGGTCCGGCCCGAACATGAACGGACCGTGAACGATCGGTGAACTCTGGAGGCCCGGTCGTTTCTCAGTAATTCTCAACTATGGCTATACTCGCCGTATGGCAATCCACGACGCCGTTTCGCACCGTCTGCAAGGGGTGGGACAGCGCTACACGGCGTCGCGCCGTGCGATCGTGACGGCGCTGGCCGCTGCACCGCATCCCTTGTCCATCACCGAGCTGGTCGCAACGGGCAGGGGCCTGGCGGTCAGCTCGGTCTACCGCAACCTCGGAGTGCTGGAAGAGGCCGGCGTGGTGCATCGCATCGACACCAGCCACGAATTCAAGCGATACGAGCTGGCCGAGGACCTCACCGAGCACCATCACCACTTGATCTGCACCGGCTGCGGACGTGTCCAGGACTTCACCGCGTCGCCGGGCCTGGAGCGCCAGACCGAGCAGGCGCTCGCCGGCGTCGCCGGCAAGTCCGGATTCACCGTGCGCGGCCACCGGATCGACCTGGTCGGCCTCTGCCGCAACTGCGCCTGACTCAGCGCGCGCGCACCGCATCACGCACGTCCACGACCGGGCGCCCTCGTCGGGGTCGGCCGGTCGCGCGCCTCCCGGGCCGGGGCGCCGCCACGATGCCGTCGAGCACGGCGGCCAGGTCCGGTCCCGACAACGTCTCACGCTCCATCAGCAACGACACGATGCGTTCGACGCCGTCTCGGTTGCTGCGAATGATCTCCGTCGCACGCGCCTCGGCATCGTCCAGCATCGATCGGACCTCTTGATCCACGGCTTCCATCGTCGCCGGCGCCACGTCGTTCATCTTGGTGAAGTCGCGGCCCAGGAATACCTCGCCCGATTTCTGTCCCACTGCGACGCGGCCGAGCGCCTCGCCCATGCCGAACGTGGCGACCATCGCGCGGGCGATGCCGGTCGCCTGGCGCAAGTCGCCTTCCGAACCGGTCGTCGTCACCCCCAGCATCGCCTGCTCGACGGCCACACCGCCCATCACCGTGACCAGTTGCCGGACGAGGTCGTCGCGCGTGAGCACGAGCCGGTCGCTGATCTGGTATGTGGTCGTGTGACCGAGCGAACGGCCGCGCGCAACGATGGACAGCTTCTGCACGCCGGTCCTCATGCCCACCCCGGCTGCGACGACGGCATGGCCGGCCTCGTGATAAGCGACGAGACGCTTCTCATCCTCCGACAGCACGTGGCTGCGCCGTTCCGGTCCGGCGATCACCCGGTCGACCGCTTCCTCCAGGTCCCGAGTCGTGATCGCGTTGCGGTCGGCGCGCACGGCCAGCAATGCGGCTTCGTTGACCAGATTCGACAGCTCCGCACCGGTGAATCCCGGCGTCTGGCGGGCGATGCGTGGCAGATCCACCTCGGCATCCATGGGCCGCTTCTTCGCGTACAGCTCCAGGATCTCGATGCGCCCCTCGACATCGGGGGCATCCACGACGACCTGCCGGTCGAAGCGTCCGGGTCGCATCAGCGCGGGGTCCAGAATGTCGGGGCGGTTCGTGGCGGCCAGCACGACGATGCCCGACGATGCGCTGAACCCGTCCATTTCGACGAGCATCGCATTGAGGGTCTGCTCACGTTCGTCGTTGCCTTGCCCCATGCCGGCGCCCCGCTGCCGTCCGGCGGCATCCAGCTCGTCGATGAAGATGATTGCCGGGGCGGCCTCGCGCGCCTGCCGGAATAGGTCGCGGACTCGGGCCGCCCCGACGCCGACGAGCGATTCGACGAAATCGGAGCCGGCAAGGCTGAAGAACGGAACGCCGGCTTCGCCGGCGACGGCGCGCGCGAGCAAGGTCTTTCCGGTCCCCGGTGGGCCGACCAGCAGCACCCCCTTCGGGGCGAGCGCACCGACGGTGGCAAAGCGCTCCGGGCGCTGCAGATAGTCGACGACCTCCTGGAGCTCGATAATCGCCTCTCGCGCGGCGGCGACGTTGGCGAACGTGATCGCATCCCCTGGCCCGCGCCCGCCGCTGAACTTCGAAAACGCCTGAAACTCCGACGCGCCGCCTTTCCCGCTGATGACCACGAAGACCAGGCCGAACAATCCGGCCAAGATCAGCATGGGGAACAGGAACTGGGCAAGGAACCGCAGCCGCGCCTTCTCACTTTGCTGATCCACCAGAATGCGAGCGCCCCCGCGCGAGAGCTGGTCGATCAGGTCGGCGGTCTGCGCGTCCGACTTCGGATACGCCGCCCACCAGGTTCCGCCGTGCCGCGTGACGATCACGGCGCGCGCATCTTCATCGTAGAAGGTCGCGCGTTCGATCGTTTCGCTTTCGGCGAGCGAGCGAACGCGATCCACCGTCGTCTGCCGCCCGCGCTCGATCGGTGCCAGCGACGCCAGCACGGCCGCATACGCCACCAGCATCACCACGACCGACACCGTAAGCGCGCGCGGCACGATACCGATCGAGCGCACCCACGCAAAGGCAGCTTGCACGGCGCGAACGACGCGGGCGGATCCCGCAGAGACAAGCTTGACGAACATTCCCGCTCCTTCGGATTCTAGGGTCGTAGCCATCGACGGACATCAGGGGGCGCACCGGCATACGCCTGCGGCGCGGCGGTTCGGCGTGCCGGCGCGGCCCGCCCGCGAGGGCGGACGCGCAGCGCCAGGCCAACGGCCAACGCGAACGCGGCCGCAAACATCGCCGCCGGATCCAGCGCCGTCATCTCGGCCTTCTCGACGGAGGCTTCACGCTCTTCTTCGTATTTCGGCGCGCCACCGCCCGGCGGCGCGGGCGCAGGCTGGATCGGCGGCGGCGCCAGCGCCGGAATCGCGGCGGCGTCGAACGACTTCGGCTTGAGGATCGACGGCGGGGCATCGCGATCCACGGGAGAGGGTGCCTGACGCGGATCCGACGCGGGCACCACGGCCGGTGCGGAGGCGTCGACGACCGGGCGGTCTACGCACGCGCCGTCTCCGCCGGTGACGCGCACCGGCATGCGGGTCTGCACGACGCCGGCGCGCAGCCTCACGAAGGTCGAGCCGGGCCGCAGCGCACACATCAATCCGCTGGCCGCCGACGCTTCCATCGTGCCGGCAGCGTTGATCAGCGGCGTTCCCGGGCGGACCGGATCCTCGGCGACGAATACGCACACGCGCCGGTCTTCGCACGAGAACTCGAAGTCGGGCACCAGCACGTCGGCGCCGGTGCAGGCGGCATTGCCGGGGTTCTGCAGCGGTCCGCGGCATGGGCGGGCAAACGGAAAGCTCAGGTACTGCGCGCGATCCGACGTCGGGTCGCCGCCGCTCGCGATGTGTCCGCCGCCCACGTCGGGGATGCGGCCCAAACCAAGGAAACGCAGCGTTCCGCCCGCGCCGGCGGTGCGGCCGCCGGGCGCGGACAGGGCGACGGACTCGAGCACCGGGATGCTCCGGATCCGGGGGTGAGCGTCGCCGTCGAGCGGAACGCTGACATGGAACCATGCGTGATACGCACCGGCTTCGGGGTTCCACGATCCGTTGAGCGCCCCGCCGGTCGACCCCAGGATCGCCACGGGGAACGGTTGCACAGGATCGGCGTACGCGATCAGCCGGTTCACCCGCTCGTGAGAGGCAAGCACACCGTTGACGCCGGTTCCGGCCAGCGCCGCGGTCAACGTTCCGGTGCGCGCACCGGTGCCGACCGAGGCGAGCAACGGCTGATGCATCACCACCATCGACGGAATGGAAAGCGCAGCCGCCTCGGCCAGAAGGGGCCGCGCGAACGCCGAGTCCTGGTCGGACTGCGGATTCTGGAATGCGATCTCTTGCGCGGTGCGCGATGTGTCCAGAACGATCATTCGCAGCGCCGGCCGGCCATCGATCATGTAATCGAACGCGTAATGCGTGCGGGCCTGGGTCGAGTCCGCGACCGGTTCCCCCGGTGCCGACAGCGGCCGAATGCTGGGATGCGGAGGGGCGTGTCCCCACGGCGCGGGCCGGTCCGCGAACGCCGAAAGGAAGTATCCGTTGGATGCAAGCACGCTTTCACCGGCTGCGTCCACGCCGCCGAAAAGATCCTGATCGCCGATCGCGGCGAACGAGGGAACCGGCAGCGTGTCGAGCATGCGGCCGATCACATCGAGCTCATCGGGGATGCCGAGCCGGCGAAAGTCGCCGCCGAAGGTGACGAAGCGCACTTCGCCCGATGCAGCGGCGTCTTCCACGTCGGCCAGCGCTCGCGCCACGATCTCGTCCGCGCGCGCCCCGGTGCCGCTCGCGGCCGCGCACAGCCCGCTCACGCACGCCGTGTCCGCAAGGAAGGCGAACCCGATCGAGCCGGACTCGGCACGGACCGGAACCCGGGCGGTGTTCGGCGCGGGTTCGGGCATGCCGCGGGTGTCCAGACGCCAGATCGAGCCGCTCGCCGCGCCGCTCAGATGGCCGTCCTCGTCGGCGAGATCCGCCGGATAGCCCCCGACGGCGAACCCGCGGCCGGACGCGTCCACGGCAATGTCGTAGACGGCGTCGCGACGCACCGGCGCATCGACTTCCGTACCGGTTTCGGCGACGCGTTGATCGCCCGACGCCGACCACGTGTCGCCGTCGCTCGCAAACAGCCATCCCGTCGGCTCGATCAGGCCGGAGCCGCCGTACTTGGTCACGCGGCCGGACGGCTCGGTCGCGACCGACGCCAGCAGGCGAAGCCGTCCGTTCGTGCGCGTTGCGGCCAGCGTCAGAATCGATCCGTTGAGGACGGGGAAGGATGAGGTGCGTTCGAATCGCCCGCCGGGGACGCGTTCCAGCAGGATGCTCAGCTCGCCGCCCACGAAGGCGCGTCCGTCGTCCAGCCCCACGACGGTGAACAGATTCGGGATGCGTCCCTCCTGAAGCGTCTTGAACCGTTCGGGCGCGGTCGAATCCTGCTTCCATCCGTCGCCGCCATCGATCAGGATCGTGCTCTTCTCGCCGACCACGATCGTCTCGCTGCCCACGTAGGCGACGGCGTGCAGGCGGACGTCGACGGTCTTGCCGCCGGCCGGATCCGCGCGCCACGACGAACCGTTCCAGCGAAGAATGGTTCCCCGTGCGCCGACCGCAATGCCGTCGTTCGCTTCGCGGAAGGCCAGTGCGTAGAGCGCCTCCTTCGTCAGCCTTCGCGAGGCGGCGTCGTGCCGCCATCGGGTCCCGTCGAAACGCAGGATGATGCCTCGGTCCCCCACCGCCCACGCCTGCCCGGGGGCGGGCCACGCGGCGTCGTGCAAGGCGACATCGGTCGGTGAGGGCATCATGTCCCACCCGACCCCCGGCTCGAACCGCGCGATATCACCGCCGCCGCCGACCGCGATGGCCTCGCCGTCCGGCGCCAGCACGATTCCTTCCAGCGTCCGTCGGGACGGGTGAGGCCAGCGACGCAGCATCGACGGCGTGGCTGCGTCAACGGTCCAATGGCCCAGGGTCGGCGAGGTCGATGCCGCAAGGCTTCCGCCTTCGGCCGTGCGGTTGCCGAACGACGTGACCCACCCTTCGGTGGCCGAACCGAACGATAAGCTCGACACCAGGCCCGCAACGTTGGGTTCGCGTGTCCACCGGCCGGCGGCGTAGCGGAAAACGCCCGCTCCGCCTGCGAAGACGTCGCCGTTCGACAGGCCGTCCAGCGCCGGCAGCGATCCGACCGAGAAGGGGAACGGATGCTCGCACAGGTCATTGGTGCCGGTCACGCCACCCGACGACAGCTGATAGACCGGCGCGCAGTACGTCGTGAACGAACCGTTCTGATCGATACGCAGCGCGAAGGGCCGCTGCGGATCCGATCCGGGCCCCCGCTGATTGACGTAGCGTTGTCCGTCAACCGGCTGCAACGCGCCGGTCACCCACACCGCGCGGCCGGCCGCGGCGATCGCGGCCCCGGTCGCGAACTGATTGACGACGGGAGCGCCGCCCGCATTTGCGTGCAGCGACGGCGCGACGTCGAAGAGCGGCTTGCCGGTCTGCACCCGCTGCCATCCCTCGCTCGCATTCCGCCGGTACAGCACCAGCTGGCGGGGTGTGGCCGCGACGGCCCACGCCGTTTCGCGATCGATGGTCGCCACGCCCACGACGTTGCCCAGAATGTCTCCGGTCCCACCCGCGCCGCGCACCGATCCCAGATCGTGCTGCCAGGTGCCGTCGGTCAAACGCAGAAACGTCGGCCCGGAACCGACCGCCCACCCGTAGGTCCCCGCGGCGTCGGTCGCCAGCGAGATGGCCGTCAGATCGACGGTGGCCACCGCGCCACTTTGCGGATGCACCTGCCAGCGGCCGCCGGCCGGCCGATGAAAGATCAGGCCGGTGCCGCCGACCCCGTAGCCCTCGCCTCCTTCAACCATGTCGAAGGCCGCGACACCCGGACTGGTCGGGTTTCCGTTCGGATCCACCAGCGGCTGTTCGATCGACCATCCGCGGCCGCGACGATAAGAAAGAAAGACTGCTTGCCCTTGCGGGTCGGTCTGCGACCATCCGGGATTGCGCCAGTGCGTGTGCCCGTAGGCCCACGCCTCGGCGTCCGCCGATCCCGGCACCGCGACAACGCGAGCCACACGCGCCGGTGCAAGCACCGGATCCATGCGTGGTCCGTGCAGCCGGCCGAGGTCGCGGCCGACGCTGCTGACCGGCCGCGGCGAACGCGTGCCGGCAATTCCGGCGAGCGCACCGCTCGTGATCGCGACGATCACGGCGAGCGTCGTCGCAAGTCGGGAGCCGCGGGGCCGGAGAAAGGCTTGGCCTCCCCCGGCCCCGCGGGTGCGTTGCGATTGCATTCCGGCTCCTGCTTCGACCGGCCTTAGGCCTGGTCCGTGATCGTCGCGACGCCGGCCTGGGCGACCGCGATGAACGATGCGGGCATGCGCCCGTACCCGACGGCGTTCAGCTTGTTCTGCGTGTCGGCGTCCAACGCGACCAATAGGTAGTCGGCCAAGGTGCGGGCCTTTGTCGCGATGAAAGCCGATCCGAACGCGCTCTTGAGGTTGTTGTAGACGAGCGCGTAGGTGAAGGTGCAGACCGGATATCCCAGCGGGTTGGGCGAATCGGTGATCGACACGGCGTCCCAGCCGGGGGACAAGGTCGACGGCGGATGCGTCGCACCGGTCGCCGACGCTTCGCAGTTCGCGCCGTTGCCCTGGTCGGGAGCAAGGAACTGGCGGTGAGGACCATCGACCAGACCAAACGTGAGGCCCTTGCTCTTGGCGGTGGACAGCTCGACGTAGCCGATCGCGCCGGCGTTGTTCTTCACCTGATCGGCGACACCGCCGTTTCCGTTTCCGCGCAGCGGGGTGTTCAGACCCAGGTCCTGGGCCGGCCACGCGGTGTTGAGCTGATTCTGCTTGTAAACCTGGAACTGCGGGTTGCGCTTGGACAGGAAGTCCTTGAACGCGTACGTGGTGCCCGAGCCGTCCTGCCGGACCGCGATCTTGATCGGCTTGTTGCACGCCGCATTCGCAAGGCCGGGATTGTCCACCGCCAGCAGCGGATCGTTCCACCGGGTGATGACGCCCGAGAAGATCGAGCCCACAACTTCGCTGCGGAACTTCAGCGCCTTCTGGCCGAAGGTGCAGCCCGGGAAGCTGACGTTGTAGGACACGGTGATCGAGCCGAGCGCCAGCGGAATGTGATGGATCGGGCTGACGCGGTTGCGGCCCGGCGACAGCCTGCAGGTGCCGTTGGCCGGCGCCGTGAAGCCCAGGTCCAGCGTGGCGCACAGGGTTTCGTCGGTGGACAGCGGCTCGTCCGACATGCCGAACCAGTGTGTGTGCTCGATCGCGGCGAACTTGCCCGCACCCGAGCCGGTCGAGGTGTAGCTGACGTTGCCCGACCCCGAACCGCAGTCGGCGTTGTATTCGGGGATGAACACGTTCTGGTGCGCATTGTTGGCGAACGTAGCGCCGGTGCCCTGGATCGGGCTCGACACCGAGCAGAATCTGCCGTTCCCGACCAGCGGCGCGCCCAGTGGGCTGTCCGGGGTCTCGGCGGCGGCGAGGCCGCCGAACGCCATCGGCAAAGCCGTGGCGGCGGCGATCAGCAGACGAACGATCGACTTTCTCATGATCTGGGTTCCTCCCCCATGTGTTCCGGCAGACGCATCGGAAACGACGGTAGAAGGACGATGTGGACGGAATGTGGCGCCCGAACGAACACCGC
>DATLFO010000167.1:0-11434 GCA_035541035.1 Actinomycetota bacterium
CCGGCCGGTGGGCCTGCGTCGGAGGCGGCTGCCTGGTCCGCGTGCGGGGCGTCGTCGGAGGCGTAGGCGGGCACGGGCTCGTAGTCCGGCTGCCACACGCGCTCGTCGCTCCCCGCGTCGGGGGCGTCGGTTTCGCCGGCCGCCGGCTCGCCGGCGTGCCGATACTCCTCGTCTCCGGCGGCGCCGGAAAGGCCTTTCTCACCCATGGGTTCCTCCTCGCCGAGGTCTCGGGCTTCGTGCCGCACTCTTTCTGTGAGCGCGCCCGGCGTCCCTGCGAGGCGAATTGCGCTTCGTTCGGATCACGTCGTTTCGTGGCATGCGGATGCCGCGAACGATTCGGGGAATGCGGCCGCCTCCGACGCAGGCCCACCGGCCGGCCCGTATGCCGACCACACCGCCGCCGCGGGAGGATAGCCCGCCGTCATGCAACGCAGCGCTGCCTCTTTTCGCTTCGAGCGACGGCTCGCGCGCCGCAGCGCGCGGCCGCTACGCGCGCCCGCCGAGATCGTCGGCGTCGAGATGGAGTTCGAGGTCGTCGAAGCCGGACGCCGGCTCGACTTCCGCGATCTGATCGATGAGGTCGTCGGCGGCGGGGACCGCCGCTGGTTCCCGATGGATCCGCACGCGCGTTATCTGCCGTCGGGGGCGATCGTCACATGCGACGGCATGGAAGCCGAGATCGCCACGCCTCCGGTTCGCGCCCGGCGCGGCCACCCCAGCGCGGTCGCCGACGAGATGCTCACGCGCCGCGCCGAGCTCGACACGCTCGTGCGCCGCTACAACGAGCGCACCGGACGCCGGATCGAGCTGCGCGGCTACTCCACGCACCTGAATGCCTTCCTGCCCGAAGGACGCGCCCCCGATGTCGCGGTCCGCTTCGCGCGCACGGTCGCACCCGCGATGATGCTGTTGCTGGATCTGGCGTCCTCGCCCGGCGCGCTGGTGCGTCCGCGCGGCCGCCGCCTGGAACTCGGCGGCGAGTACGTCGCGGGCCGCGACGACCTGCGCGCCGCGCTCACGTACTTCATCGCCGCGACGATGGCCGTCGAACGCGGGCTGACCCTGCCGCTGCTCGACGGCGAGCTCGCCGAAGACCCGTCGCGCGGCGGATGGTTCGTCGCGCGCACCGCGTTCGGCGAGGACCTCTACGTCGAGGGCCGCATGGCGTCGTTGCGGCTCGCCGGCGGCGGGCGAATCCTGGCGGGAACGCTTCTGGGCGAGACGTGGGAGATCGCGCGTCCGCTGATCGAGCAGCACGCCACCGAAGAAGAGCTCGCGATGGTCGACGACACGGTCGCCGGCGCACGCGCGCTGCCGCTCGAGCGGGAGCCCGGCCCGGAATCCGAGCTCGCCCCCGCGAGCGCGCCGGTTCAGCCGTTCGCGCGCATCCTCGACGAGCGGCGCAGCAACGACATCGGGGTCAAGCCCGAGACCGTGTCGTGGGAAGCCGCGACGCTCAAGGTGACCACGCCGGCACGCTCGTTCTACGCGCGCGTGCCGCTGGAAAGCTACGCCGCGTTCGCCACGTTGTTCGAACGCGGCGCGTTGGACAAGGCGCTGCGGTCGTACGGCGCTCGCCCGCCGCGCGGCCGCATCGCCGCCCTCTCCACGCCCGGCATCGGCCTCTACGACGCGATCGAGGGGCCGGCGCCCGCGACCGCGGGCGGCAAGGCTCCCCGGATCACGATCGGCGACGCGGGCGAGCCGGGTCCCGCGGGCGGCATGCTCGTCACCGTCGCCAAGCGCGCGGCCGTGCTGGCCGGGGCCGCGGCCATGTTCGCCGGCACCGCCGCGTTCGCCTACCTCGGGCTTCGGCAAGCGGGCGGAACGGCGGCGCAGCCGAAGCCGCGGCCCGAGACCAGCGTGCTGGCCGGGCGGGAGAGCCGCGAGCCCGTCCCCACCGAGCAAAGCACGATGCCGACGCCCACCCCCACGACCGCGCCGCCCTCGGGCATCATCACGCTTGCACCGACGACGCCGCCGCCGGTCGTCGTCCCGCCGCCGACGAAGAAGGCCTCGTCGACGCCCACGCCGCGCCGTACCACCTCGCAGCCCCAGCCCTCGCCGACCCCCACCACGTCCAAGCCGAAGCCGAGCTCGACGCCCACACCCACGCCGACGCCGACGCAGTCGCAAGGCTTCCAGCCGCCCGCGCCGCCGCCGCCGCAGTCGAGCCCCTCGAAGATGACGATCACGGGCCGCATGGCGTGCAACAGCGGCACCAGCTATCTCAGCTTCAGCGTCGCGCAGCGCGAGGGGGGCACGAAGATCGTCGCGATGGACATCCAATACAACAGCCAGCATCTGGCTTCGTCGCCGGCGCCGTCGTATCCCTACTCGACCTACTCGGGCACCGTGTCGTCACCGACGGGCGGCAACAAGCGGTGGTACGTGGTCGTGCAGGATCAGTCGGGCGCGGTCGAGACGCAGCGCTTCGACGATATCTGCTAGGCGGAGCGGCCCCGGCCCCCGCGCGGCGGCGGAAGCGGCGGCACCCGGTCGATCGCGAGCGACGCCTGCTTGTCCACGGCGCGAACCGCGCGCTGGGCCTTCTCGAGCGCGCCCGGCTCGCCTGCGGCGACCGGCCGGAAGATGCGCGAGCCCTCGGGCCCTTTGAAGATGCGCTGGAGCCACGGCACGACGCGGAGCGCGTCCAAGGCGGAGATGCGGGGCGCGACCGGCTCGGCGTCGCCGGGCAGCAGATTCGGCGGGGGGATCAGGCGAAAATGCGTGAAGTCCTCACCCGTCTCCTTGTGGTACTGCATGCGCCAGCCACCGCCGAGAGCGACCGGCTTCGACCAGTCCTCGGCGGCACGCGACGGTCTGCGTCGATCGGCCATAGGGCGCTAAGGGTACCCGATAGAAAAAGAATCGGAGCGGCGATCGCTCGCCGCTCCGAGGTTCGGTGAACCGCTGCTACGCGACCGGCTGCGGGACGCGCTGCGACTCCATCCACTTCTCGAGCTGCGGGCCCGATTCGAACGACACGATCAGCGCATAGCGTGGCTCGGGACCCGGGTGATAGACGGCGTGGTAGAGCCGCTCCGAGTCCACCACGAACTGGGCACCCGCGGGAAGCGGAATGCGGCTCTCGGTGGACGGGTCGTCGATGTCCTCGCGCACGATCATGAACGAGTCGGGGTTGTCGGTGAGCTGCAGCCATGCGCGCACGACCCAGCCGTCGCCCTCGGGGTTGAGCCGGTTGTTGTCGTCGGGGTGAAGGTTGTGAACCGCCTGCTCGTAGGTGTTGGGCTCCAGCTTGATGACACGCACGCGGCCGAAGCGAGCACCGACCTGCTCGGTCCAGCGAACCAGCGTCGGGCACGTCAGCGCGTTCTCGGTCCAGACCCCGTCCTTGTCCGGCTTCCCGTGATCCCAGAAGCCGCGGCACTCCATCTGGCCGAACGCCGACGCGATCGGAGCGAAGTTGGTGTCGCCGCCGGACTTCCAGTCCATGTACTCCATGCCGAGGTACTCGTCCGGGGGGACGAGACCGTCCCAGCTACGGAGCACGGCGAAGCCCTTTTCTTCCAGGGCGGGAAGCTTGACATAAGACATATATGTTCCTCCTGGGGAAACGTTCGCGCGCATGATACCCGAGAGCGAGTAGGAAGGTTGGGATTCCCAGAAGTGGGTATAGCCTAGCAACCATTTTCCGGAGGGATGGTCACGCTGCGGCGTGGGATGGGGGCCCGATAACAATGCTATTCTTCGAATTCGAGGGCAAACGGCCGCAAATCGCCGCCGACGCGTTCGTCGCGCCGACCGCGACCATCGTCGGTGACGTCACCGTCGAGGCCGGAGCATCCGTTTGGTACGGCGCCGTCATCCGGGCCGACTACGCGCCCGTGATCATCCGGGCGGGCGCCAACGTTCAGGACGGCAGCGTCGTCCATGCGCCCCCCGAGATGCCCGTCGACATCGGCATGGGCGCGACCATCGCGCACAACTGCGTGATCCACGGCGCGACCATCGGCCACGAGGCCCTGATCGCCAACGGAGCCATCGTGCTGGACGGCGCGTTCGTCGGGGCTCGATCCCTCATCGCGGCCGGCTCGGTCGTCACACCGGGGACGCAGATCCCGGGCAGCGTGCTCGCCTTCGGCACTCCGGCCAAGGTCAAGGGTCCGCTGGAGGGCACCGGCGCCGAGTTCTGGGTCAAGCTCAACCCGCCCGCCTACCAGGAGCTCGCGCGCCGGCACGCGGCCGGCATCAAGCCCTGCTGATCTCGCTTGAATAGCCTTTTCGTCAGGGCTACATAGCCCTATGGAAAGGGCCACGGTGACGGACGCGAAGAATCGTCTCAGTGCCTGTCTTCGTAACGAGCGCTTGATAGCCTGCGCGGCATGGATGAGATCCTTGCCGAGCTTGCGGCGGAACAGGACGACCTTGCCGCGGTGCTTCGCGGTCTGGGCGACGATCAGTGGCGGCTGCCCACGCCCGCGCAGGGGTGGGACGTGCGCGATCAGGTCGCGCATCTGGCCGACACCGAGGAGATCGCACACGACACCGCGACCGGCGGACCGCGCCAGCTCAACGAAGAAGCATTGACCTTCACCTCGCCCGAGGAATTCACCGAGTCGGGTTGCATCAAGGGCCGCGCGATGGAGCCGGCCGACGTGCTGGACTGGTGGACGGCCGGCGCGGCCAGGACGCGCGCGGCGCTGGCGTCCAAAGATCCGAAAGAGCGCATCCCCTGGGGCCTGGGCATGAGCGCGCGCGCATTCGTCACCGCGCGGCTGATGGAGACCTGGGCGCACGGCCTGGACATCCGCTCCGCCGTCGGCGCCCAGCCCAACATCACGCCGCGGCTGCGCAACGTCGTGTGGCTGATCACCAATGCGCTCCCCTACGCGCTGACCGTCGCGCAAAAACCCGCGCCCGAAGGCCGCACGCTGCGCGTCGAGCTGACCGGCGTGGACGGCGAAACGTGGACGGCCGGCCCGGCGAATGCGACCGATCTGATAACCGGCGACGCGGCCGAATACTGCATCCTGGGCGTGCAACGCATGAAACGCGCCGACGTGGCGACGCTGAAAGCCGACGGGCCGCTGGCCGAGCTGGCGCTCGACAACCTGCGCGCATTCCTCTAGCCATGAGCCGCAAACGCGCGGTCGTCACCGGCGCGTCCGGCGGCATCGGCGCGGCCACCGCGATCGCGCTCGCCGAGCACGGCTTCGACGTCATCCTGGGCGCGCGGCGCCTCGACCGGCTCGAACCGGTCGCGAAGCAATGCGGCGGCACCGCGCTCGCGCTCGACGTCACCGATCCGGCAAGCGTGGACGAGTTCGTCCGGCAGACCGGGGACGCGCACGTGCTGATCAACAATGCCGGCGGCGCAAAAGGGCTCGACCGCATCGAAGACGCCGTCGAGGAACGCTGGCGCTGGATGTGGGAAACCAACGTCCTCGGCCTGATGCGCATCACCAAAGCGTTCCTGCCCGCGCTGATCGCGAGCGGCGACGGCCACATCGTCAACATCGGATCGACCGCCGGCCTGGAAGCCTACGAAGGCGGCGCCGGCTACACCAGCGTCAAACACGGCGTGCGCGCCATCACCCAAACCCTGCGCCTCGAGCTGCTCGGCCGACCCGTGCGCGTCAGCGAAATCGACCCCGGCCTGGTCGAAACCGAATTCAGCCGCGTCCGCTTCGACGGCGACGAGGACCGGGCCGCCACGGTTTACGCCGGCCTCACTCCGCTGACCGCCGACGACATTGCCGCCATCGTCGCCTTCGTCGTCACCCGCCCCGGCCACGTCAACATCGACCAGGTCGTGGTCCGACCGCGCGATCAAGCCACTTCCACGCGGGTTCATCGACGGCAATGATCGACCCTCGGATCCCTGGGAGTCACGCGGTGGACACCACCATCGGGTTGGCTCCCTTGTGCTCGGCCCCACCGAATGGCGTAGTCAAGGCCCATTTCCGAGACAACACCTTCAACGGAATCTTTGTGAAAGAGATGCTCGTTCTGCGCGCCGCCTGACAGCTGAGCGGGCCGGACGGTTCGAATCTCATCCGGCGTGGGACTGCCCGAAACTCTGTGTCCGTGCGTTATCGCGAAGCCTGTTCGACGGAGCCGGGTCGCGGCCAATAGCATCTCGGCCGATATGAACGAACAGGCGCTTCGCGAGACCCTCACCACGCTGCTTCGGCTTTTCTATGCGAAAGACTGGGTGAGCGGCACGGGCGGCGGGATCTGCGCGATGGCCGGCCCGGGCCGGCTGCTGGTCGCTCCCACCGGTGTGCACAAGGAGATGGTCGAGCCGGCCGATCTGTTCGCGATCGATCCCGCGACGTGCGGGGTGATCGACGCGGCGGCGAACGCGGCACTCAAGCCCAGCGAATGCAGCCCGATCTTCGCGGCGATCGTTCGCAAGCGTGGCGCTGGCTCGGTCGTGCATTCGCACGCGCTCGATGCCGTCCTGGTCGCCGATCTCGCGCCCGGCGACGTGCTGTCGATCCGCCGCTTCGAGATGCTCAAGGGCCTCAAGGGCGTCGGCAACGCCGACGACCACGCGGTCCCGGTGATCGACAACACCGAACGCGAGCCCGAGCTGACCGGCGCGGTCGAGGCCGCGCTGAAGGATCCGCGCTTCGCCAAGGCGCACGCGATCCTGGTGCGCGACCACGGCGCCTACATCTGGGGCGAGGACGTCTGGGAGGCGAAGCGCCACACCGAGGTGTATCACTTCTTGTTCGAAGGAACCTGGACACGCCGATAAGGGAGATCGCATGTACACGTGCCCGTGCTGTCAGCAGCAGCAAGACATGACCAAGGTGGATGTGATCGACGTCGAAGCCGCCGTCGCTGCCGACGCGCTGACCGCCGACGATCCGTTCAAGCGCACCTATCTGGGGCACGGCCGCCAGTCCAGCGTCTTCGTCTTCCAGGGCCACGCGGGCCCGTTCCGCAAGCACGTCCACGAAACCCACGACGAGATCGGCTACGTCCTGGCCGGCAGCGGCAGCGTGACCGTCGGAGAGGTGACCCGGCCGGTCAAGCCCGGGGACGTGTGGATCATCCCGTCCAACACCCCCCACGGCGGCGAGTTCGGCGACGAGTGCCGGGTGCTGTTCATCTCGAGCCCGATCGACGACCCCGACAACCCCGATCGGGTCTGGCTGGACTGAGTATCATTCGGCCCACAAGACTTCCGAAAGGACCTGCCAGATGACGAAGCGTGCCGACCCGACCGCCGCCTTGGCGGCCGTCCCGCTGTTCGAAGATCTCGCCAAGAAGGACCTGCGGCAGATCCTCGACGCGTCGAAAGAGGTGTCGTTCACTGCCGGCCGCACCATCGTCGAAGAGGGCACGACCGGCGTGGCATTCCATTTGATCCTGGAGGGCACCGCGCGCGTGTCGGTCAAGGGCCGGACCAAGGCCAAGCTCGGTCCGGGCGATTACTTCGGCGAAATCTCGCTGATCGACCGGGGACCGCGCTCGGCGACCGTCTCGGCCGAAACCGACGTGCACACCATCACGCTCGCCTCGTGGAACTTCCTGTCGATCATCGACCACAACCCGTCAATCGCGCGCAAGCTGCTCGCCGGGTTGTGCAAGCGGATCCGCGAGACCGAGCGCGCCTCGGCGCACACCCACTAGTCGAGCCGGTCCAGCCCCAACCGCTCGAGCCGCTCCCGGTGCCGGCCGAGGATCTCGAGCACCGCGTCCTTGACCGCGTCGGGTCCGCCGAAGACGACCTCGAGCGAGTCGGACGCGAACATCGCGTCCCGCACGCGGTTGATGGCCTCGCCGACGATCTTGCTTGCCACGGCCACGATGCGATCCTCGGCATCGGCTTGGGTGGCGCGGGCGCGGTCGATCTGCTCGAGCGCGAACCCTTCGTGGGCGCCCCGGCCGGTCAGTGCCTCGCGCACCGCCGCCGCGGTCCGCTCGTCGACCACGCCGCCGAACAGCTCGGCGAAGTCGGCCGTGATGGTGTCGCCGACGAAGTGGAAGACCTGCGCCTCGAGCCAGCCGTTGATCGGGGTGGCGTCGTAGAAGGCGTCCAGCGCCGGCCGGAACCGGGCGACCGCCGCCTCGGGGTCGTCGGTCACGGCACCGAGGCGCTTTCGCAGCGCACGGAAGCGCTGATGCTCCTCGACGGCGAAGGCCGCCTGGCGCTCGGCGGCGGCCAGCGAAGGCGCGAACCCGGTCGCCTCGGCCGACAGGCGGAAGACCCGCAAGAGGGCATAGGCGAGCCCTCCGAGCACGGCGGCCAGGGCCTCGTCCGTGCCTTGCTTGTCTTGCTGACCGCCCGAAACCGGCCGAAGAGAGCCGGGGTCGGGACGCTGATCGGGCAGGTTCACGTGGGCATTTTCGCAGGTCGCAGCCCCGGGTGGTAGGGCGTCTTTGAATCTCGTCCGCGACTTTGGTACACACTGGCGGGCCCTAGGAGCCGGAAATCAGATGTTTCCGCCGCACCCGGGGGCACCGAGGAGCCGCGTTTTGCGGGGAGGGAGCTGGAGCTTGATTCGCGCACGTCGCCGTTGCATTTCGATAGTGCTCCTGACCGTCGTCCTGTCCACCCTCTTCGCACCGGCGAGCCACGCCGCCGAGTCCGAGTCCAAAAAGCTCCAGCAAACCCGCACCCAGCTCAAGGCTGCACGCAGCCAGCTTTCCTCGCTCAAGCGCAACGAGGCCCAGCTTCGTGCGACCATGCGCGGCGTGCAGCGCAACCTGAACTCGGCGAAGAACCTTCTGTCGCAGGCTCAGCGCAAGCTGGCCGAGATCGACGCGCGCATCCGCTCGCACGAGCGGCAGATCGAGAAGCTCTCGAGCCTTCGGGCCGAGCGTGACGAGGCCGTGGACAAGCGGATCGCCTCGCTCTACATGATGGGACCCGGCTTGCAGGCCGACGCGCTCATGACGGCGGGCGACTTCAAGTCGTTCGCGGACCGCTCCAATGCGCTGGACTTCGTGATCAGCCGCGACAAGCGGCACATGGAGGACCTGGCGAAGCTGCGCGACCGCGAGCGCAAGGCGCAGGTCGCGTTGCGCAAGGAGGCCGAGCAGGCCCAGACGTGGCGCCGCAGGGTCAGCGAGCGCGTCTCGCTGGTGTGGGACGCGCTGTCCACGCAGAAGCAGGCGAAGGCCGCGCTCGACGCGCAAATCGCCGAGCAGATGAAGGAAGTGCGCGCGCTCGAGGCCGAGCAGAACCGCATCCAGTCGATGATCGCCCGTCGCGGCTCGATCTCTCGGGGCGCGGTGAGCATGAAGGGCTTCCAGTGGCCGGCGAAGGGCCGACGCATCACCAGCTCGTACGGCCGTCGCGGGGGCGGCTATCACACGGGCATGGACATCGACTGCGAAACCGGTGAGGGAACCTATGCGGCGAAGGAAGGCCGCGTCATCGCCTCCGAGCGTGCCGGCGGATACGGCAACATGATCATCATCGACCACGGCAACGGCGTTTCCAGCCTGTACGCGCATCACTCGCGGCTCTACGTCCGCGAAGGCGCCCAGGTGGAGCGCGGGCAGAAGATCGGCGCCTGCGGCTCGACAGGAAACTCGACCGGCAGCCACCTGCACTTCGAAATCCGGGTCAACGGCCAGCACCGTAACCCGCGGCCGTATCTGCCCTAAGTCGCGACCTCGCCGGCCGCTTCGCCCGCCTCGTTGGCGGCTGCTTCGCCCGGCTCCTCGTCAAGCACGTCGAGCGGCGAGCTGAGTCCCTCGAACACCCCGTCCATGAAGTCCATCGTCCGCTGCAGGATCCGGCCGGGCCGCAGCCGCATCTCGAGGATGCTTCGGGCCTTCAGCAGATAGCCGTTGGGGAGCCGCGACGCGAGGTGCACGGCGTCCCTGTAGGCGTGCAGCGGGTCCAGACGGTGGCCGATCACCAGCGCGGGAACCGAGCAGGTTCGCACGGCCGCCCACCGGTCACGTTCGGCCTCCCGCAGCAGGCCTTCGATCACCGCGGCCCCCGCGACCGGATCGGCCGCGAGCATCTCCGCCGCCTCGGGGAAGCCCGGCGGCCACGACGGCATGCGATTGGCGACGGTCTTCATCAGGCGTGGAGCCCGCTTGCTCCGCAAGGCCTTCGCCATCCGGGCGAACACCCGGATCGCGGTGCGGGCACCGGTGTCGAGGACCGGCATCTCGAGCACGGCCCCGGCCACGCGCCGCGGCGCGTTGAGCATGGCCTCGAGCCCGACGTCGGCACCCAGCGAGGTGCCGAAGATCCCGATCTTGTCGCATCCGAGGTGATCAGCGAGCGCAACGACGTCGTCGGCGAAGGCGCTCATGGTGTAGCTGCCCGGGTCGGTCGGCTTGGAGGACTTGCCGTGCCCGTGCAGCTCGAAGTTCACGACCCGGAATCGCTCGGAGAACGCGCGGGCGAGTGGCTCCATCATCGCGGTGGACAGCAGCAGACCGTGCAGAAAGACGACGGTCCGGTCTTCCGGCCCGCCGAAGATTTCGTAGTTGAGCGTGAGCGATCCGTGCTGAAACGTCGGCATTGGCGTCGATGCGCGGCCGCCGGACGAGCCCCGGCGTCCCCGCCGCGCGAGCGTTAGCATAGGCGGCATGACCGCCGGGGCAAGCCAACCGCGTCCCACCACGCTCGGCGCGCTGCGCGAGTCCGGGTGGCGCTCGCGCAGCGTCAAGGACGAGATCCGCGACAATCTCATCGCCGCCATGCGCGAAGGCCGCGACTCGTTTCCCGGGATTCGCGGCTACGAAGACACGGTGATCCCGGCTCTCGAGCGAGCGCTGCTGGCGGGCCACGACATGATCCTGCTGGGCGAGCGAGGCCAGGCCAAGACGCGGCTGATCCGCTCGATGGTCGCGCTGCTGGACGAGCACGCGCCGGTTATCGACGAATGCGAGATCAACGACGATCCCCTGGCTCCGGTCTGCGCGATCTGCCGCGACACCGTCGCCGAGCGCGGTGACGACACGCCGGTCGCGTGGATTCCGCGCGCCGAGCGCTACGCCGAGAAGCTCGCGACGCCCGACATCGCCGTCGCCGACCTGATCGGCGACATCGACCCGATCCGGGTCGCGGAAGGGCGCTACCTCGCCGACGAGCGCACGATCCATTACGGGTTGGTGCCGCGCACCAACCGCGGGATCTTCGCGATCAACGAGCTGCCGGACCTGCCCGAGCGCATCCAGGTCGGCCTGCTCAACATCCTCGAGGAGCGCGACGTGCAGATCCGCGGCTACTCGCTGCGCCTCGATCTCGACGTCCTGCTCGTCGCCACCGCCAACCCCGAGGACTACACCAACCGCGGCCGCATCATCACGCCGCTCAAGGATCGCTTCGGCAGCGAGATCCGCACGCACTATCCGCAGCACGCCGCCGACGAGGTCGCCATCGTCGAGCAGGAGATGCACCCGCACGCGGCGGTGCCGGTCAAGATCCCGCCGTTCATTCGCGAGATCCTGGTCGAGTTCACCCGGCTCGCGCGCCGCTGCGCTGGTT
>DATLFO010000168.1:0-33683 GCA_035541035.1 Actinomycetota bacterium
GTACAGGGCCTCGCGGTGGGCGCCGCATCCGTTGTGGCGGTCACGGTTGCCGCATCGCTGACGCTGCTGCCGGCGCTGCTGGGCTTCGCCGGGCAGAAGATCGAGCTGACTCGCTGGCGCGGCCTGATCGCGGCGGGCTTCGTCGCGATCGCGCTGGCCGGCGTCGGTCTGGACATCACGCCGCTGCTGGTCGGCCTCCCGGTCGCGGCGGTGGTTCTGATCGCGGGCCTGTTCGCCGCTCCGCTCAAGCGCGAGGTCAGGCATCGTTCGCGCAAACCGCTTCGCGAGACCGCGGCGTACCGGTGGAGCCGCGTCGTTCAACACCATCCGTGGAAGGTTGCCCTGATCTCGTCCGGGGTGCTGATCGCGCTCGCGCTGCCGTTCTTCAGCCTGCGCCTGGCGTTTTCGGACGAAGGCAACTACGGCGAGGAGACCAGCACCCGCAAGGCCTACGATCTGCTCGCCGAAGGATTCGGTCCCGGCTTCAACGGGCCGATGATCATGGCGGCCGAGATCCCGCGGGGCACCGACCGGGCCGCGTTGCAGGCCGTCACTGATGCCGCACAGCGCGACCCCGGGGTCGCGTTCGTCTCGCCGCCGGTCATCAGCGAAGACTTCAGCGCGGTGCTGTGGCGTCTGATCCCGACGACTGCGCCGCAGGACGAGGCGACCGCCGCGACGGTCCGGCGTCTGCGCACGCAGGTCCTGCCACCGGCCGCGAGCCGCCTTGGCATGGACGTCACCATCACCGGCGCGGTCGCGGTCTCGCAGGACTTCGGGAACTATCTGGGGTCGCGCTACCCGTACTTCTTCGGCGCGGTGCTGATCCTTTCGTTCCTGCTGCTGATGGCCGTGTTCCGGTCGGTGCTGGTGCCGGTGAAGGCCGTGATCATGAACTTGCTGTCGATCGCCGCCGCCTACGGCGTCGTCGTCGCGCTGTTCCAATGGGGCTGGCTGTCCGCGATCACCGGGGTGCAGCCCGCACCGATCGAGCCGTGGGCGCCGATGATGCTCTTCGCGATCGTGTTCGGCCTGTCAATGGATTACGAGGTGTTCCTGCTGTCGCGCGTCCGTGAAGAGTGGCGCCGCACCGGTGACAGCCGCCGCTCCGTCGCCGACGGCCTCGCGGCGACGGCCAAGGTCATCAGCGCCGCGGCCGCGATCATGGTCGTGGTCTTCGGTAGCTTCATCTTGGAGCAGGATCGCGTGATCAAGCTGATGGGAACCGGCCTGGCGATGGCGATCCTGCTGGACGCGACGATCGTGCGAATGCTGCTCGTGCCGGCCACGATGGAGCTGCTGGGCGACAAGAACTGGTGGCTGCCGCGCTGGCTCGACAAGATTTTGCCCCGTGTGGACGTCGAGGGAACCGCCACGCCGGTCGATCAGATCGACGAGCCGGTTACCGGTGTGCGGTAGGCAGCCAGGCCCGAGCGGATCGCATCGACGACGCCGTCGCGTCGGCGTTTCACGTCTTCGTCGGTGACGTGCAGAATCCGCCATCCGGCCGACGTCAGCGCGTTGCGTCGTGCCAGATCGCTTTGCCAAACGTCGCGGCCGGCGTGCCAACGGTATCCATCGGCCTCGATGCCGAACATCGCATCCGGATAGGCGAAGTCGATGAACGCGCGCCGGGCACCGAGCAGGATTTCGCATTGCGGGATCGGCCGAGGCAGGCCGCTGGTGACGATCAGATCGTAGACGGCGGACTCGAGCGGGCTTTGGAGAAGCGCCGGAAGGCCGTCCCGGTCGGCGGCTGCCGCACGGACGACCTCGATGCCGCGCCGGCCCCGCTGGGCGAGCGCGTCGGCGCGGCGCATGAGCCGGGGAATCGTAATCAGGCGGCGTCGAAGCGCATCATCCAGCGCCGCGCCGACGGTCGCGTCCGGGACGACCGCGGCCAGGTCGATCAGCGTGCGTGCCGGCGAGGTCACCGGGATCTCCCCGATGTGCGTGACATCCCGGCGGTGCAGGGCCGAGCGATGAGCGATGAAGTCCCGGCGGCCGCGATACGTCGGATGCGTGATCTCGACGGCCGCGTCGGAACAGTCGGGGAAGCGCCACAGGCGAGCGGCGGCGCGGTGGGACGCGGCCGAGCCGGCCCCGGCCGACAGCAGCGCCATGAACATCTCGCTGTTCCACGACAGCGGATGTCCGGCGATTGCGTAGATGCCGTGTCCGACACGCAGCCAGCGGCCCGCATCGCATCGACGCTGGATCATGCGTGCCGTCGCACCCAGGGGCAGGGCCTGACCACGGCTGAAGACCCCGAACTGGCGTGCGGCGAGCCTCGCGAGCGCTGCATCAACGGTTTCTGTGGACATTCGAGTACCCATACGGTTGCCGAATGACCAAAGAAAGCATGGCGCGGCGGAAACGCCAAAGGCCTGGCGGGAGCTTCGGCAGGGTTGCGAACTAATGGATGAGTGCGGGCTCCGGCGTGCTCGCGGCATCGGTGCCCAGGTAGGCGGCGATAACGGCGGGATCGCTGCGGATCTCAGCCGGCGTGCCGGTCGCGATGATGCGACCTTGGTCCAGCACATACATGCGGTCGGACAGGCTCATCACGAACCGAACGTCGTGCTCGACGATCAGAAGGCTCAGCCCGAGGCCCTCGCGCAGCGCGACTAGCAGCTCGCGCAGCCGGTCGGTCTCGCGCTCGTCCAGGCCGCTCGCGGGCTCGTCGAGCAGAATCAGGTTGGCGCCGGTCACCAGCGCACGCGCAATCTCGACCATGCGAAGCACGCCGAACGGCAGGTCGCCGCAGCGGGCGTCGAGCACCGGTCCGAGCCCGACCGTGGCCGCGGCGGCGTGCACGCGAGCGCGGGCGGCCTCCTCGTCCTTCAACGCCTTGTCGGTCAGCAGCAGATGAGAGCCCGGCCCGGTCGTGCCGTGTAGGTGCGTGGCGACCATCAGGTTGTCGAACACGGTGGATTCTTTGAAAAGCTGGATCGCCTGGAACGTGCGGCCCATACCGAGGGCGGCGCGCTCGTGCACGCCCAGCGCGGTGACGACCCGTCCAGCGATCGAGACGCTGCCTGCCTGCGGCGAGTTCATCCCACCGATCGCGTTGAACATCGTGGTTTTGCCGGCGCCGTTGGGTCCGATCAGCCCGACGGTCTCGCCGCGCTCGACGCGCAGCGAGGCCTCACCGACCGCGGTCAGTCCTCCGAAACGCACGGTGATCCCGGAAGCCTCCAGCGCCGGCGGCGGCGGGCCCTGTCCGTTCGCGGACGGCGGCGCCGCGGCGGCGGGAAGCTGCGGCGGATCAAGCATCGCGCGTGGCGCCTCGACGGCCGATCGGCGCGCGAGCAGCTTTCGGACCGGCTCGGCGCGCGCGAGGATCGCGATGAGCAGCAGCCCGCCGGACACCAGCTCGAGGTAGCCGTTGAGGAACGTCAGGCGGAAGAAGATCTCGTTGAGCGCGGCGAACAGCGCGGCGGCCGCGGCGGCGCCGCCCAGCCTCGTCAACCCGCCGACCGCGGCGATCGCGAGATAGAACAGGGACCACTTGAACGAGAATTGATCGGCGTTCGCGGTGCGCTGGTCGATCATGATCAAGTTGCCCGCGATCCCGGCCAGCACGCCCGAGACGGCGAACGCGAACAGCTTCGTGCGCGTGACATTGATGCCCATCGAGGCGGCCGCAAGCTCGGAACCGCGGACGGCGAACATCGCGCGGCCGGTACGCGAGTCGCGCCAGTTTGCGGCCGCCGCGATCGCCAGCGCCGCGCCCGCGAGCGCCACGTAATAGAAGATCCGTCGCTGCGTCAGGTCGAACGAGGGAAAGGCGCCCTCGCGACCCACGACGGTGTTGCCGATGATCGTCGAGCCCCCCTCGCCGACGAGCCAGGCCTGTTTGAACAGATACGCGTCGGCCATCCATCCGAAGATCAGCGTCGCGACCGCCAGGTACAGCCCGCGTACGCGCAGCGCGACCACGCCCAGCAGCGCGGCGGCACCGCCCGCGATCGCCGCGGCAATCGGCAAGTTCAGCGGGAACGGGATCCCGAACTTCTTGACCATCAGCCCGGTCGAGAACGCGGCGAGCCCCACGAACGAGGCCTGCGCGAGCGAGATCTGGCCGACCCAGCCGGTCAACACGACGAGCGAGACCGCCGCGATGGTGAAGATCGCGGCCAGCGCGGCGTCGCCGTGCAGCGAGTCGGCCAGCCCGGCCATCGACGACGGGAACGGCACCCACGGCCAGGCCAACGCGACCACCAGCGTGACCCACACCCACGGCGAGCGAAGCCGCAGCCGCTTCGGCTTGCGGATCGCGGCGCCACGGCCGCTGTCCTCCTCGGTGCCCGAGATCTTCTTGCCGCGTAGCGCCATGACGCCGAGCGCCAGGATCGTGAGCACCAGCTGTCCGACGCCCGGCGAGGCTGTGAATCCGCCGACGACGCCTTGCACCAGGCCCACGATGGCCGCGCCGGCGAGCGCGCCGCCGAGCGATCCGAGCCCGCCCAGCAGCGCCGCGACGAATGCGGGAAGCACCTGCCGCGACAGTGTGTAGGGCTCGAGGTTGGTGACGCCGGCGAGCAGCACGCCGGCGGTCGCGGCGAGCGCGCCGCCCAGCGCCCACGCCGCCGAGGTTGTGCGGTCCGGGTCCACACCCATCAGCGATGCGGCTCGCCGGTTGTCGGCCGCACCGCGCATCGCGAGACCGATGTCGGTGTACTGCAGCATCATCGCGATCGATCCCGCGGCGATGAGCGCGACGAGCGCCAGCCCCATCTCGCCGTACTGAAGGATCGAGTTGCCCACGTCGATCGAGCCATCCGGGAAGATCGTGGGCGCGGCCAGCGGGGCCGTGCCCCAGACGCGCGCGATCAGCGCGACGAGCACGCCGAGCACCGCGACGGTCCCGACCGTCTGGGTGGTCTGCGACTCGCTGCGAAGCGGCCGCAGCACGCCGCGCTCGACGATCATGCCGAGCACCGCGCCCGAGGCAATCGCCAGCGGCAGCACCAGGAACATGGGCACGCCGGCCTTGGACATCGAGTACGCGAGGTAGGCGGGCAGGGTCGCCATCGCGCCGTGCGCGAGGTTGAGGATGCGCGAGGCGCGGTAGATCACCACGATGCCGAGCGCGAACATCGAATAGGCGCCCGCCAGTGGCAGCGCCAGCAGGATGCTGGTCAGGATCTTCGTCACCGTTTGGGCGCGTCCATGCCGACCCACGGGTCGGCGATCCAGCCGGTGCGCTCGTCGCGCCACTTCTCGAACGAGCCGTTGTTCATCACGACGCTGAAGGCCTGAACGCTGTTGTTGGCGAAGTGGTTGCCTCGCCGCCAGCGCAGCGGCTGCGTCAGCCCGTCATCGAGCACGGTCGAGTCGAGCACGTCGCGCAGGCGCTCGCGGGTCAGGTCCGGGCCGACCTGACGCAGCGCCTTCACCAGAAGCTGCATACCCAGATACCCGCCCTCGACGAACGGGTTGTTCACGTCCACGGTCGAGGAGTTCGCGCGCAGGTCATTGACGTAGGCGCTCACGGCAGGCAGGTCGTCGAACGGCGGGATCGGAGGCGTGTAGCCGGTCCAGACCCACAGGCCGTTGCACGGCTGTCCGCACGCGCGCGCGAACGAGTCAACGAACAGCGGCTGTGGCCCGCCGGTGCCGCCCGGCTGCATCCCACCGAACGACGCGCCGTCGCGGATCCACTGCAGGGCCGTCGGCGGCTCGAGCAGCATCGCGACGAAATCGCAGGGATTGCAACGACCGTTGAACCGGTCCACGTCGTTCTTGTACGAGGGCTGGCCGGCCTCGATGCCGATGTCGGCCTTGATCGCGGCGGTCGAGCCCATCATCCGGCGGATCGCGCCGCGGAACGCCGAGGCTCCCTCGACCCCGAAGTGGTAGGACTTGTCGTAGACGAGCCCGAACGTCTTGGCGCCGCGGTCGCGCGCGTTCTTGGCCATCACGTGCATCGTGGTGATCGTGGAGGCGGCGACCGGCCAGACCCACGGGTCGGTGTACTGGCTGATCAGCATGCCGTCGGCGCCGACCACCGGGATGCCGGCCTTGCTGATGTCGCCGTTGCGGATCGCGGCGTCGAGGCCCTCCGACGATGGCGAGACCGCGAGCGCGAACACGCCCTCGGAGATGAAGTTGCGGATGAACTGCTGGCCGCGTGCCGCGTCCCAGCCGTCGTCGACCATCTTCAGGTTGAGCAGCCGGCCGCACACGCCACCGCCGCGGTTGACTTTGTTGACCACGGCCTGCAGCGCGATCGGAACCTCCTTCAGGAACGACGCGCCGATGCCGGTCTTGACGACGGTCGCCCCCAGCTTGATCGAGGAGTTGGTCACGCCGGTGTCGGTCGCGCCGCCGTTGCGGCCGCGCACGCACTCCAGCGTCTTGCCGCCGCGCACGACGGGCGCGGCGCCGGGACCGTCGCCCGGATTGGCCGTCGCGCCGGGCGCCGCCGACGGGTCGCCCGGCTGCGACGGGTCTGTCGGCGCACCGTCCTGCCCCACGGTGTAGGTGCGCGTCTCGGGCTTGGACACGTAGCGGGTCGCGAACGACACCGTCGAGAGCAAAACCACCGCGAGCAGCGCGGGCAAGGCTTTGAAGATCTTGCGCTTCATCGTGCTCCCACGTGCCGTCGACGCAGGATCAGGTAGGCGGGCAGCCCGAGGAACAACCACAGCGCTCCCAGCAGGAGCGCATCCTTCGGCTTCGCGAGCGCGAGCGCCGAACCCGCGGCGATGCGGCGCACGAAGGTCTCGGTGACGGTCTTGGTTCCTTTGACGACCGGCGCCGGCGGCGGCGGGACCGGTGCGTCGACCGTCGGCTCGACGGTGGGGACCGGCTCGACGGACGGCTCGGGCTCGGGCTCCGGCTCCGGCGCATCCTGGCCGAGCAGGTAGATGCCGTAGTGAGACTCGGCCTGCACGCCCGCGAGCTGAACGACCTGACGGCTGCGGCCGGCGCGGCCGTCGGCGAAGAACGTGACCTGCATCCCGGTGACCTCGGGCGCGTCGTCATCGTTGAGCGTCTTTTCGGCGTAGCCCCGGAAGGTCTCCTTCTGCACGACGGCCTGATAGCCGCGCTTCGAGCCGCCGAACCACGCGGTATCGGGCGAGGGGAACTCGACCTTGACCTGGCCCGGCAACGCCTGCTCGATCGCGGCTGCGACGGCCTGTGGGCGGCACAGCTCGCATGTGAAGTCCACGGTCCCGTTTCCGTCGGTGTCGATGCGCACGTTCTCGATGAAACGTTCGAACGAACCGGCGGCGGTGCCCGGCCGTCCCTTCGCGCGCGTGAGCGCCTCGGCACGGATCTCTCCGATGCGCACGCGGTTTCCGATCGACACGTCCTGCACGACCGCGATGGCGCGGGCGACCAGGCCGTCGCGCTCGTTGCGCGAAACGTTCCCGAACGCGACCAGGGCGCGGGTGGACAGCAGCGCGCCCTCGTCGGTGGCCGAGCCGGTCAGCGCCGATGCCCCCGTCACCGACGTCGCATCGAGGTCGCAACTTGCCGACGAGCCCGCCTCGTTCTTCGATTCGGGCCGGCCGGCGTCGTCGCGGCACTCGGCCGCGGGGAAGGGCCAGGCCCGGCCGGCGCGCTCGGCGTCGCGGAGCGTGCCCGCGTCCGCGTGGCCGAACGATGCGGCGGCCTCCGACGAAGCATTGCCGATCGAGACGTTGTGCACGCGCGCGGCGTACAGGTCGCGGTTGGACTGGTCGAGTGGAACCGTCGCGACCGCGGCGGCCGCGGCGTCGAAGCCGCGGTCCTCGGGCGAGAACTGTCCGAGCGCGAGATTCCAGACCATGCGCTGCGCGCCGCCCGTGGTGAGCGCGCGCATCGCGAACGCGCGCGCACCGCCGGTGTAGTTCACGTCGGTCACGCCTTTTCGCTCGGCGACGTCGGCGGTGAGCGCGTCGGGATCGCCGGGCGGCGGGTCCTTGGACACGCGGATGGTGTCCTTCAGGATCAGGTACTCGGTGGATTGGCCCTGCGGGTTCTTCACGAACGGGCTCGGCAGGAAGACGCGACGGGTCACCGGATCGACGTGAATCGAGCCGATCACCTGTCCGGCGAGCTCGCGGAAGAGCAGGCCGGCGGGCAGGGGAGTGCGGCGCGCGTCGGCGATCAGGAAACCCGCGGGCGTCTCCATGTAGAGCCGTCCGGTCGCGGGATCGATGCCCATCGCGTAGTCGCTCGCGCCCACGCGGTTGTCGCCCGAGGCGATCACGCCGAGAAACGACGAGCGCAGCCCGTCGAAAACCCACGCGCCGCGACCCGCACCGCCGTTGGTGGTCAGGAAGAAGACCCGGTCGGATCCCGCGTCGAACTGGGCCGAGAGCGGACCGGGCACGCCGGGGAAGACCTCGACGCCGGCCGGGCCGGCGGCGGTCAACGTCACGCGCAGCACCTGCGCCTGCACGTTGCCCGGCCCGTAGCAGGTCACGTAGATGGTGCCGGGACGCAGCCGGCTGCGCGCGAGCACGGGCGCGTACTGCATGTCCTGCGCGTTGAAGCAGTCGTCGAGCAGATACTCGAAGCGGCGAGTGCCGTCGAGGGCACGCTCCTCCAGCCACAGACGCGTACGGCCCATCACCTCGGTCGGGGCGCGCGTCAGCAGGTAGACGGTCTTGCCGCCGTCGTGCGTGGCGAGCGCGAGCGGAAAGCGCGTCGAGCCCGGCCACAGCTGCGGTCCCTGCGTGACCTTCTTGGTGCGAAGGTCGATCCAGATCAGCCGGTGCGCCTCCAAGCGAAGCTGGGGATCGACGGTGCGCTCGATCGCGATGATGCGGCGGGTGGACTCCTCAAGCCGCCATTGCCATTCGGTCGGACCCGAAGTGGTGACGGCCGGCATCAGCTCGGGGATCTCGGTCGTGGAGAGCAGCTTGAGCGAGTCGAGGTCAACCTCGAACAGCAGCATTCGTCCCTCGCGCAGCGACGCCTGCCATCCGCGGCGAGCCTTGGCCTCGATCAGGATGTTGCCGTTGGCGGCGATCGAGTCCAGGCCGGTACGGCGATCCAGCGTTCCGACGGTCCGCATCCCCCCGTCCGCCGTGGCCGGTGCGTCCGGCAAGGCCGTGAACACGGCAGGCGCGACCACGGCGACCACGACGAGCCGAAGCAAAGCGCGGCGAACCCGGAGGCGTGGCGCCCCCGGGTTCGCAGCCTTCCCGATTCCCTGCATCGGGTTCCTCTCGCCTTTGGTTGTGGCTAGCAGCCGTCGCCGTTCGTGCCCAGGATCGGATCCTGGGTGCAGAAGTGCCAGTCCGGCCTGGTGCGGATCACGCGCGCCGGCAGGTTGGTGCTCACGATCGCGATGCCGTTGAAGGTGATCTGGGTCAGGTTGCCGCCCACGTCGCATGCCGCCATCTCGTCGGTTTTGGTCGGTGCCGCACCGAAGTAGAAGCGGATCTTGCTCGGGGCGTGGCCCGCCCGCGAGATCACGCCGCTGAACTCCCACGCGCCGCGTCCTCGTGGAAAGCCCATTCGATTGATCGTCCAGTCCTCGCCCTGGAAGCGGAGCGTTCCGCCCTCCGCCCCGCCGTAGGTCTGGCCGCAGTAGCCGTAGAACCAGGTCGGCGCGTTGATCCGGCAGGTGGTATCGCCGGTCGTCGCGTCGACGCATCCGCCGAGCAGGTCGGTGTTGGCCGAGATCTGACCCATGCACGGCGGGTTGAGCCCGACCTCGCCCTGGGTCGTATCCGCGGCCCTCCAGTACGGACGGTAGGTGCCGAGGTTGCGCTGCAGGCGGCATGTCGCGATCTGCACGCCGGGGGCGTTCGGGTCGGCGTCACGGCAGACCGGCGGAAGCTGCGCCGGTTGCGGGATGCCGAGGTCGTCGCGGACGGGGTTGTTGCCGACCCGCTTCCATTCGTACTGGCAGTAGCCACTGATGTTGGACGTGCCGTCGATATACATGACGTGCTCGCCGGCCGGATGAGCCGACGAGGATGCCGGCGCGAACATCGAGCCCAGCGCGAGCCCGATCGCCAGCATCTTGTAGACCACCTTCTTGTGCCGCATCGCGTCCCTCCCCTTCGCTGACGGTGCCCCGGCGTGGCCTCCCCGGCGGGCCGGAACCTGGTGTCCGGTTCAGGTGTCAGAAAACCTGAACCGCCTCTCAGTTTTGTGTGTAAGTTCGACGTCTTGCCGTTTCGTTCCTGCTTCGAAACCCCCGCTTCTTTCGTTGGGACCCGGTCTGCTTGCTACGCCGCCGCGAGCCAGGCCTCGACCTGGCTCATGGCCGTTGAGTTCCAGCCCAGTTTCGAGTGGTTGATGCTCAGCGTGACCGTGCCGCCCAGATTCGCGATCCCGGTCGAGGACGTGCACGAGTTCTTGAAGATCAGCCCGTCGCTGGTCCCGGTGTGCTCGTTGTGGATGTTCGGGATGTCGGCGGTCTGGCCGCACAGCAGATATGTGCGCACGCTCGACGGGATGCCGGCGCTGCGGATGGTGTCCACCAGGCTCGAGCCGGTGTAGGCGGTGATCCCGGCCGAGTACGAGACGTAACCCCAGCCGCCGTAGTAGGTCGTGTAGTAGTCCTGTTCGGCGACCGGCAGGCCGTAGGTGCCGTCCCACCGCTTGAGCATCTGCTTCGACCCCGGGTACCACGAGGAGTCGTAGGCGTACTCGGGGTGGTTGTACCAAACGCCGTAGCAGACCAGCCAGGTGTGTGGCGCCGCCCCGTTCGCGTTGATCCCGCACTCGGGATAGATGCCGACCGAGGTGTTGATCCCGTGCCGGAACGCGTAGTCGAAGCCGTTGTTCGGAGTGCCCAGCAGGATCAGGCGACGCACGTTCCCGTTGTAGGCACTGCCCCAGCTCCTCTTGACGCTCGAGATGTACTGCCGCGCGTTGAAGCCGCCCTTGGACCAGGCGACCACGTCGACCTGCGACGCTCCGGTCGCGGCCTTGATGATCTCGATCGCGTCGAAGATCTGCTCGGCCCAGTAGTAGCCGTCGCCGTTCTTGTGGGGGAAGGTGATGCCGAAGACTTTGTAGCCGCGCGAGTCCAGGTACTGCATCAGGCCGGTGCTCGGGCAGGTCGATGCGCCGCACAGGTTGCCGCCGTACTCGTTGGGGTTGGCCCAGGCGAAGTCGGCGGTCTGGTTGGCGCCGTGCACCAGCAGCACGGGAACCGGCTTGGTCCCGGTGCTCCACTTTGGGGCGTAGGAAAGCAGGAAGCGTGACGAGTGCGGCTGGGACGAGCCGAAGTGCGTGACGCGCTGGCCTTGCTGATTCCCGCGGCCGTCGCTCGGCCAGCCTTCGGCGGTGAAGCCGGTCGAGTTGTCCTTCCAGCGTTCGACCTTGGCCCAGCCGAACGAGACGCTTGTGAAGGTCGCTTCGAGCGTGCGGGACGAGGTGGCATGCGCGGGCGTGCGCAGCGATGCGAGATTGCCGAGCGAACCTGCCGCGACGAGCGTCGCGACGGCGATGCGGACTGCAACACGGGAACGGGTCACGTTGGGTCCTCCCCCGGTTCGAAAACTCCCTGGCGTTTTCGGCGATGCGGCTACGCGGTTCTCACCTCCCTGATCGCGTCGCGGCCGCCGGCCAGGAAATCCGCCACGATGCGGTTGAACTCGCGGGCTTGCTCGATGAAGAACAGATGACCACCCGGAAGAGTTGTGATGGCTGCGCCGGGAACGCGCTCGGCCAGCAGCGGCGTGTTGCGCGGATCCACGACCGCGTCTTCCAGGCCGGTGATGCACAGCGTCTCGGCTTCGATGACATGGACGCGGTCGCTGGCGTCGAAGGTCGCGCCGGCGTTCCACTGCGCCATGTAGCTCTCGAGCGGCTGATTGGATTCGCGCCGGAAGTCGATCACCGTCTGCACGACATCGGGCCGCTGCGTCACGAACTCGTCGCTGAACGCGTTCTCGATGAAGCGACGCAGCCGTTCCTCGTCCGGCAAGGTCGGGGCGAGCTCGATCAGATCGAGCGTTCGCTGCGGCATCGGCACGAAGTCCGCGCCGCCGAACCCGGTACACGCCAGCACCAGCCGTTCGATCAGCTCCGGCCGGGCCAGCGCCAGCTCTTGTGCGACGAAGCCGCCGAGCGAGGTGCCCACGACGTGGGCCCGTTCGATGCCGAGCGCGTCCATCAGGCCGGCCGTGTCGGCGGCCATCTCGGCCGCGGTGTAGGGGCCGGGCGGCGCGTCCGAGCCGCCGACGCCGCGGTTGTCGAATGTCACGACGCGGTAGCCGCGCTCGGCGAGCGGCCCCGCGTTCCAGTGCCATCCCCACCGGCCGTAGGCCAGGCCCATGATCAGCACGACCCAGGGCCCCTCGTTGCCGTGGACCTCGTAGTCCAGCGCGACGCCGGTTCCGGTATCGATGCGGGTCATGCGTCGCTTCCCCAGCGGATCACGCTCGCCGCCCACGAGTAGCCGGTTCCCGCCGCGAGCGTCAGGATCGTCATGCCGTCGCGCAGGCCGCCTTCGTCGCGCGCGACCGACAGCGCGAGCAGCGGATCAACCGCGCTCATGTGCCCGAACGTGTCCAGATAGATGCTCTGGTTCTCACTCAGGCCGAACTCGCCGAGCAGCATGTGGTGGATCGAGCGCTTCATGTGGATCGGCAGCAGCAGGTCCACGTCGTTGATGCCGTAGCCGCTGCGCTCCAGCGCCTGGGACGCAACCTTGAGAAAGTTCTTGAGCGTGATCGGATCGAGCCGGTCCTTCATCTCCTGCGGGTCGCGCACGTCGAGGTAGTGCATGCGGCGGTCCACGGTGGCATGGCTGGCCGGGTGGGCGCTGCCGCCGGCCGGCACGCGGACCTGGTCGCTGAACGAGCCGTCGGTCAGGATGCTCGACCCCAGCACGACGTTGTGCGGGTGGTCGCGCCTGAGCAGGACCGCGACGCCGCCGTCGCCGAAGTTGATCATGAAGCGGGCGCGCTTGTTGGTGTAGTCGAGCAGTTGCGACTCCTTGGCGGCGCCGACCAGCAGGACGCTTCTCAGGTGCGGGTCGGCGGCGAGCATGTCGCGCACGACCTTGAGCGCGACGGGCGCCCCCGCCGAGACGTTCACCGCCTCCATCGCGAACCCGTCCAGGCCGAGCGCGTGCTGGATCGCGGGTGCGGCCTGCCAGACCGCGTAGTCCTTCCAGTGCGATCCGAAGTAGACGACCGCGTCGATGTCGGCGCGGCCGTTGCGCTCGACGATGGGCTCGGCGGCGGCGATGCACATGTCGGAGACGTGCTCGTCCCAAGCGGCGATGTGCTTGCCCTTCAAGCCGAAGCGCTCGACGACGATCTCTTCGGGGATGCCGGCGCGTTCGCCGATTTGGGCGGCGGTCATGAAGTGCTCGGGGGCGTAGTGACCGAGGTCGGCGATCCCGACCGGTGGGTTTCGGTAGACGGATGTCATGGGCTGCCGTACCTCGCTCGTAGCTCCGGCTTCAGGAGCTTTCCGGTTGCGTTGCGGGGAAGCGTCTCGGCGAAGACGACGCTGGCGGGAACCTTGAACTTGGCGAGTCGCTCGCTGCAGAACGCGCGGATCTCGTCCTCGGTGGCGGACGCGTCCGTGCGCAGGACGACGATCGCGCGGCCGGACTCGCCCCAACGCTCGTCGGGCACGCCGATCACTGCGGCCTCTTGCACGGCCGGGTGGCCGGCCAAGGTTCGTTCGATCTCGGCCGGGTAGACGTTCTCACCGCCCGAGATGTACATGTCCTTCACGCGATCGACGATGGTGATGTAGCCCTCGTCGTCGATCAGGCCGACATCGCCGGTGCGCAGCCATCCGCCGCGCAGCGCCTTGGCGGTCTCCTCGGGAAGGTTCCAGTATTCGCGCATCACGCTCGGGCCGCCGACGACGATCTCGCCCGTGCCGCCGGGCGCAACCTCGTTGTCGTGCTCGTCGAACACGCGCGTGTCGGCGAAGAAGTACGGGCGGCCCGCCGCGCCGGCTTTGCGGATCGCGTCCTCGGGCGCAAGGATCAGGCAGTTCGGAGCGGCCTCGGTCAGGCCGTAGCCCTGGATGAACTGCAGGCCGCGCTCCTGGTAGCGCCGGATCAGCGGCACCGCGAGCGGCGCGCCGCCGCATACGAAGGAGCGCACGCTCGACAGGTCCGACGCGGCGAATCGTGGATGGTCGGCCAGAACCTGATAGATCGTGGGCACGCCCATCATCGAGGTGATCTTCTCGCGCGCGATCAGGTCGAGGACGCGTCCGGCGTCGAAGGCGGGTTCCAGATACACGGTCCCGCCCTTCCACCAGACCGCGAGCGTGTTCACGTTCCAGCCTCCGATGTGGAACATCGGCAGCACGACCAAGCTTCGCTCGTCCTGGGTGATGTCGAGCGCGACGATCATGTTCAGGTTCGTCCAGAAGAAGTTTCCGTGGGTGAGCACCGCACCCTTCTGCCGGCCGGTCGTTCCCGAGGTGTAGATGATCGCGAGCGCATCCTCGGGCTTTGCGCCGGCCGGGCTGCCGGCGGGGGTCGCAGCCGATTGCGCGTCGTCCCAGCGAAGGTCGGACGGGTCGGCGGCGTCGCCGCTGCCCGCGACGAACGCGGCCTTGATCGCGGTGCCCGGCCGGAATGCCGCGACGGCCTCGCGCAGCGAGGCATCGTAGAGCAGCGTCGCGCTCTGCGAGTCGTTGCACAGGAACTCGAGCTCGGGTGCGGTCAGGCGCGTGGACAGCGGCACCATGATCGCGCCGAGCCGCGCGCACGCGAAGAACGCGTCCACGTAGTCCACCGTGTTCGGCAGGTAGGTCGCGACGCGGTCACCAACCTCGACCCCTGCCGCGGCGAGCGCACCCGCCGCCCGCGCGGCGCGCTCGTCGAGCTCTCGATAGGTATAGGACCCATCCGGCGTGACCAGCGCGATGCGGTTGGGCGTCAGCGCCGCGCGCCGCGCGATCCAAAAGCCGATGCCGGTGTAGGGGAAGGTCATTCGGCCGCCTCCAGGAACGTGCGGTACACGTCGCAGGAGACGACGACGCCTTCCGAGCCGGGCGGGCAGAACGAGGTGCCGTCATTCGCGCCGGCGATGCCGACGAACGCGACCAGACCCTGGCGCAGCGCGGGCCGCACCTTCAGCGCCTTGCGCGCAAGCGTGACGCCGAGCGAGTGCGCGACGATCGAGAACCGCTCCGATCCCGTGTAGGCGCGAACCGCGGCGATAAAGTCGAGCAGATCAGGGACGTTGACATCGTTGGAGGTGACGCGGGCGTTGCCGTCCCATCCCATCTCGGCCCGTTCGGCGTCGCGCTCGGGGTTCTGGGTGAACAGGGCGCTGCCATTGTTGGCGCCCAGGCCGTTGTAGGAAAGAGCCCACAACTCTTGATCGGTCCAGCCGGCGGCCTTGAACCGGTCGCGTACCGGATACCAGTCGGCGTGATCGACGTTGTTGCCGTGCACGAAGATGACCGGGGCATGCGTGCGCGGCGCGCCTGAGGCGATGCCGCCGAAGCCGCCGATGCGAAAGCCCCACTCGTGGTCGGTCAGCGCCGGAAAGTCGGTGGGGAAGCGGATCTTCGCGGGCCCTTGCGGCGACGAGTGTCCGGCTTGGTGGTCCGCGCGGGCGGGCAGGGCCGCAAGAAGCGCCGCAGCGCACAGCAACGCGATCCGGCGCTTCATCGAGTCCTCTTTCGAATCGTGAGCGCGCCGAAGGCTGCGGCGCCCAGCGTCAGCGCGCCCGCGCCGAAAAGCGCGCCGGGCACGCCGGTTGCGGCAAGCTCGCGCTTGTCACCCAGCACGGCCGCCGGCTTCGGTGCGGGCGTCGTCGGCGCGGCAAGATACGGCTTCTCGGCGTTTTCGATGAAGGCGCGGTAGTCGGCGACGACGTTGGCGGCGACGCGAAGCTGATTGTGGTTGGTGAAGGGATACTGCCGGTTGTCGGCACCCTTCAGCACGGGACTTTGGGCGTAGGTTCCCATGAAGGCGACGTCGTAGGTCCCGGTGCCTTCGTAAACGGTCATCCACTTCGCGGGGGGATAGGTTTCGTCGCTGCCGTCGGGGCCGTTGAGCTCGGCCAGCCATGGCGTGTTCGCGGCGATCTCGTCGCAGGCGTAAACGTTGCCTTCGCTACCGGGCGGACACAGGCTGGTGCCGTGGTTGCCGCCGGCGATGCCGACGAACGCGACCAAGTCCGCGCGCAGCGCCGGATGCACCTTGAGCATCTTGCGCGCGACCGTCACGCCGAGCGAATGCGCGACGATCGTGAACTTCTTCGAGCCGGTATAGGCACGCACCGCGGTCACGAAGGCATGCAAATCGGGAACGTTGACGTCATTGGCGGTGATGCGCGCGATGCCGTCACCGCCCATCTCGGCGCGCTCGGCGCGGCCGGCAGGGTTGTCACGCGAGGGCGTGTTGCCATTGTCGTTGCCGACACCGTTGTAGGACAGGCCCCACAGCTCCTGGTCGGTCCAGCCGGCGGCCTTGAAGTCGTCGCGCACGTGATACCAGTCGGCGTGATCGACGTTGTTGCCGTGCACGAAGATCACCGGCACGTGCTTCAGCGGCGCTCCCTGCCGGATGCCGCCGAACCCGCCGAGCCGAAAGCTCCACTCGGCATCGGTCAGTGCCGGGAAGCCGGCGGGGAAGTGTGCCTTCATCGGGCCCACCGGTGGCGTGTGGCCGTTCTGATGATCGGCGCCCGCGGATGCGGCCGCCAGCAGCAGCGCGAGCCCCGCGACGACCGCCCTCACGCGCCGCACGCCTTCCGGATGAACGCCGCGACCTCGGCGGATCCCTGCCCGAGCATCATCGAGAAGTGGCTCGCTTCCAGCAGGTGCGGCTCAAGATGGGGCACGCGCGCTTGCAGCGCAGCGATCTGCTCGTGCGAGTACAGGCCGGACGGCTCGTTCATCACGCCGCGCTGCGCGCGCAGGAAGATCGCGGGCCGGGTGATCTGCTCGATCGCCGTGACGGTCAGTGGATCGGTGAGCGTGTCGCGCGAGTCGGCGTAGACCGCCTCCAGCGATACGCCGCTTCGCAGCGCGGGCTCGTCCCCGATCAGGTCATAGTTCACGTATGCCTGCACGTGCTCGTTGAAGTCGCCGGCGAACGCGGGATGGCGTCTCCAGAAATCCTGATACGCGGCCCGCGAGGCGAACGTGGTCTTGAGCCGCTCCATCGACGGGCCGATGATCTGGTGCAGCAGCGCGTCGATGTCGGCCTCCACCGGCGCGTCGAGCAGCTTGATCCCGCCGTCCATGATCACCAGGCCCCCGACGCGTTCCGGGTGACGGACGGCCGCGACGGCGACCACGAACGCACCCATCGAATGCCCGACGAACACCGCGTTCGGCAGCGACAGGTGATCCAGCACCGCAGCCAGATCCTCGGTGTGCTGCGGGATCCCGAACGGGCCGGTGATCGCGTTCGAGCCGCCGCGGCCGCGCAGGTCCGGCGCGACGACGGTGACGTCGCCGTCGAGATGCTCGGCGATCAGCGACCAGGCACGGTGCGTGGCGGTCACGCCGTGTGCGCACAGCGCGACCGGCGCGCCGTCACGGCCCGGCCAGCGCGCGACGCGAAGCGTCCCGCCGGCAACCGGCACGTCGAACAGCTCGGGCGCGCGCATCTACGGCAGCTCCATGTGATCCAGCTGCGCGCGGATCACCTTCTTGTCGATCTTGCCGACGCTGGTCTTAGGGATCTCGTCCACGATCACCACGCCATCGGGGAGCCACCACTTCGCGACCAGCGGCGTCAGGAACTCCCGCACCGATTCGAGTGTCGGATGCTCGTCGCCGGCGGGAACGACGACGGCGACCGGCCGCTCGTCCCACTTGCGGCTGCGGATGCCCACGACCGCCGCGTCGCGGATCAAAGGATGGCCGAGCAGCGCGCCTTCCAGCTCGACCGAGCTGATCCACTCGCCGCCCGACTTCACCAGATCCTTGGCGCGGTCGACGATCCGGAAGGTTCCGTCGGGCTCCATGAACGCCATGTCGCCCGTCCGCAGCCAGCCGTCGTGGAACTTCTCGCGCGAGCCCTCCGGATCGTTGTAGTAGGCCGACGCGATCCAGGGGCCGCGGCACTCCAGCTCGCCCACGGTCTTGCCGTCGCGCGGGCACACGCTGCCGTCGGGCGCGACGATGCGCGCCTCCAGGCCGGGAAAGATCGTGCCGGTCTTCTCGCGCTGGTCCAGCAGCCCGTCGCGATCCAGGCCGCGATGTCCGCGCCGCGGCAGCGAGATGCACGCGAGCGGACCGGTCTCGGTCATGCCCCACATCTGCACGATCTCGATGCCCTGCTTGTCGTAGGCGTCGATCAGCGGCCGTGGCAGTGCGCTGCCGCCGACGTAGATGCCGCGCAGCGACGAGGCATCGACGTCCTTGCGCTCGATCAGCGGCAGCAGGTCTTTCCAGATCGTGGGCACACCCGCGGTCAGCGTGACACGCTCCTGCTCGATGATGCGGCCGATGTTGGCGGCGGATGAGTCCGAGCCGTGGAAGATCAGCTCGGCGCCGGCGAACGGAGCGGCGTAGGGGAGCCCCCAGCCGAACGCGTGGAACATCGGCACGATCGGAAAGACGCGGTCGGTTTCGGTCAGCGCCAGCGTTCCCGCCATCGCGGTCGCCATCGAGTGCAGCCACATCCCGCGATGCGACGACAGCACGCCCTTGGGCATGCCGGTGGTGCCGGACGTGTAGCACAGCCCGCAGCCGGCATGCTCGTCGATCGTGGGCAGCGAATCCGGCGCTGCCGGGGCGGCCGCGGACAGCAGCGAGTCGTAGTCATGCGCGGGGGTCAGGCCGTGCGCGTCGCCGTCGCCCATCACGACGTAGGCGCCGACCGTGGCCAGCTTCGGCGCGACCTCGGCCAGCGCGCCGCACAGCTCGGCGTCGACGAAGATCACGCGGTCCTCGGCGTGATTGGCGATGTAGGCGATCTGCTCGTCGTAGAGGCGCACGTTGATCGTGTGCAGCACCGCGCCGATCAGCGGCACCGCGTGATACAGCGCGAAATGCCGCGCCGAATTGAACGCGAACGTGCCGACCCGGTCGCCGGAGCGCACGCCGAGGCCGTGCAGCACCGTGACGAGCTTGAGGACCTCCTCGGAGAGCGCGCCGTAGGTCGTGCGGCCCTCGGGCGAAACGACCTTGCCGTCGGCGTAGACGTCGCGCATCCGGTCGAAGATCGCCCGCAAGGTCAGGGGCGTGTGCTGCATCAGACCGGGAATAGTCATGGCGCCTTCTTCGCTGGGGCCTTCTTCGCGGGGGCCTTCTTCGTGGCAGCGGCCATCTTGTTCGCGGGTGCCGCTGTCTTCTTCGCGCGCGCAGCCTTCTTCTTCGTGGGTGCCGCGGTCTTCTTCGTGGGCGCAGCCTTCTTGTCCAAGGGCGCGGCGGTCTTCTTCGTGGACGCCGCGGTCTTCTTCGTGGATGCCGCGGTCTTCTTCGCGTCAACTTTCTTGACGAGTGCCGTGGCGGGAACCTCCCTGGCAGGAGCTTTCTTCCTCGCGGCGGGAGCGTCCAGCAGCCGCCCGATGCCCAACGCCTGCACCATCGTCTCGTGATCGATGCCGGCGACGCGCTCCTGATATACGATCGTACCGCGCTGCATGATCAACGCGCGATGCGCCAGCCGCAGCGCGAACGCCACGTGCTGCTCGACCAGCAGGATCGTCACGCCGTCGCGATTGACCTGCGTTAGCGCCTCGGCCAACTCGTCCACGACCACCGGCGCGAGGCCCGCGGTCGGCTCGTCCACCAGCATCAGCTTCGGCTGGCTCACCAGCGCGCGCGCCAGCGCCAGCATCGCCTGCTCGCCGCCCGACAGCGTTCCCGCGGGCTGGTCGCGCCGCTCACCAAGACGCGGGAAGCGCTCGTACATCGCAGCCAGGTTGCGCGTATACCGTTCCCGGTCGCGGCGGCGCAGCAGATAGCCGCCCAAGCGAATGTTCTCCTCGACGCTCAGCTCGGGAAAGACCTGCCGGCCCTGCGTCACGTGCGAGATTCCGAGCCCGACGCGATCCTCGACACCCATTGTTGTCATCGGCCGGCCGAAGAACGCGATTTGACCGTCCCAGGCCGGCACGATCCCGGCGATCGTCTTCATCGTCACCGACTTGCCGGCCCCGTTCAGGCCGAGGATGCACACGATCTCGCCTTCGGCGACGGTGAAGTCCACGCCGTGCAGCACCGTGTTCGAGCCGAAGCCGGTCCGAAGCCCGGACACGCGCAGCGCCTCGGCCGCGACGGGCTGCTCGAGCGCGCTCATGCCTTCACCCCCGCCGATCCGAGGTAGGCATCCACGACCGTCGGGTCCGACACGATCTCGGCCGGCGTGCCGTGCGCAAGCACTTTGCCGAGGTTCAGCACGTACACCTCGTCGCACACGTCCAGAACCAGCGGGATGTGATGCTCGATCAGCAGCACCGTGCGGCCTAGGTCGTCACGCAGCTCACGCAGACGCTGCGCGAGCGACTCGATCACGGCCGGTGCCATGCCGGCGCTCGGTTCGTCCAGCATCATCATCTCGGGTGCGGTGGACAGCGCTGCGGCGATCTCGACGATGCGCTGCTGTCCGCCCGACAGATGCTTGACCGGCACGTCCGCGTAGCGCTCGAAGCCCAGCGATGCGATCGCGGCACGTGCGCGCTCGTCCAGCTCGCGTTCCTCGCGCGTGCGGCGCGGCGTCGCGGCCAGCGCATGCCAGGTTCCGTACGAGGCGTGCGAATGCTGCGCCAGCAATAGGTTCTCGCGCACGCTCAGGTTGCGGGCCAGGCCGACGAGCTGGAAGGTGCGGCCGATGCCCATCGCGGCGCGCTGATGCGGCGGCAGGTCCTGAATCGACGTGCCGTCGTAGATGACCTGGCCGGCCTGCATTTTCACGAAACCCGAGATCGCGTTGAACAGCGTGGTCTTGCCGGCGCCGTTCGGGCCGATCAGTCCGACGATCCTGCCACGCGGCACCGTCAGCGAGGCGCCGTCCACCGCGCGAAGCCCCCCGAACGCGACCTGCACGTCGCGGACTTCCAGCAGCGGCGGAGCGTCGGCCGCGACCGCAGCGGGCGCAAGACCGGTGCGCGGCAGCGCGGGCACGGCCTGCTCGTCGGTGTCGCCGGCCAGTCCAGCCCGCGCGGCCTTCGCGGCCTTGGCCTCTTTGCCTTCGCGGATCGCGCCCGCGAACCCGCCGGGATGCTTGGCGAGCGTATAGATCAGCAGGAACGCGCCGACCAGCAGATCCCAATCCTTCAAGGCCGTCAGGAGCCGCGGGAAGAAGCCGAACAGAAACGCGGCGATCACCACACCGGCGCGACTGCCGAGCCCGCCGATCACCACGAACGTCACCAGCAGCAGCGAGAACTGATAGTCGAACACGTCGGATGCGACGGTGCCGACCAGATGCCCGTAGGTCATGCCCGCGATCCCCGCCAGCGCACCCGAGATCACGAACGCCAGCAGCTTGAAGCGCGTCACGTCGATGCCGAACGATTGCGCGACCTGCTCGTCCTCGCGGATCGCGTGGAACGCGCGGCCCAGACGCGAACGCACCAGGTTGACGTCCAGCCACCAGAACGCGACCAGCGTCACCAGGATCAACGCAAGGAAGTCGCCGTCGATCAGGAAGATGAACCGTCCCGCGACCGGGCGCGGCAGCATCACCGGGCCGCCGCCTTGCCAAGGAAGCTGATACAGCGTGTTCTCGGCGAAAAAGACCAAGCCGATCGTGGTGATCGCCAGATACAGGCCGCGCAATCGCAGTGCGGGCAGGCCCGCGACGAAGGCCAGCAGGGCGCCCGCACCGGCCGCGAACGGCAGCGTGATCAGGTACGACCAGCCCAGCCGCCCGGTCAGCAGGCCGGACGTGTACGCGCCGATGCCCAGCAGCGCCGCATGGCCCAGCGAGATCTGTCCCGCATAGCCCATCAAGATGTTCAGCGAGATCGCCATCAGTGCGAAGCACGCGCCGTAGCCGATCACCGACGCGCGGAACGACGACAGGATGTCGGCGCGCGCCAGCAGCGGGGGTGCGATCACGCAGACCGCCAGCACGATCAGGATCGTTCGGGTGCGTTTGGAAACCACCGGCAGCCCGGCGCCGCGGAGCCGCTGCACCATGTCGGTCATGTGCGCGCCCGCCCCAGCAGACCCTGCGGCCGCAGCATCAGCACCAGCAGCATCGCGGCGAAGATCGCCATCGTGCCCACGCCCGGCAGCCAGGTCACGTCGAGGAACCATTGCCGCACGACCTGATCGATCAGACCCATCACGATGCCGCCCAGGAACGCGCCCGACGGATTCGTCAGACCACCGACCAGCGCGGCGGCCAGCGCCGGAACGAACAATCCGTTGAGCGTCCCGGCCGCGAACCCACCGATCGACGGCTCGACCAGAAGCATCGCGATCGCCGACAGCGCGCCCGCCAGCGTCCAGGTGAACGCCGACACCTTCCACAGCCGCACGCCGACCATCTGCGTCGCGACCGGATCCTGTGCGGCCGCGAGCACACCCAACCCGAAGTCGGTGCGACGCAAGAACCAGGCCAGGCCGAAGCCCAGCGCGGCGACGATGATCAGCGACAGGATCTGCGTCGGGCTGACGTGCACGCCCAGGATCTTCGGGCCGAGCCCCTCGATCGGATGCGACAGGAAACGCGGCGCGGCGGTCCAAACCTTGATCTCGAACGCCATCAGGAACGCGCCGAGCCCGATCGTTGCGACCGCGACGGTCAGGCGGGGGGCGTCCATCATGCGCGACACGACCAGCCGCTCGAACGCGAACGACACCAGCGCGGCGGCGGCGACGCCGGCCAGCGCGCCGACCATCCAGGGCATGCCCGCCTCTTCGATCAACGCCCACGCCATGAATACACCCAGCGTGCCGGTTTCGATCGCGGCCAGGTTCAGCACCCGCGATCCGCGGTAAACAAGGACGATCCCGAGCGCGATGAGCCCGTAGATGCCGCCGACGACGATGCCGGAGATCAGTGCGCTGCCCATGTGATCCCTAGCCCAGGCTTTCCTTGCACCACGTCGTGGTCTTCCAAGCTCCGTTTTGGCCGCGGTCGAAGGTCTCCAGCGTCACGAACTGATGCAGGCCAACTCGCCCGCCCATCGACTTCTTGTGCGCGAAGTTGGTCTCGCAGTTCGGGTTGATGCGCGTCTTGAGGCCGGCGAGGAACGTGCCGGCGATCCGGTTGCGTGTGCAGGTGCGGCCGCAGTCCAGCAGCATCTGGTGCAGGAACTTGTTGCCGATCCAGACCTGCCACAGGATGTCGTTGGGCGTGACGCCGGGACGGTACTTGCGGTAGGCGGCTTCGAAGCGTTTGATCTCATCGTCGTATCCGTACTGGCTGAATGCGCCGCCGTATCCGCCGGACGTGTAGGCGCTCCAGGTGCCCACGCCTTCGATGGTCGGGCCCAGCGCGTTGTTCTTGCCGATCAGATCCAGCGTCGTCTGGAACGGGAACACGATCCACTTCGGCCGGTAGCCTTGTTCGGCTGCCTGGCGGATGATCTGTCCCGCGGCGAGCGCGTTCTCCCAGATCCACACGACCTTGACGTCGGCGTTCTGCAGCTCGCGGATCTCCAGGTTGTAGGTTCCTTGATTCTTGATCGTCTCGAGGTCCTTGGCGGGCGTGATGCCGCGGCGCTTCAGCTCGGCGACGCCGCTGTCGTGGCCGGGCTTCCAGTACTCGCTGTTGCGCGAGATGATCCCCAGCTTCTTGCCCTTGTGTCGCGTCGCGATGTACTCGCCGAACGCGACGCCGACCTGCTCGACCGTGGGCTGCGTCGAGAACGAGTGCACCGCCCGTTCCATGCCCTTGGCGATCGCCATGTGGTGCAGGTAGAGCGTCTTTTGCCGCTCGGCCTCTTCTCTCGCGAACGGGATCTGGTCGAAGCCGATGCCGCCCAGGATGAAGAACGGCTTCTTGTCCACGCAGCGCTTGACCACCGCGGCCGCTTCGGTGCCGTCGTAGCGGTCGTCTTCGTAGCTGATGGCGACGCGGCGGCCGTGAATCTTGTCGGCCGTGTCGTTGACCTGCTGCCAGTACACGCTCAGATCGGCCGCGCTGATGTTGAACGCTGCGGCCAGCACCAGCGCCGCGTGCCCGCACAGCGTGATCTGGCTGTCGGTGATCCCGATCGTGTCGGCCGAGCCCTTGTAGATGTTGGCCACGTACTGCTTCGGCCTGTCCGTCGTGCGGTTCGTCGGGACCGGCCCGCCCGTCGGGGGGAGGGGCGTGGTCGTGACGCCGCCCGACGGGATGGCGGTCGGCAGCACCGTCGTGCCGGGCAGGGGAGTCCCGTTCTCGGTCGGGCCGCCGGCGACCGGCTCTTCGTCGGGATCAACGATGGTGACCTGCGGATCGTTGGCCTTGGCGCCGTAGTGCCAGTCGGGAAGCGAGCCCGAGCATGCGACGGTGACCATGCCGAGCGCGACCAGCGCCGCAACCGAACGAAAACGTCTCACGAATACCACCTCGAAGGAATCGCCAGGACGCAGTCCTGATTCGCCGCGGATGGCCCGATCTCCTGTCTCATGTGTACTCCACGTGAAGGGTCGCGGCCGCGCCGCGGCCGATGAAGATGTAGTTGGTGGCGGTCTGGTTCGACGAGAAGCGAAGCTTGAGCTGCGTGGTGCCCGTCTTGCTGATCGCGCCCAGGCCCGCGGACGAGAAGTTCGTCGACGAGGTCGTGCCGCCGGTCCACTTCACGATGTTGGAAACGGCACTTTGGGTCGGCGCGGACGACCAGTCGCCGGTCTCGATCGTGCAGGCGCCGAAGCAGCCGTTCTTCACGTCGATCACCAGCGTGTTGCCGGCCGGGTTGGCCCAGGGATCCCCGGACGTCGAATTGAGCGTCACCGTGATCCACGCACGGGTGATCGTGGCGGTGTCGGGCAGCGAGGCGGTGTTGAACGACAGCACGGTGCGGTTGTAGAGCGCGTCGCTGCCGCGGCCGATCGCCAGCCCGTAGGTGGACTCGAGCGTGCCGACCGCTGCGCTGCCGCCGCTCGCGTTCGCCTTTACGTAGCCGTCGTTGGCGTCGTCGTTGCCGAACGTGACGCTGGTGGTGCCGCCGCCGCCGTTGCTGACCGTGACGGTGGTGTCGTCGTCGGTGCCGACGTTACCGGCCGCGTCCACGGCCTTGGCCATGATGCGATGCGATCCGTTCGGAACCGATCCGGTTGTCCACGTCAGTGCGTACGGCGAGGAGGTGTCGGTCCCAAGCAGCATGCCGTCCACGTAGAACTCGACCTTGACCACGCCCACGTTGTCGGAGGCGGTCGCGGTGATGTCCACCGCGCCGCTCACCGTCGCGCCGTTGGCGGGCGCGGTCACGTTCACCGTCGGGGCGGTAGTGTCGGCGGCCTGCTGCGGGTTGCCGATCTTGATGTCGTCGAGCCACGCCTTGCCCCAGGCTTCGATGCACACGTTCGAGTTCGCCGCGACCTCGAAGGCCAGCGTCACCGTCTGGTTGGCGAACGACGACAGCGACAGGTTCGCGCGCTCGGTCCAGTTCGAATCGACGTAGTTCGCGTAGGTGACGGCCTGCTGGTCCACGGTCGTGGTGTTGACCTTGACCTTGAACGAGGCGGTCGTCGAGGTGTTGATCAACGCCTTCAGATCCAGCTTGCGCCAGTACGACAGCACTGGGTTGTTCGGCAGCGTCACCGAGCGCGACAGCGTCTGGGTCTTGTTGCCGGTCGCGCACGACACGCCGCTGGATGCGTACCCGAACGCGCTGTTGCCGGCTGCGTTCGTGTGGTTCTCGGTGGACGAGACGTAGCCGCCGGCGGTCCAGCCGGTGGTGTCGTAGTAGTCGCCGTTGCCGTCGCGGTTGCTGAAGGTCTCGTCCAGCACCGCGACCGTTTGGCTGACCGTGACCGTCGTGTCGTTGTCGATGCCGACGTTGCCCTTCGCGTCGTAGGCCTTGGCCATCAGCGCGTGCGAGCCGTTGGATACGCTCGTGGTGTTCCACGGAATCGTCCACGGCCCCGCCGATCCGGCGGGTGTGCCCGTGCCGATCGACGCGCCGTCCACGAAAAACTCGACCTTGGTCACGCCGAAGTCGTCCGAGGCGGACGCGCTGATCGTGACCGTGCCCGACACCGTCGAGCCGTTGGTCGGAAACGTGATGTTGACCGTGGGCGGCGTGACGTCCTCGACCCCGCCGGTCACCGTAACCGTCACCTGCTGTGAGGCCGTGCTGTTTCCGGCCGCATCGTAGGCACGCGCAAGCAGCGTGTGGGTGCCGTTCGCGGCCGCGCTGGTATCCCAGGTCGCGCTCCACGGCGAGGCCGTGTCGGTGGCGAGCAGCGCGCCGTCCACCAAGAACTCGACCTTGGTCACGCCCACGTTGTCGCTGGCCGAGGCGTTGATCGTGATCACGCCGCTGACCGTGCCGCCCGTCGGCGAGGTGATCGAGACCGAGGGCGCCTGCGTGTCGCTGTTGTCCAGGCCGAAGAAGCGCGCCGTGAAGTAGGTCGAGCAGATGTTGACGTCCAACATGAACGCCCCTGCGGTGCCGCACTGGTCGGCCGCCGTGCCGGGATCGACCGGCGTGCCGTGGCCCATCGACGTGATCATGTAAGTCTCGACGACGCCGACGCCGGATGCGTTGCGGTAGACCTTGTGCGGATAGCCCTTGACGGTGTCTTCAACGTCGGCGATCTGGTCGGTGCCGTGCACGTTCGTCCACTGCTCCATCGACTCGGTCGCGTTGACCGGGTGCACCGTCGTGTCGCTCGTTCCGTGCCAGATCGACACCTTCGGGTACGGGCCGGAATACGCCGAGTAGGCGCCGCGTACCAGGTCGCCCCACTGCGCCGGCGTCTTGTTCACGCCCGGGTTCATGCACGAAAAGCCCTGCGACAGTCCCGTCGCGCACTTGTACGGCACGCCCGCCACGATCGAGCCGCCCGCGAACACGTCCGGATAGGTTGCCAGCATCACCGCGGCCATCGCGCCGCCCGAGGACAGGCCCGATACGAAGATGCGTGCCGCGTCCGAGCCGTGGTCGGTCTTCATCTTGTCGGTCATCTGCTTGATCGACAGCGCCTCGCCCGCGCCGCGCGCGTAGTCGCCGGACTCGAACCAGTTGAAGCACGACGACGAGTTGTTGGACGACTGCTGCTGCGCGAAGACCAGCGCGAACTGCCACGCGTCCGCGTACTTCACCCAGCCCGACTCGTCGTCGTAGGAGGCGGCGGTCTGTGTGCAGCCGTGCAGCAGCACAACCAGCGGCTTGTTCGACGACAGGCCGGTGGGCACGTACTTGAACATCTTGAGGTTGCCGGGGTTGGTGCCGAAGCTCGTGACCTCGACCAGCGCCGCGGCCGGAGCGGTGCCCGGCGGCAGCAGCGTGAACAGGATCGCGAGCGCGGCCACCGCCGCCGTTCGCATGCGTCGCCTGCGGGAAATGCGAAACTCGACGGGTGCCCTCACCTTGACCCCCAGTGCTCCCCAAGGTCCGCCGGCCGGTCGGGGAAGGGCTGGCGCCGGCGGTGTTCCAGAAGTAAAATATGAATCACCTGTCAGTTTTACTCGCCGGTAATGTAACGCTCGCCGGAAGGGAGAGTCAAGGGTGGCATTGGGCCGGGAAGCGGCAAAGGCGGTCGCGCGGAAAGCCGCGCCGGCCGGGCGCGCCGTCCAAAAGCCCGCCGCGGCCGCCGAGCCCGCCCGCCGGCTGACCAAGGGCGAGCGGACCCGCGCCCGCCTGGTGGCGGCCGCCGAGCAAGTTTTCGAGCAGGGCAGCTACGACGAGGCCAGCATCGTCGAGATCACCCGCCAGGCCGGGGTCAGCCAAGGGACCTTCTATCTGTACTTCCCGTCCAAGCTGGAGATCTTCCGCGAGGTCGTCCGGGATCTGAGCCATCAGCTGCGCAGCCACATCGCCCAGACGGTGGAGGGCGCGGCCACCCGAGCCGAAGTCGAACGCCAAGGCTTCGAAGCGTTCTTCGCCTTCGTGCAGCAGCACCCCGGCCTGTATCGGATCATCCGCCAAGCCGAGTTTGTGGACCGCGATATCTATCGGTACCACTACGAGCGTCTCGCCGAGGGGTATACCAGAGGCCTGCGCGCCGCCGTCAAAGCCGGGGAGTTCCGCGACGTCGACGTCGAAGTCCTCGCCTACGCCCTGATGGGAATGGGCGAGCTGATCGGAGCCCGCTGGCTGCTCTGGGAAGACGAGCCCGGCGGCAAGGTTCCGGCCAAAGTCGTGGACGCACTCGTGGGGATCGTGCTCGAAGGCGTCAAGAAACCCAACTGATCTAGTCAGATAATGCGGCGCGTGCATTCAATAATTTGGCTGCGCACCAGGGACCGGCTCGGCAGCCCGATGCCGTCCTTGCCGCATTCGCCGAACCGGACGCGCTTGTCGTGACCCAAGACGAGGCGACCTGCGAGCCCTTGCCGCGCCACGCGTGCGCATCGCCGTTGTCTAGCAGAATCCTTCGCTCCCAGAGGTTGGCGGCGGACGGGTGGACAATGGCACCCACGAGGCGTCGATACGGGGGAGTCCCATGCTCTACAAAATCTTGCTGTTCGTGCACGTGACCGGCGTGGTGTTCTGGGTCGGGGCCGGCGGAGCGTTCCAGATCATGGCCGAGCGGGTCGCGAAGATGGATTCTTCGCGGGTCAAGGCGTTCATTCAAACGGGCTCGTTGGTGCCGTCGGCCTACTTCGGGATCCTGACCGCGGTCGTTCTGGTCTCGGGCGTGTGGATGGTGGTCGATTCAGGCATCGGGTTCGAGCAGCCGTTCGTGGTCGCGGGCGTCGTGGGCCTGATCGCATCGGGTGCGATCGGCGGAGCAGTGATGGGCAAGACCTCCGCCTCGCTCTACACGCTGGTCGCATCACCGAACTTCGACGAGAAGGTGATGAACGCGGGCGTGGCCAAGATGCGCACGTTCGGCCGCCTGGATCTGGCGATCATGCTGTTCGTCATCTACATGATGACGGTCAAGCCCGGGACCTAAGCCGCGGGCCGCACGATTTCGAACTGGGCCATCATCGCGGTGTCTTCGTGTTCGCCGATGTGACACCCCCTTTGCAGGGCTTGTTTGAGGGGCGTTGCCCCCGCTCGTTTTCCTTGCTTGTTGGACTCGCTGTCGGTGTCGTCGGGTTGAATGAGGAACCTTTCGGGTACTCCGATCCATAAGGCGGACGGCACCCCGTCGCGTTCCGCATTTCCCCGCACGCAAGGAGAAACCATGTCCGAGATCAAGGAGTCGGTTGAAGTCGACGTTCCGGTGAACGTTGCTTACAACCAATGGACGCAATTCGAAGAGTTTCCGCAGTTCATGGAAGGCGTCGAAGAAGTCAGGCAGCTCTCCGACGACCGGCTGCACTGGAAGGCCGAGATCGCGGGTACCGAGCGTGAATGGGACGCTCGCATCACCGAGCAGGTGCCTGACCAGCGGATCGCGTGGGTCAGCGAAGGCGGCGAAGCCAACGCGGGCGTCGTGACGTTCCACAAGATCGACGACAACACCACGCGCGTCATGCTGCAGCTCGACTACGAACCGCACGGCATGCTCGAGAAGGCCGGCGACATGATGGGCATGGTCAAGCACCGTGCCTCCGGCGACCTGAAGCGCTTCAAGGACTTCATCGAAGGACGCGGCCGCGAAACCGGCGCGTGGCGCGGCAACATCTCGTAGCCTGCCGCTCGCTTCGATGATGCGGCTCGGCGCTAGGCGTCGAAGCCGATTGCGGCGATGGGCGTGGCCAGTGACATGTCGGGGCGGCCGGCGGCCATCGGCATGAACTCGCCCATCGCCGCCATCATCGCGGGCGTCTGCCGGTGCGCGGCGACGGCTTGCTCGTCGGCCATCACGGCGAAGAACCAGAACGTATCCCCTTCGCCGCGGTGATACGAGTACACCTCGACTCCCGGCTCGCCCTTTGCGGCCGCGACCATCTTCGCCAGCACCGGCTCGGCCTCGTCCGCCTTGCCCGGCAGCACCGTGATCTTTCCCACCATCGAAACCTTGCTCATCGCGTCCTCCTCGGAGTCGTTCGGCGCGCCCACGTTACACGGCTAGCCGAGCAGCAGACGCTTCGCGGCGGTGACCGCATCGGGTGAGCCGCCGACGGTGAATCCGCCGGGCTCGAACGAGAAGGTGAAAAACGGACAGCACCGCGATTCGAGGTCCGCGAGGCGGCGAGCTTCCGCATCGTCTCCCGGCTCGACGCGGATGTGAAGCCCGTCCGGTCGCATCTCGGCGCCGCGTGATCGCGCGACGAGCGCGCGCCACTCGGCCGCGCGCTCCTTCTGGCCGCTCGCGTCCAGCGAGCAGGCGATCAGCGGCAGCTCTTTCATCGGCATCGAGCCTATCCCGCCAAGCGGGGGCGGCGCGCGTGAATACCGGCGAGGCCGAAGGCCGCGGCGCCGGCGATCTCGACGATCACGGCGAACCACGACAGCGCGTTCACTCCCACGGCTGAGGCGCCCACGAAGGCGTCGCTGAACGCGCTCCACCGCGGAAGCAGATGCACGGCCGCGATGCCGATCGCCACCGGCAGCCCGGTCCACGCGGCCGCGGTGGAGCCGCGCCGGTCGCGCACCAAGACCAGCGCGATCGCGATGCCGCCCGCTACGGTCGAGATCGCGCCGATCATCTTCACCTGCGGCGTGATCACGTCGGCGCCGCGGCGAAGATGATCGGCGGTGTGCAGCGCGAGCCCCGCGGCGTAGAGCCAGGCGGCTGAGCGAAGACGGCCGTTCATCGCGGGCCTCCGGCGCGGGCGGCGGACGCCGCGACGCACGCGAGCCGCGCCGCCTCGATCGCCGAGGCGAACCCGACCTCGGACAGCAGGCCCGGCGCCGCCACCTGATCGCCCGCGACGAAGATGCCCCCGCCACGGTCGATCGCGGGCCGGTCCTGCCAGGTCGTTCCGGGCAGGTCGAGCGCACCGGTCTTGCCGTCGCTGATATGCGATCGAGACCAGACGGCTCGCTCGCGCCAGCCCGGAAACGACGCGTCGAGCATCGCCTCCAGATGCGCGATGCCGTCCTCAAGGGGTATGCCCGGCTCGAGGCCGGCTTGGGCCTGCAGCAGCGACACACCCGGGGGAGCGAGGCTCGGGTCGGGCTTCGTGTAGCGCTCGATCCATCCGGGCCGGTCCAGGTTCCACACCAGGAACGGATCGCCGCGCCGGGACTCGAGCGCGACGTCGAGCAGCGCGCACCGCGCCGACTCCCACCGCAGGGTCTCGTCGCGCAGCAGATCGCAGGCGGCGTGCAGGCGCGTGGCCACGATGGAGACGGGCTCGACCTGATCGACGCGCACGCCGGTCTCGATGCGCACGCCGATCGATGTCGCATGACGCGCGAGCACGTCGATCAGCGAACCCCAGCCGCCGTGCACGTACTTGACGTGCCGCGCCGATACGGCGACGCGGCGAAGCTGCGTCCAGGCGAACGCGGCCGAAAGCCGTCCGGGATCGTGATCGAAGGTGACCACGCCTGCCGCCGCGCACAGCATCGCGGCCGTGCGCTCGTCGGTCTTCGCCGACAGCCAGGTCCGCAGATCCACGTCGGCCGGAGGCTCGGCCCTGCCGAGTCGCGTCATCGTCGTCACTGCCGCGGCCGGCAGCATCTTGCGCACCACGCCGCCGGCGATGAAGCGAAAGCCGCTGAGCGCGGGGCCGGAGTGCGGCGGGGTCAGGTTCCGCTCCGCCAGCCAGCGCCACAGCGGGCCGTCGCCGTAGATCACGTGCGGGCCGAAGTTTGCGCGATAGGGAGGGGCGGTCGTGCGCGCTCGTCCGCCGAGGCGGCGCTGCGCTTCCAGCAGTCGGACCGAGGCGCCCTTCTCGGCCGCGGCGATGGCCGCCACCAGCCCCGTGAGCCCTCCGCCGACGATCGTAATCTCGCTCATCCTCGCCTCCCGTGCCCGTCCTCTGCTAACATACATACATGACTGTACGTTTATCGCAGCGTCCGGGCAAGTCGCGGGCCACGCAGACGGAGCGGCGCGCACGCAGCCGCACCGCGCTGCTCGAGGCCGCAGCGCGCGGCCTGTCCCGCTACGGCTACGGGAACCTGGTCCTGGAAGAGGTCGCCCGCGAAGCCGGATACACGCGCGGCGCGCTCTACCACCAGTTCGCCGACAAGGAGGACCTGGCGATGGCCGTGCTTCGCTGGGTGGACGAGACCTGGCGCGACGAGGTCGGCAAGCAAGTCGAAGGCGAAACCGATCCGCTGGCGATTCTGACCACGCTCGCACGCGGCCACGCGATCTTTTGTCGCCGCGACATCGCCCGTGTCGCGAACGCGCTGCGCATGGAGTTCAGTGGCCGCGACCATCCCGTCGGCCGCGAGGTCGAGCGCGTGTCGCAGACGCTGATCAAGCGCGTGATGAAGCTGATCGACGCAGGCCGCCGGCAAGGGTCGATCCCACCCGGTCCGCCGTCACGCGCCGTCGCGCACGCGTTGGTCGGCGCGCTGGAAGGCGCCGTGATCGAACTGGCCGGCCATGCGCCCCACGACGAGAAGCTTGCGGTGCGCGCCGCGCTCGGCGTGCTCGGCCTGAATCCGGCCGTCCACGAAACCGCCATGAAAGGACGGCCGCGATGAGTGACCTTCGAACCGACCACGCGCTGTTCCGCCTGCGCGATGCGTTTCCGCGCGCGCGACGCGACGACACGCTGCCACCCGGTCAGCGCGCGATCTCGACGTTTCCGCGGTACGGCATCGCCAGACCTGACCCGCCCGTTCCCGCGCATCCGATGATCCAGATCATGGGCGCACAGGACGCGGTGCTGGAACTCGACGCGGACGCGCTGAATGGCTTCCCTCGCGTCCGCGTCGCCGCCGACTTTCATTGCGTCGCCGGATGGACCGCGCGCGACCTTCGCTGGGAAGGCGTGCGCTTTCGTGACGTCTACGACGCGCTGAGCGAGCGCGCGCCCGTCACGCACATCTTGGTGGTTGGGCGCGACGGCTGGCGCGCCACACTGCTGTTGGAAGACGCGCTGCGCGACGACGTGCTGATCGCGGATCGCCTGGACGGCGAGCCGCTGCCGCTGGACCACGGCGGCCCGTTCCGTCTGGTCAGCCCGGCACAGTACGGCTACAAGAACGTCAAGCATCTGGTCCGCATCGAACTGCACACGAGCGAGCCAAACGACGTGGTCGGCGGATACTTCGACCGCTTGCTGTTCCGCACGCTGTTGGCCAAGCATCCGCGCGCACGGGTCGCACACGAAGAGCGGCACAGGTCCATGCCGAGCCTGACGACGCGGCGTATCTACACCAAGCTTCACCCGATTACGTACCTGCTCGGCTACATCGGCGCGCGCCGCAACCCGCGCTGACATACGCTGCAGGCATGAGCGAGATCATCCTGTTCCACCACGCACAAGGCCTGACCGATGGCGTACGCGCCTTCGCCGATGAGCTTCGCGCCGCCGGTCACACCGTGCACACACCCGACGTCTACGACGGCAAAACCTTCGACACGCTCGAAGACGGCATCGCCTACGCGAAGGAGATCGGCTTCGGCACCGCGCTCGAACGCGGGGTCGCCGCCGCCGAAGGCCTGTCCGCCGAAATGGTCTACGCCGGGTTCTCGCTGGGCGCGATGCCGGCGGTCAAACTGGCGATCACGCGGCCCGGCGTGAAAGGTGTCATCTTGATGCACTCGGTCGCGCCCCCGTCCGAGCCGCAGACATGGGTGGCGCAGGCGTACCTGATCACGTTCGGAACAGTCGGCGTCTTCGGCCTATATCTGTTCCTGTTGAGCCGGTGGACGGCAAGCGCGGTCTCCTACGAGTTCGTGCTCGCCCCGCTGGC
>DATLFO010000169.1:0-8868 GCA_035541035.1 Actinomycetota bacterium
CGGCGACTGCGCGGGCTCGATCGGAGGGCGGAACTGGTCGTCGTTCACCGGCCTGCTCCAAGGCATGGAATCCGGGCTGCAACAGGCCCGCGAGCAAGCGATGCGGGAGATCACCCGGCTCCGCGAGCGGGTCGAGCCCGAGCTCGAGGCCGCCCGGCAAGAGATCGCGGACGAGACCGCGACGTTGCGCCGCGACCTGGTCTCGAGCGAAGAGACCTTCACCGGCGCGCTGCGCGCCTTCGCGAACCGGCTCGAAACCCTTCAGTCCCAGCTGTCGGAGGCCGGGGCCCGAATGGCCGCCGAGCGGGCGTCCGCCGCGGCCCAGCTCCAAAGCATGAACGGCCGTATCGACACGATCGAGGAGCGCATCACCGAGGGCCTGGCGCGCCTGTCCGAAGGGATTCTGCGGGTGGCCGAGAACGTGGGCTCGGCCACGACTCTGCAGCGACGCATCTCGGCGCTCGAGTCGACGATCACCGAGATGCAGTCGCGGCAGCAGGGCTAGAAGCGGCCCTATTTCTTCTTGCCGGCCTTCTTGGCCCCGCCCTTCGAGGGAGCCTTCGCCCCGGCCTTCGCCCCGGCCTTCGCCCCGGCCTTCGACGCAGCCTTGGCCACGGTCTTCTTCGCGAGCGACTTCCCGCCGGCGCGGGCCGGGGCCTTGCTCGCTCCCTGGGAAGCGGGCTTGCCTCGATCCCTGGTGGACGCCGGCTTGCTCGCCTTGGCGGTTTTGCCGTTGGTCTTGCCGGCCGGAAGGAACTGGACGGTGCCGGCGCCGGGGGCGAACAGGGTTTCGGACCCGTCCTCCCAACTGACCTGGATCAGGGATCCCACGACCTTGCGCAGGGTTCCTTCGCGGCGGCCCCCGCCGACCTTCGAGCCTTCCACGACGACCCGGTCTCCTACCTTCGGCATCTGGTGATCCTCCCCTATGAGGTACGATACGGACGTTTTCCCGGTTCACGGATTCGGGTTTGCCAATCCGCGACCGCGCGCTATACTAGCGCTCCGCTGTCCACTGGGGACGGCGGAAACGACCAAACTCCTAGCCCGAGATTTGGGCTGGCGTTTGGTCGCTGTCTGCGCCTTGAAAACCGCATAGCGAGGACACGCGATTCGATCCCGGAAGGAAGATCTTCGGATCGACCAACCGGGGGGAACGCAAGTGAGAGCGGGCACCCTTTTGTAACGCCTTGTTAGAGATCATCATCGGCCGAGTGAAGTTCGACTTCGGTCGAGCGGAAATCGGTCGGTGAGCAAAACCTCTAATGGAGGGTTTGATCCTGGCTCAGGATGAACGCTGGCGGCGTGCTTAATACATGCAAGTCGAGCGATCGGACCTTGGGTGGTAACACCCGAGGTTACGGAGCGGCGAACGGGTGAGTAACACGTGACCAACCTGCCCACGAGACGGGGATAACGTTGGGAAACCAGCGCTAATACCCGATGACCCTGCGAGGTGGCATCACCACGCAGGCAAATGGATTCCGCTCGTGGAGGGGGTCGCGGCCTATCAGCTTGTTGGTGGGGTAACGGCCTACCAAGGCGACGACGGGTAGCTGGCGTGAGAGCGCTAACAGCCACACCGGGACTGAGACACGGCCCGGACTCCTACGGGAGGCAGCAGTAGGGAATTTTGGACAATGGGCGAAAGCCTGATCCAGCGACGCCGCGTGAGGGATGAAGGCCTTCGGGTTGTAAACCTCTGTTGTAAGGGAAGAAGCCACCGCAAGGATGGTGACGGTACCTTACGAGGAAGCCCCGGCTAACTACGTGCCAGCAGCCGCGGTAAGACGTAGGGGGCAAGCGTTATCCGGATTCACTGGGCGTAAAGGGCGCGTAGGCGGCTACGTAAGTCCGGCGTGAAATCCCAGGGCTCAACCCTGGAACTGCGTCGGATACTGCGTTGGCTAGAGGATGGTAGAGGTTCGGGGAACTAGCGGTGTAGCGGTGAAATGCGCAGATATCGCTAGGAACGCCGGTGGCGAAGGCGCCGGACTGGGCCACTCCTGACGCTGAGGCGCGAAAGCTAGGGGAGCGAACCGGATTAGATACCCGGGTAGTCCTAGCCGTAAACGGTGGGTGCTAGGTGTGGGGGGCGTATGTCCTTCCGTGCCGCAGCTAACGCATTAAGCACCCCGCCTGGGGAGTACGGCCGCAAGGCTAAAACTCAAAGGAATTGACGGGGGCCCGCACAAGCGGCGGAGCGCGTGGCTTAATTCGATGCAAAGCGAAGAACCTTACCTGGGCTTGACATGCACGTAGTAGGAACCAGAAATGGAACCGGCCCGTAAAGTCGGGTGCGTGCACAGGTGCTGCATGGCTGTCGTCAGCTCGTGCCGTGAGGTGTTGGGTTAAGTCCCGCAACGAGCGCAACCCCCGCCCTTTGTTGCCAGCGGATAATGCCGGGCACTCGAAGGGGACTGCCGGCGAGAAGCCGGAGGAAGGAGGGGATGACGTCAAGTCCTCATGGCCCTTACGTCCAGGGCTGCACACGCGCTACAATGGTCGGTACAATCGGTTGCCAACTCGCAAGAGTACAGCCAATCCGAAAAAGCCGGTCGTAGTTCGGATTGGGGTCTGCAACTCGACCCCATGAAGCTGGAGTCGCTAGTAATCGCCGATCAGCATGCGGCGGTGAATACGTTCCCGGGCCTTGTACACACCGCCCGTCACGTCCTGAAAGTTGGCAACACATGAAGCCGGTGGCCCAACCGCAAGGAGGGAGCCGTCGAGTGTGGGGTTGGCGATTGGGACGAAGTCGTAACAAGGTAGCCGTACCGGAAGGTGCGGCTGGATCACCTCCTTTCTAAGGAGATAACGTCACTCCTTAAATCTGGGTTCACCCGCTTTCACGTCCTCGCTATGTGGCTTCCGAGGCACAGACTTTGAAAGGCGTCCTTCGGGACGCCTTTCTGCATTTCCGGGCACCATCCGGCACTGCCCGCGTCACCGCGACACTCGTCAATTTTCTTGACGAGTGTCGCCACGGACCAACGTCCCCCGTGGCCGGGTGGGGGCCCTGCTACTCGAAGTAGCCGATCGACTCGGCTCCGGGCTCGGCGATGAGGGAGCGGACGAACTCGGGGAGCGGGGCGACGCCGTAGCGGGTGAGCCGCCGCTGCGTGTCGGCGCGCACCGCGGTCCACACGAAGTCCCGGACGGTGCGAACCTCGGCGACGGTGATCGAGCCGCCGTAGGCGGGGCTCATCTTCTCGAACGCGAGCGCGAACACCAGATTGCAGATCGGATAGCCCGAGGGGGGATCGGTGAGCGAGGTCGCGCTCCAGTCCAGGTCCGCGCGCGCCGGATAGCCGCCGGTGGGCGACTCGGCCGCCCGCGTGCACTCGTCGAGGGAGGGCCCGACGAAGCCGGCGCGATTCTCGACGGCCGCGACGGGCAGGCCGTTGCGGAACGCCTCCGCGAAGCCGACGTAGCCGATCGAGCCCGGGAGCCCGGCGATGCATCCGACCATGCCTTGATCGCCGCGGCCGCGGCACGGGTCGAGCAGCGTGGCGGGCCAGTCCCGGTTGCGGTCGGGCGTCATGTACGCCTTCCACGACGCCGAGCGCTTCGACAGGTAATCCTTGAACACGGTGGTCTGCGCGCTGTCGTCCGAGCGCACCGCGACACGGATCGCGGAGGTGCACAGCGCGAGCTGCGGATTGTCGGTCACGAGCAGCGGATCGTTCCAGCGTTCGGCCACGCCGGAGAACACAGCGGTCAGCGCCGCCGACGACAGCTTCAGGCCGGTCACCGGACACGGCGGGTTGTAGGCGAGGGCGATTCCTTCGATCCACAGCGGGATCTGAAGCACCGGGGAGATGCGAAGCAGCCGCCCGTCGGCGTCGGTTTCGATGCGTTCCTTCTCGGCGGTGGTCAGCGGCCGATCGAGCGCGTAGAAGGTGTAGGGACGGCCGAGCGGATCCCGTTCGCGCTGGATCATCGATCCGACGACGACGTCCTCGCTCTCGCCGCGGAACGACACCAGGCCCTGGACGTCGGGCCGGCACTCGGCCGAGAAGCGGTTCACGAACAGCCGGTACTGCAGGGCCGCCTGGGTTCGGGTGCCGATCCCGTAGACCTCGCTGCCGAAGCCCTCGCGTTGCGGGGATTCGAGGCATCGCCAACCGAGATAGCCGATGTCGGCCATCGAGGCGACCGCGAAGATCAGCGGCGCGACGATCGGCAGGATCGAGGCCGCCCAGAGCCGTCGCATGCGCGCCAGGCGCCTCATCGGCGCGACTCCTCGGGACGGGCCATCGACCGGCGGCGATACACGGCCGCGGCCGCGGCCGCCGACCAGAACGACAGCATGATCGCGCCACCGAGAATCGTCCACGCCTGCTGCGCGTCGCGCTCGGCGCGGGCGCGACGCGGAAGCGCGGTGAACGCGTGGTCGTCGGTGGCCTGCTCGGGCGCGGACTCGTGCTCCTCCTTCTTCGCGTATCCGCCCGCGCCCGGCGGCGCGGGGGCGGCCACCGTGATCGGCGGCGGCGGAAGCACGACCGTGGTCTGCTGCTCGGGAGCGAACTGGAAGCCGAAGGCCTTGACCGGGACCGCCGCCTCCGGTTGCGAGACGAATACCGGGGGCTCGGGCGGCACGACCTCGGGTACGAAGATCCGTTTCTTCGTGCACGGCCCTTCGCCGCTGGTCACGGTCACCTGCATGCGCGCGCGATGGAAGCCCGAGATCACGCTCACGTACGTCGTCCCGCCGCCGACGGCGCAGAACAGGCCCGACGACGGATCGGGGATCGGCAGCCCGGTCGTCGGATCGAGCGCGGGCGTGCGGTCGCTCGCCGCGCTCGGCGTGACGAAGTAGCCGACCGACGGATCCTCGCTTTCGTAACGGAACGCCGGTCCGACCGGCCCCGTCGAGCGGCATCGGGGCCGGAACGAGCGCGATGCGTCCGGCGCGCACACGCCGCGGGTGCGAAAGTCCATCGGGATTACGGCCGCACGCGACTGCAGCGGGTCCGCGGGGCCGCCGCCCTCGGGCGTGCGGCCCGACGACGTGAACCGAAGCGTGTTGCCGCCGGGCACGTTCACGCCGTCGATCGCGTGCAGCGCGAGCCCGTCCACGACCGGAAACGACTGGACCGACACATCGGCCTGGCCGAGCGATGTTCGCCGCGACAGGTCCACGGTGACGAGCTGCCAGGAGTGGTAGTAGCCCTGGGCGGGCTCGGGCGCGACCGGCGGCGAGTCGTTCGGCTTGGTCTCGAGCGGCGCGCCGCCGCCGCCGAAGACGTAGACCGGGACGGTGCCCGAGTCCCCGACCGAGACCATCAGCACCGCGTTCTCCTTGAAGTACGAGGTGAGCACGGCGCTCGCGCCGACGTTGGCGGCGGCGGCCTGAACCGGCAGCGCCTCGTCGTAGCTCGTCTCGGGGTTGCTCAGATCCAACGGGTTCCTCGCCGGCCGGTTCATCACGATGATGGCCGGCAGGTTGCGATCGCGCGCGTCGCGGAGCGCGTCGGTGAGCCAGGTGTTCTGGTCGCGCGGCGGGTTCTGCGTTGCCGCGGTCGAAAGCCGCGCGGGCGCGCTGTCGTCGAGCATGATGACCCGCAGCCTGCGCTCGCCCCCGGGCGCGTAGTCGAACGCGTAGTGCGTGCGCGCGCCCGACACCGATGGGTCGTCGAGCACCGGGATGAAGCCGGGGAGCGGCTTGGCCTCGCCCCACGGCGCGGGCCGGTCTTTGAACGTGTCGATGTAGAACGAATGGTCCGGCGAGACCTGCTCCGGCAGGACGCCGGGCGCTTCGATCCCGGTGAACAGGTCGTTGCCGCCCAGCGTCGCGAACAGCGGGACCTTGAAGCCTTTCGCGTAGTGCTTGAACTGGCCCAGCTCCTCGGGGATGCCGGAGCGGCGCATGTTGCCGCCGAAGACTGCGAAGGTGGGTCCGCCGGGAAGCGCGGCCATGCCGTTGATCTCGTCGCGGATCTGCGAGGAGATCACGTCCGCCATCGTGCCCGTCCCCACGGCCGCGCTGCACAGGCCGCGGCCGCACGAGGATTCGCCGAAGAACGCGAAGCTGATCAGGTTCGAGCTGGCGTCGAGCCGCGGCGATGCGCGAAAGCCCGTGGGCCGGGGATCGCCCGAGGGCTCGATGCGATAGATCGAGGAGGTCGGGTAGCCCTGGATGTGGCCTTGCCCGTCGTCGTTGCCGGGACCGATGCCGCCGACCGCCCACGCGCCGCTCCCGTCGAAGGCGACGGACAGCACCGGGTCGCGGGTCGCGGACGCGTCGAAGGAGTCGAAGATGGTCTCGCGGGAGCGGCCGTCGAGGTCGCGCCAGCCGTCGCTGGTCCCGTACAGCACTACGCCCTTGGTCGCCGCCGGGATCTCGCCGGCGTACTTGAGCGGATCCTGCGCCAGGCTCACGATCAGGTCCAGCCCGCCGCCGGCGCGCCGCGCCGCCAGCGCGAGGATGGTCCCTTCCGGCGGGACGCGGCTGCCCTGCCGTTCGATGCGCCACGCGCCGGTCGCCCTGTCGCGGCGGATCAGCGTGGACAGCTCACCCCCGGCCACGGCGGTGCCGTCGGGCAGGCCGGCGACCGTGTAGAGCGCGGGCAGCAGACCGCCGCGATCCACCAGCGGTCCGACGCCCGGCGCGCGGCGCCAGGTCCGGCCGCGTGTCTCGAGCACCGTGCCGTCGGCGCCGACCGCGACGAACTCGCGGCCCGCGCGCGCGATCGCATACAGGTCGGCATCGGTGACGCGGCGGCTCGCCGCGTCGTGACGCCACCGGCGCCCGTCGTAGGTCAGGATGGTTCCGTTCGATCCGACGGCGTAGCCGCGGGCCTCGCCGTCGAAGGCGACGCCGAACAGGCTCGCGGTCGTCATGGAGACGGCGTCGGTGCCGTACTGCCGCCAGATCCCGTCGCGGTAGGACGCGAGGAACCCGCGGCCACCGACGGCCCAGGCCTCGCGTGCGCTGCGGTAGGCGACGGCGTGCAGCGACTGCGCGGTGACGGGGGTGAACGTGTCCCAGCCGACCCTGGGCGCGTGGCGCAGCATCGCACCGGCACGGCCGACCGCGAGCGCCTCGCCGGATCCGTCGGGCGAGATCGCGACGGCCTCGACCGGATGCGAGACTCCCGTGAACGAGTCGGTCATCGGCTGCGGATGCCGCGCCATGCGCGGCGTTGCGGGCGTTCGCGTCCAGTGCGCGAGCGTATGCAGCGTCGAGAGCGATCCGGTCGCAGCGGTCGTGCCGCCGGTGCCGGCGAACCATCCCTCGGTGCGGTTCACGAAACCCATCGACGACACGTACGAGACCGGGTCGGGCTCGCGGAACCAGGCGCCGTCGCGATAATGGAACAGCCCGAGGCCGCCGGCGAAGACCTCGCCGCGTCCCGCGCCCGGGAACACGTGCATCGCGGAGATCCCGAAGGCCGCGAGCGGGAACGGCTCGTCGCACAGCGCGCTGGTCTGGGCGCGCCCGTCGGATCCCATCGCGTAGCGGTCGGGACAGAAGCTGGTGATCCTGCCGTCGCGGCCGACGAACAGCGCGAACGGCCGGGTCGGGTCGCCCGCGGCGCTGGCCTGCGCGGTGGCGGCATCCACGGGCACGATCGCGCCGCCGATCCACGCGCCCGCCGCGGACGCCGCGACGGTGTTCGCGGGGGTGGTCGCCACGATCGTGGTTCCGACCACGCGCGTCGCTTCGCCGTCGAACATTTCGCGGCCGGTCATCACACGCGTCCAGCCGGTGTCGCCGCGACGGGCGATCAGCGCCGCGCGGCCGACGCGCCCCGCGATCCAAGCTTGCTGCGCCGACACGACCGAAACCGAGCGAAGATCGATGTCGTCGGCGGCGATGCCGAGCGGGTCCGGCAGCCAGCGATCGCCGTCGAGCCGCAGCACGGTCGGGCCGCCGCCGATCGCGAAGCCGATCGTGCGCCCCCCGGCCGAGGTGATCGACACCGACGACAGGCTCGCGTCGGTGACGCGCGCCGCCTCGATCCACGTGCCGCCCGACAGGCGGAGCATGGTGCCGCCGCCGCCGACGGCCCAGCCGGCGCCGCCGGGGGCGAGCGAGAGCGCGGTGATCGTCGGGTTGATCGGCGTGCCGCCGGCCGAGCGCGGCGGGCCTAGCAGTCGCCAGCCCGTCGAGCGCGTGTAGCGCAGGAACACCGTCTGGCCGCCGCCGTGGTCGCCGGCCCAGCCGGGAACCTTCGCGGTGGAGCGTCCGACAGCCCAGGCCTCGTGAGAGGCGCTGCCGGGCACGGCACCGACGAGGCCGGCCCGCACGCCCAGCGTCACCGGCCGGACGGCCGCTTGCTCCGAGCCGTTGATGCCCGATCGGTCGTAGCGGCCGGCCCGGGTTCGGGCCGGAGCCTCGGCCGGCAGCAGCGTGACGATCGCAGACAGCGCGATCAGGCCGCCGAGCAGGGGCCGGCTAACGGAGTGTCGCCTGATTCGGGTCATGACTTCGCGCGAGACTCAAACAATTCGGTGCCCGTCTTCATGTTCCTTGCAGAAAGGACCGCCCGGAGCGGTTCTTCTTTCAAGGTATCGCACGATTGACGGGACTTGACCCTTTTGTGCGTCGCAGGAAGGCCGGGAACGGTGGCGAAAATCATCGTCATGCGACGCACCGCCGTGACGCTCATCGCTTGCTTCGCTCTGGCCGCCTGCGGGGGCGGAGCCTCCGATCCGGCCGGCCACGGGCGCGGACCAGACGGGTCCCCCGATTCCCTGGCCTCACCCGGGGCCTCGGCGGGGACGGGCGCTCCGTCCGGCCCGGGGGTTCCCGCCGCGCCCGGAACCGTCACGCTGCCGCCGGAGGCCACGGCCCGGCCCTCGGACTTTCCGGTTCCGGACTTCGTGAAGGCGGAGGTACCCGAGGACGAGGCGTGGGGA
>DATLFO010000170.1:0-2800 GCA_035541035.1 Actinomycetota bacterium
TTGGGTCCGTTCAGAACCAGGATGCGGCTCATCGGACGGCGTCGTAGGCGGCGCGGATCTCGTCGGTCTCGATGCCGGACACGACGGCGGCGTCACGGCGAGGCGGTTGCGATCGGCATGGTCTTCGCGGCGCACCTGGCACGCATCCGCGGCATGAGCGACCTGATCGCCGAGCACGTCGACGCGATCGAGTCGGCCGGCCTGCCGGTGGGCGGAGCGGACGCACCGTTCGAGGCGGTCGTCGAAGCCATGCGGCGCGACAAGAAATACGACCGCGGCATCCGCTTCATCCTTTTGAACGCCATCGGGGACGCCGCCGTCGTGTCCGGCATCGAGACCGACGAGATCCGCGCCGCCTACGACGCCGTCCGATGAGCCGCATCCTGGTTCTGAACGGACCCAACCTCGACCGGCTCGGCATGCGTCAGCCCGAGGTCTACGGCACCACGACGCTGGCGCAGATCGAGGCGCGCCTGCGGGCCCAGGCCGCCGAGCACGGCCACGAGATCACCTTCGTTCAGTCCGCGCGCGAAGACGACCTCCTGCGCGCGATCGGCGCAGGCGCGGACGGGATCATCGTCAATCCGGCCGCTTTCACACACTTCTCCTACGCGCTCGCCGACGCGCTCGCCGCCTCGGCCCTGCCGGTCGTCGAGGTTCACCTGTCCAACATCCACGCCCGCGAGCCCTACCGCCGCCTGTCGGTGGTCTCGCCCGTCGCCCGGGCCGTGATCTGCGGCGCAGGCCCGGCCGGATACGGCTACGCGCTGGACCTGCTGGCGCGTATCCTGTCGGAATCATGAGCGACCACCACCCGATGCACACGTCCCCGATAAACACCAAGGCCCGCCGCGACGCTGTTCGCGCCCGCCTCGAAGAGCTGGGCGCGGATGCCTTGCTCGTCACCAAGCCCGTCAACGTCCGTTATCTCACCGGCTTCTCCGGCTCCAACGGCCAGCTGGTCGTGGGCGAGGAGGACATCTTCTTCACCGACTCGCGATACGAGGAGCAGTCCCGGCATCAGGTTCCCGACTGCCGCCGCGAGATCTTCGACTCACGCAGCGGCTGGGACCGGATCGTGCCCGAGCTCGGCACGGCGGCGCGGATCGCCATCGAGGCGCACCATCTGACCGTCGCCTCCGCCGGACGGCTCAAGGCGGCGCTCGGCGACGGTCGTACGCTCGTCGAAGCCGAGAACGTCGTCGAGAGCCGGCGCCTGATCAAGGACGCCGGCGAGATCGAGCGCATCCGCCGCGCGTGCGCTTTCGGTGACGCCGGGTTCCAAGAGATCCTGGGCCGCCTCCGCGAAGGCATGACCGAGGTGGAGCTCGCCGCCGAGCTCGAGGACGCGATGCGTCGCGCCGGCAGCGAAGGCCTGTCCTTCGACACCATCGTCGCGTTCGGCGAGTCCGCGGCCGAGCCGCACCACGAGCCGATCGAACGCCGCCTCAAGCGCGGCGACGTGGTCAAGCTCGACTTCGGCGCGACCTTCGAGGGCTATCACAGCGACATGACCCGCACGATCGCCTTCGGCGATCCGGGCGAGGAGATGCGCACGGTCTACGAGGCGGTCCGCGCGGGCCAGCAAGCGGGGCTCGAGGCGGTCAAGGACGGCGCGTCGTCCGGCGACGTGGACGAGGCGTCGCGCGCCCCGATCAGGGCCGCGGGCTACGACTACGGACACGCGACCGGCCACGGCTGCGGCTTGGAGGTTCATGAAGCCCCGACGGTTCGCTCCAAGGGCGCTGATATACTCGCGCCCGGCATGACGGTGACCGTCGAGCCCGGGATCTACCTGCCGGGACTGGGCGGCGTCCGGATCGAGGACCTCCTCGCCGTCACGGCGGACGGATACGACGTCCTGACCACGTCCCCGAAAGAGCTGATCGTCGTCTGACGCCGCGCCCGGGTGCGCGCGGCGCGAAAGGAACGCAATGGCAACCTCGAACGATTTGAAGAACGGAATGGTGCTCGAGATCGACGGCGGTCTGTGGAGCGTGATGTGGTTCCAGCACCACAAGCCCGGCAAAGGTCAGGCGGTCGTGCGCACCAAGATGCGCAACGTCAAGACCGGTGCCGTCGTCGAGCGTACGCTCAACGCGGGCGTGAAGGTGGACGTCGCGGTCATCGACAAGCGGGAGATGACCTATCTCTACCACGACGGCACCGACTGGATCTTCATGGACTCGCAGTCCTACGACCAGAACCCGATCCCGGAAGAGGTCCTCGGCGACGCGACGAAGTGGCTGACCGAGAACCAGACCGTTCTGGTGGGAGTGCACGACGGAAAGCCGATCACCGTCGAGCTTCCCGCCGCTGTCGAGCTGACGGTCACGCAGACCGATCCGGGCCTGAAGGGCGACCGTGTCTCCGGCGCGACCAAGCCCGCGACGCTCGAGACGGGCGCGGTCGTGCAAGTGCCGCTGTTCGTCGAAGAGGGCACGAGGATTCGCGTCGACACCCGCACCGGCGACTACGTCACTCGCGTCAGCGACTGACGCGGGATCGGCCGTGCCGGCGACGTTCACGCACCCTCGCACCGCGTCGCGGCGCCGCGCCCTCGACATCCTTTTCTCGGCCGACGTGACCGGCACCGACGTGCTCGCCGTCCTGGCCGATGCGCGGCGCGTGGACAACGCCGCACGTTCCATCGTCGAGGGCGTGGCCGCCCACCGCGAGGAGATCGACGGCCTGATCCGCTCCTACGCGGACCGGTGGTCGCTCGAGCGCATGCCCGTCGTGGACCGCAACCTGCTCCGAATCGGCCTCTACGAGCTGCTCCATGAACCCGGCGTGCCCG
>DATLFO010000171.1:0-10829 GCA_035541035.1 Actinomycetota bacterium
GTGCATATCCAAGCTCGTCGCGGTCGTCTCGAGGTAGGCGACGACATCTCCGTCGTCGGACACCGCCGGCCGCCGGCCTTGATCGCTCACCTCGATCGTCTGTCCCGTTTGCAGGTCGTGCCGGTAGATGAACGGCAACATGAGCGCCTCGAAATACGTGTCGAAGACCACGTACCGGCCGTTCCCCGACACGGCCGGGTTCTGCGAACGACCGCCGTCTATCTGTGCGCCCGATGACGTGACCGAGACGCGCTTGGTCACTCCCGCCGGAACGTCTCGGATGAAGATGTCGCTGAGACCGTTCGTATCGTTCGGCACGATGTTGGTCGCCGTGGACTGGAAGGCGACGATCTTGCCGTCGCCGGAGAGCGAGGCCATATCGCTTTCCCCGTTTCCCGACCCGCCGGCAACGGTCGAGATCAGGATCGGAGACCCGTGGCCGGCGGACGCCGGAACTGCTCCCGCGGCCAGGATTCCGAATGCAGCCAAAACGACCTTGAATCGAAGCATGGCTTCCTCCCTTTTCGGTTGGATGGGAGTTTGGCAACGCCGCCGGCTTCGCCGCGTCGGCCGATCGGCCGAACTTTTGGGCCGCGGGGCCCACGAGTGAGGGCGGGACGCCACCGCGCCCGGGGGCCTCGTCCGCTCCGCCGGCGGTTGCCGAAGACGCGCGGAGGCGACCCTGGCCATGATGACCCGCATCGACGAGCACGGCACTGGGCTGGGTCTGGTTGAAGCCGAGGACGGAGGCGGCCGCAGGTGGCTGGGCCACAGCGGATCGTACGCCGGGTTCGAAAGCGAGCTGTGGCACGACGGCTCGCGTGGCCTGACCATCAACAATGCATGAGCGGGAGACCGGACGTCCCGGCGGGCCGTCGCAGGCTATGCCGGACTGGCCGGAACCGAGACGATGTCGATGAGCAGGTTGCCGAGCCCTGAGAAGTCTTTGGGGTTGCGCGTGTAAAGAGGGAGACCGGCGGCGAGTGCCGTTGCGGCGATGAGAAGGTCGAACCCGCGGCGCCCGATGGGCTTGCGGCCGCGAGCGACGACGGAGGCGTAGATCCTGCCGTATGCGCGCGCGACGGCCGCGTCGATCGGCAGCGGATCGAATGTGGCCTCGGCGCGCTGGAGCCGGTCTTGCCGGCTCGCGCGTTCGACTCGATCGGTGGTGGCATGGGGGCCGGCGGCGAGCTCGGCCATCGTGACAGCCGACACAGCGAGCTCGGCGGGCAGGCCGGCTGCGTCGATTCTCTCCAAATCGATCAGGACGGACGTGTCGATGAGTCCCCGCGGGTGTCGCTTAGCCACGCGGCGTGGCATCCTGGTCGGCGGCCGCGTCGATGTCGCGCCGGAACCGCTCGGCGTCGATGCGCGCCGCGCCTGCGAAAGCCGCGACGGCTCGCTCGGCCGTGACGTAGGTTCGCTCCCGTACCGGGCGTAGCTCACCGACGGGAACGCCGTTGCGCGTAACCACGAAATCCTCCCCTCGATCCAAGGAGCGCATGATCTCACCGCTTTCGTTGCGGAGCTCTCGCTGCGTGATCTGTCGCGTCATACTCCAATGGTAGCACGCGTGCTACGGGGCGGGTCCGCTCGATCCGCGCCCACCCAGGATGTCGAAAGCAGGCACCGTGTCCCGAGCGGGCAGAGTCGGCGAAACGGCGCGAAGACCGATCGCGCGGAGGAGATCGGCGGTGCGGCGGCGAAGATCCCGGGACTGAGCTTCGGAGGAGGGTATTGATGAGAGGCGTTCGGTTGCTGGTCGGGGCACTGCTTGTGGGGGGCATCATCGCGGGTCCGGGAGTGGGATTCGCCGCGGATTGCGGCGCGGGGGGCACGACTCCCAACAGCAGCGGCTCGTGCAAGACGGCGACGAATCAGACCGTGTGTGGATCGGGCATCGACACGGGGCTGATCATCGTGTCGGCCGGGCCGGGCGGCGCCGAGATCTGCAACGACGGCGGGACGGCGTTCCCGGTCGACGGGCGCGCGGGTGCGCAGCTGGAATGCGTCTGCGTCTACATCGACGGCGACGACGACAACAACCACGACCTGTTGTTGCACGGATGGCTCCGCATCGACCAGAACGGCGCCTGGTGCCGCGACGGCCGCGATCCCAACGGAAACGGCTACGGTGCTCCGGGCCGGCCGGCCCACGAATGCTTCGTCGGTCCCATCTAGCACGACCGCCGAATCATCGAAGACGCGGACCCGATTGATTTACGTCTGACGACCGAGGATCCAGCCTTCGACTTGTGTAACGGAGGGGTCGTCCCACGGTGTCTTTCCGCTCTTTCCTTTCGATATTTGGATAGCGCCGCGATGGGTGCGATCGTCGCGATCAATCGGGCGCTGCTCGAACGCCCCCCAGGGGACACCTTTGAAGATCTCATCCAGGTGCCGGGACCGTCCCTCGGGAAATAGATGGTCCTTCGGCACTTCGCTCGTTTTCCGGCGTCGCAGAGGCCGGCGCCAGCGCGAACGAAAAGACCGCTCCGCCGGTGGGAGGACATTCGATCTGCAGTTTGCTGGCGTGAAGTTTGAGCGCCCCCTGGACGAAGGCCAGGCCAAGACCCGTCCCCGGGGCCAAATAGCCGGATTGCGAGGCTGGGCGAAAGAATCGTTCGCCGAGGCGTGGCAGATCCTCGGCCGCGATGCCGGGGCCGTTGTCGGCGACGGTCACGACCACCGCGCCGTTGACGGTGCCGGCCGCGATGCGCACGGTGGTTCCGGCAGGGGTGTGCTTGGCGGCGTTGGCCAGAAGGTTCTCCATCACGCTATCGAGCAGCATCGGATCCGCCCGCACCATGACGTCGCGCCTCACGCGCACCTGAACGCCGTGGCCGGACAGCATGGCACCCAGCCTCGTCGTGCATTCGTCGATCAGCGGCCGCAGTTGCACGGGCTGGATGTCGGCCTCGGCGCCGGACTCCATCCGCGAAAAGTCCAGCAGCGACGTCACGATGCGCGATAAGCGATGCGCGTTGAGGTTCATCCGCTCGAGCAGCTCGCGGCGGGTCCGGTCGTCGAGCGCGTCCCACTTCCAAGCCAGGGTCAGGCCCATTCCTTCGACCACCGTGACGGGTGTGCGCAGTTCATGTGATGCCGTCGATATGAATTCGTCCTTGAGCCGGTCCAGATGAGCGAGGTGCTGCACCGCGCGGCGTTCTGCCGAGAACCGCTCAGCGTTTTCGAGCGCACGACCGGCATGCGCGGAAAGCAATGCGAAGGCCTCGGCATAATCTGGCGGGCCTTGACGGGCATGCGTGCCGGCGATCAGCGCAGCGGCAACGACACCGCCACTCCAGATGGGGGCACCGACGACGACGCGGAACCCACCACTGCGGATGGCCGGTACGCCGGCGTCGAAGCTGGCGTAGTCGTCGATGACGACGATGTCGCCACGGTCGCGCACCATTGCCGCGAGGCCCGATCCGGCCGGGTGTCGGCCGCGGATGTATTCGTCGGGCAGGCCTCGCGAGTGCATCACACGGTAGCTACCGTCGTGGTCGAACCGGCAGATCTCGGCGGCGTCGAAACCGAGCGCGAGCGCCGAGGAGACGACACCTTCGAGCACGCCCCGCGGGTCGAGCACGCTCATCGACCGGGCTGAATCGGCGACGGTCTGCAGCAAGATCGCGCGGCGCTCGGATTCTTGCTGCGCATCACGGAGGCGGCGCATCGCTCGCGCCACCGTTTCGCCGACCAGCACGCACACCGGGATTGCCACGGTTACCGACACCGCTCGGCCGTCGAGCCGATCATCGACAAGGAATGGCGTCACGTAGGCGATCGCAGCGAGTGGTGCGATCGCCAGCGAGGTGAGCGGCGCATGCGCGGTGCCGATCCAGACGAAGAGCACGACGAAATACACAGCGTACGAATACGCCGATACCCCGCCGAGGTAGTTGGCCGTAGCGATCAGCGTCAACGCCGCCGGCGCGAGGGCGAGCGAAGCACGCGGGTGCCACCGCTCCCATGGCGCTACCCACGCGGCGATGCCGAGCAGGACCGCCGCGGAGCCGATTGCGTTGAGCACGCCGCGGTTGAGCAGCTCGGCGCCCGGAAGATAGTTGTTCAGAATGGTCAGTGCCCCGGACGCAACGAGAAGCAAGGCGGCCTGACGGCCACTCGCAAGTGAGCGTGCGTTGTCGTTCATCGGATAAGTCCGGCAGTACAGAACACGGCCTGAGGCCGGGTCGGGCAATAGCTCGAACTGACGGTCTACGCCCGTCCTTGGTGGCTGGTTACCGCCGAGTCCGTTCCGATGAGGCCTGCTCGGAGCCGAGGCCGCAGTGGCCGCGGGAAACACGATGCCGCCCTTCTTGTCGATGCCGATGGCCGGCTCCAGGCGACTCGTCAAGTTTCTTGACGAGTCTGTTCGGAACACATCCGGGACAGACTGGGCGGGCGCGCCCCGGCGGCATCGGGATTGCGGTGCCGGTCGTCCAGCCACCGGCTCGCGTTCTTCCGCGCGGCCATCTACGGTGCGTCGCCGGGACGATCAGGGATCTCGCCGGTGTCCACGACGTGCTGCGCGATCTCGCGAAGCTTGATGTTGAGTTGCTGGGATGCGCGACGCAGCAGATCAAATGCTTGATCACCGGTGATGCGCTCTCGGTTCATCAGGATCCCTTCGGCCCTCCCGATCACCTGTCGAGAAAAGAGAGCCCCTTGCAGATTCTGCAGTCTCTTGGTTTCCACCTCGAGTGCCTTCGTCGCATCCTCGAGCTCCACCGCGGCGGCAAGCGCGACGCCGGCGTGAGTCGCCAAGATCAAACCCATCGCTCGATCGGTCGCTCCGAAAGCTCGCGGCCGGCGGGCGTACAGGTTGAGTGCCCCTAAGGTCGCCTCGCCGGCCAGGCAAAACGACATCAGGCTGCGCAACCCGGCTGCGGCGGCCCTGGGACCGAAATCGGGCCAGCGTGTATCGGTTCGAAGATCCTCGGCATAGAAGGTCTCACCGTGGGTGATCGCGTCAAGGCAAGGCCCTTGACCGGTGGTGTATTGCATCTCATCGACCTCGACGACCGTGGGCTCGGTCCACACCGGCGTGACGATGTCCCCGTTCTGGATGAACGAGATCCCGGCGCCGGAGCACCCATCGATCGTGCGCACCGAAGCGTCCACGATGCGGTCTAAGGTTTCTTTGACCGTGTGCGCCGAGTACAGGCCGCGAGCGATCTCGGCAAAGCTTGACGCGAGATCGCTCCGGCGTGCTTCCAGATCGCTTTCGATCGGCCCCAACCTCCTCCGGTAAGCCGAGAAGAGCGGCAGCAGCCGCTTCACGACCGAATATAGATTGTATCCCCCCTGGCATCCATGAATCCTCCGCGCCCGAATCCCCATGGCCGGCCGCTGCGCAGGGTGTATGATGGAGACGCCTTCACCAGCGAGGGTTCCCCGACCCGGGCAGCGATGCCCGACGAGAATCCCGAGGTGAAGGTTGTTGTTTTCCCCGGCGTTTCTCCGCAGAACGCCTCTACTTGAGTCGCCGACGCGATGAGCCCGCCGACCAAGAACGTGTCGGAGCGCACACGCGACGACTCTGGACTGTCGGCGCCCGAGCTGTGGCGACGCTACGTCGAGCTCGGCGGGATGAGGACCTCCGACGAAGTGGACTCGATCTTGCGTCTGGAGATCCTGCCGACCGACCACGATCACGACGTGCTTGCCCATGCCCTGAACGAACGGTTCAGCGAGCTCGGCCGCAATCATCCGGTCCGATACTGGGGGGCCGCAGGATGAGCCGGCGATCGGGCGTGCCTTCCGTCGAGCGGGATCGGATGTCGAGCGAGCAACAACTGTCGGATGTGTTGAGCGAATTCGCGCGCACGATGGTGACGGACTTCCCCATCCAAGCGATCCTCGACCATCTCGTGCGGCGTATCGTCGACGTCCTGCCCATCACGGCGGCCGGCGTCACGCTGATCTCCGCGGGGACGGACCCGCGCTACGTGGCCGCCTCGGACCAGTCGGCGCTTCGCTTCGAGGAGTTGCAGACCGAGCTCGGGGAGGGGCCGTGCTTGATGGCGTACCGAACCGGCACGTCGGTTGCGATCTCAGACCTTCGCGACGAAACACGCTTCCCCGTGTTCACACCTCGTGCCGTGGCCGCCGGGCTCGTAGCGGCCTTCACTTTTCCGCTGCGAAGCGACCGAGGCGTTGTCGGTGCGCTGGACCTGTATCGGGACACCCCCGGGCCGTTGGATGCGGCGTCCATGGACGCGGCGCAAACATTGGCCGACGTCGCCGCCGCCTATCTGCTCAACGCCCAAGCGCGAGCCGACCTGCAAGACTCTTCGGATCGGTCACGCGAACGGTCGCTGCACGATGCGCTCACCGGCCTTCCCAACCGCGTGCTGTTGTTGGAGCGCTTGGACCACGCCGTTCGGCGCAGCTCCCGCTCGGGGAAGATCGCCGCGGTTCTCTTTATCGATCTCGACCGGTTCAAGCAGGTCAACGATCTGTTCGGGCATGGCGTCGGAGACGAACTGCTCGTCGCCGTCGCACAGCGGGTCGGCGCCGTGCTGCGCCCGGGCGACACCCTTGCGAGGCTGTCCGGCGACGAGTTCGTCATCGTGTGCGAGGACCTCGACGCGCCCGGCGAAGCCGAGACGATCGCCGGCCGGATCCACAGCGCGCTGGGACGACCATTCGAGCTGTCAGGAGCGAACGTCGAGATCACCGCCAGCGTCGGCATCGGCTTCTCGGGCCCGGGCGGACAACTCTCGGAAGAGCTTCTGGGAAACGCCGACGCGGCGATGTACGAAGCCAAGCGCAAGGGGGGCGGCCGCCAGCAAATCATCGACCTGCGGGACCGGCGTCCGGTCGCGACCTCGGCCGGCCTCGCACGCGACTTGCAACACGCCCTCGTCCGCGCCGAGCTGCGGACGCTGTACCAACCCATCGTGGATGCGGGCACCGGCCGGATCGTGGCCGCCGAAGCTCTCGTGCGTTGGATCCATCCCGTCCGCGGATCGGTGCCGCCATCGCTGTTCATTCCCCACGCCGAACGGTCCGGCCTCATCAACCCGATCGGGCGATGGGTGCTCCGGCAGGCCTGCATCGACCGAGCGCGCCTTCAGCGAACTCGCCCGGAAATCGATCTGTCGATGTCGGTGAACGTTTCGGTTCAGCAGCTCATGTCGGGCGAGTTCGCCGCAGACGTCGGCGATGTTTTAGCCGAGACGCACACCGAACCCCGGCTCGTGACCTTGGAGCTGACCGAAAGCGTGTTCGTTCAAGACAGCGAACGCGCGGTCGTCGTCCTGGGCCGGCTCAAGGACCTCGGGGTCCTGCTCGCGCTGGACGATTTCGGGACCGGCTTCTCCTCGCTCAACCACCTCAAACGGTTCCCGGTTGACATGGTCAAGATCGATCAGACCTTCGTCGCCGACCTGCAGCACAACCAGGCCGGCGAAGCAATCGCCCTCGCCATCATCGAACTGGCCCATAGCTTGGGCATGAGGGTGGTGGCGGAAGGAGTCGAGACCCTCGCGCAGCTCGCACGGCTCTCCTCGTTCGGCTGCGACCAATGTCAAGGCTATTTTTGCGCTCCTCCTCTGTCGGTGGACGATTTCGAATCGATGCTTCTCGATCCCGGAGCCGCACAGGCCATGACACGGCTTCTTGACGCGGAGGCTCGATCGTGAGCGGATCCGCGATGCAGCCTCGGGCCACGGGACATGCGCGCCTCGGGCTGCTGGGCTCGTTCAGCCTCCACATCGGCTCCGAGCCGGTGCGGCTGCCGTTCAACGCCCAGCGGCTGGTCTGTTTCCTCGCGCTCCACGAAGGGGACTTGCTTCGCGAGCACGTAGCCGGATCGCTCTGGAGCGACGCGACGGAACGCCGTGCCGCGGGCAGTCTTCGCTCGGCGCTCTGGAGGCTCGGCCATCCGACCGATCCCGTCGTGGAAATAACCGACGCACACCTGCGGCTTTCCCAGGGGGTCGTGGTGGACGTCGCGTCGGCTGAAGCGCTTGCGCGCAGAATCCTGGACGACGGGATCGAGTTGAACGAGGCCGACATGGACGAGGTGTCGCTGGGGAAAGACGTCCTGCCCGACTGGACGGAAGATTGGGTCCTGGTCAGACGCGAATATCACACCCAGTTGCGCCTGCGCGCCCTGGAAGCCCTCTGCCGCAGGCTCAGCGCCATCGGAAGGCACGGGCAGGCGACGCAGGCCGGCTTGATGGCGGTGTCCGCCGAGCCGCTGCGCGAGAGCGCGCAGCGCGTTCTGATCGCGGCCAGCCTGGCCGAGGGGAACATCGCCGCCGCCCGCAAGCAATACGACTCGTTCCGAGACCTCCTTCGCAAAGAGCTCGATTTGGAGCCGTCACCGGACATGCGGGCGCTGATAGAGGCTGCATCCATAACAGCGCGGTGACGGCCGTGGTGCACCATCCGTCTCATGAAACCAACACTCGAGCGGACGGGGGTGCTGATCGTGCGCCTGTGGATCGAAGTGAACCACGACCAGGGGCTGCGCGCTCGCATAACCCAAACTCTGGACACGGGAGCCGGCGAACAGTCGATCGCTGTAGCGACGTCCGCCGAGGGCATCTGCGCGGTCGTTAAAGAGTGGGTGCAGGACTTTGCCACGCTCGGCCCGTCCGGCGGAAACGGACGCGGCGGTCCGGCGGAGGAAGCGTAAGCCACGGTCCTGTGACGCGACCGTGACAGGCGCCGATCACGATGGTTGAGAGAATGAAAAGAGCTCGCATCAGAGCAGAGGGAGAAGTCAATGATGAGTACTCACGCTGAGGGTTTGGGCGCAGGCGTGGCTCGCCTCGACATCATGACGGAGATGGGCATGATGGCCGGGGGAATGAAGCACCCTCTTTTGAGTGTCTCCGGTGAACAGCGTGGCCATGCCGCGCATCTGCATGTGTCCGGCGAGATCGACCTGGCGACCGCACCGGTCCTGGAGGGGTGGCTGGACACAGCCGAGCGAAACGGCAACAGGGCGATCGTCGTCGATCTGGAGCACGTCACGTTCATCGATGCCAGCGGCTTGCGCGCCTTCCTGCATGCGGCGCAGCGGGCAAGCCTAGCCGGACGAACCCTCGAGCTGACGAACGCTCCGGCCGTCGTGCGGCGGGTTCTTCAGCTCACCGGGTGCACCCACCTGCTTGCCGCGGACCCGCTCGCGCAGTCGCCCTACGAACGGAAGCCGGCACCGCTCGCGGCCCAGACCATCGTCGCGCGACCGAGCATCCAATAGGGCCGCCCGCGCGACGCCCGTGACCTGCTGCCTGACATCGGGACGGGAGGCCGCCGTTGCGAACGCACTCGTCAAGTTTCTTGACGAGTGCGTTCGGAGCCACATCCGGGACGGGCCGGGGTGGCTGTTGTCTCCTCCGCTGACCTACCGCCGCCGCGGCTTGGGAGCTCGCATCGACGGGCCGCCCAACTGACGGATGGCCACGCCTTGCATGTCGGCCGAAACCCCGTCCTGCGGGCCGAGGATGATGCCGGTCGCACCCGGCGCTCGCACGGTGTTGCACTTCCTCAGCGTGGTGCAGGTGTCGGCGGTGGCGACCCAGATCGTTCCGTTACGGTCGGGCGCGACCTGGATGTCGATGAAGTCGTAGAGGTTGCCGCACCGCTGGTTGCAGAAGCCTCGGTGGATCGGATCGCCCGGCCCGCCCGGGTTGGCGGTGTTCGACAGAAACAGCGGATCCTTCGACAGGCCATCGCTGGTCATCACGATGTACTGGTTCCAGGGCCGCGACATGTCGGTGCGATCGTTGGAGGGCGAGCCGACGAACGCGATCGCGACGCGGCCGGCGTCGCCGGCGACGATGGTCGGCACCCACGCGTCCCGCACTCCCGGCGGCGCGATCATGCGCGGCGCGCTCCAGGTTTTGCCGTGGTCGCGCGAGACCGACAGGTACGGCAGCTGCCATCCGCTGTCGAGCCAGGTGAAGTAGAGGTTGCCGGCCGCGTCCGAGGCGACGGCGGCATCGGTGTCGTCGGATCCGATCGTGTCCGAGACCTTGGTCATGGTCCAGGTGACGCCGGCATCTTCGCTGACCGAGACCCAGCCGAGGCCGCAGTGCCCGCGCGGGACGACGACGCGTCCCTCGGGATCGACGATCACGTGACCGTGCAGCGATCCACAAAACGGAATGCGATCCGGCGGCGTCGCGGTCGGATCGACCGGCGGATAGGGCTGGCCGGCCTGCGTGAAGGTGAGCCCGCCGTCGAGGCTGCGCATGCACAGCGCCGAGTAGACCTGGTTGGTGCAGTAGTACACGACGTTCTTGAAGATCGGATCGGTCGTGACCAAGGCCGAGTCTTTCGGCAGCGGCCCCGATGCGAGCGTCTGATGATCGTTGAATCCCGGGTTGGAAGCGAACGACTTCGTCCACGTCTTGCCTTGATCGTCGCTGAAATGGATCGAGGTGCCGACGCCCTTCAAATCCACCCCGAACCAGCGGCCGCTGTCGGTGTCGACATAGACGTACGGGTCGAGTGAGGTCGGCTCGCCGTCGGTCTCGGTTCCCGGGACGATCGGCGGCTGAACGGTCTTCCACGTCTTGCCGTTGTCGAACGAGGCGCGATACAGCGTGTGCGCGAGCTGGCGCGGGCTTCCGTCCGGCAGCGCATCGAAGGCTGCGGCGGGAAACACGATGCCGCCCTTCTTGTCGATGCCGATCGTCGGCTCGGCTGCTTTGCGTCCGATGTAGGTGCTCACGAACGACAGCGGCGTGCCGCGGTACGGCACGGCCGTATTCTGCGGCAGCGTCGCGGGCTGCTTCGTGATCACGCGGCCCTTGAACGCGGTTGCGCCGTGACGCAGAAAGCCCGGATCCCGGCCCTTC
>DATLFO010000172.1:0-2015 GCA_035541035.1 Actinomycetota bacterium
CAGTTCGAGAAATTCCGCCATCAACGGCTCGACGCGTCGGCAACCGCGACCGCAGTCCCACGGCGGAACGGCTGACGACCACCGCGACGCTGACGTTCGCGTGCGGGTCCCCCGCAGATCTCTCCGCGGACCTACCCGGCTCTGCAGTCGTCTCACTCCCACTACCTCTTCACAGCGTCGTCTCTCGGCTGACGGCCGACAGGTGAACCAAAGCCTGGCCGACGACCAATCCTGCCGCGGTCCCCGTCGGTGCGGTCGCTACGACGGTCCGCCCGAGGGCCGCACCGGGATGCTCGGTCACCTCGGCTTGGGCGAGGCCGGCGATCCATGCGTGTACGGACTCCATGTCCAGCGGCGCCTCTTCTTCGGGAGCGGCGAGGGCGTCGGAAACGTACGAGCCGACGAGACCTTCCCACAGCGTCGCGAGCGTCTCTTCGCGGTCGAACAGATCGAGGCACAGCGGCTCGCCGGCGACCATCGCCAGCACGCCGACCTGGCCGGGCTCCGGCCGAGCGGCGGCCGCCTTCTCCATGATCTCTTCGCGGCGATACGCGCCGATGTCGGAGTAGGCGGCGGTCGCGGACGAGACGCCGTGAGCGGCGAGCCGCTCATCGACCCCGTCCCACACTGCCCCTTGGTCCGCCATGAAATCTCCTTGCCGGCGCGCCGATCCCGCGACCGACACGTTGATGACGCCGCGCACCTGTGGCGAAAGGTGAAACTGGTCTTTCAGTCCTGCGCTGGAGTTGAAGTGCCAACGACCGGCCTCGACGCACGCCACCGGGATCGGCACCTCCGATGCGGCCGGCACCAGCACGCTGACGTTGAGCACCCTGTTCTGCTTGAGCCCGATGAGGATCTCGCCTTCGACCAAAAGGACGGGCGCCGCGCCGGTGTTGCGCACCAGCAGCGTCGGAACCGAGCCGGCGGCCCCGAGTTCCTTCACCGACACGAGCCCCTCCGCCTGGGCGATCGAATACGGCACGTACTCGGCCGCGGCACCGGTTGCGAACAGCGGGATCAACGTCAACGGTCCGATCCGCCGCGCATCGCCGAAGCGAAGCCCGCCGTCGCCGACGTTGAGTCTTTCACGAACGACCTCAGTTGCATTCATCAACAGCTCCGTTCATCGGGGAAGTGCGATCAGGATCAGCCTAGGAACCACCCCCGACAATTACAGCGGTGTAATTCCCTGAGGCCTGTCACTGTCACTGGCCAATGCAATGATGCCGCCCATGACCACCGTCAATGTGGGCACCTCGGCCCTAAAGCCGCGGGCGCGACATTCCGATCAGACCTCGGGGGGTGTTGATCATGCCGAAGAAGAGGAAAGACGACGGACTGGACGTGCTGGTCCAGGTGTTCGCGCAGCTACCGTGGTGGCTTCCGTTCGGTTTCGCGATCGTGGCTCTGGTGGGCATTCCGCCACTGGGCAGAACTCTGGTCAAGCAGCCGGGCTACGACCAGGTGTGGGGGACTCTCGGAATGCTCGTCGCAGTAGCGATGGCCGGCTCGGGAATCTTCGCTCAGTTCGAAAAGCGTCGCCGCCGCAAGCTCGTCGCGCAGGCAACGGCGATCGACGGGCTACGGACATTGTCGTGGCGCCAGTTCGAGGAACTCTGCGCTGAAGCGTTCCGCCGGCGCGGTTATGCCGTCCGCGAAACTGCCCGCGGCGCCGACGGAGGCGTCGATCTGGTGCTGCGACGCGGCAACGAACGCATCTTCGTTCAGTGCAAACACTATGCGGCACGCCGCATCGACGTGAGGCCGATCCGCGAACTCTACGGAGTGATGGCCGCAGAGGGTGCGACCGGTGGCATCTTCATCTGCTCCGGCAGATACACGAGCGCGGCTCAAGAGTTCGCGCGGGGCAAACGTCTGGAACTCATCGGCGAACCCGAACTACTTGAGCTCCTGGGTGTATCCGCGACACCACTTTGAGAGGGAGCGGGCGACATGGAATTCACTAAAGGCGAGCACGCCGACAGTCCTGCCCGACCCCGGCAATTACATCA
>DATLFO010000173.1:0-2239 GCA_035541035.1 Actinomycetota bacterium
CGTCCGAAGGGCGCTATTACCCGAACGCCTCGACGGACGGCGCGTTCGGGTAATAGCGCCCTTCGGACGAGCGCAGCGATTCGGCGTCGGAGCAATCGGTGCCTTCGCCGCACTCGACCAGATCCTCAGACCCGGCGACCAGCAAGACGGGAACGCGGATCGAACTCGTGTCGGGATCCTGCGGCACGCCCGGTCCTTGCTCACCGGTCATGACCCACGTCCCGGCGCGGATTCCTTCCGCGGCCGTGATCGTCTCCTTCAGCGCGTTGTCGGTCGTCGCGACCGGGCCGTCGCAGTCCTGATCGCGGTCGCTCCAGAACGTACGGCAACGCGTCTCATCCGGAAGGGTGAGGTAGCCCGGATCGTCGATGCGTCCGGCGAAGCGAGGATCCGCAAGTGCCGGCGTCGCTTGCGCGGCGAAGAGGCCGAGTTCGCGTGCGTTGCCGTTCTTGTTCGCACCGGTAACGACAACACCGTCGACGTCGCCGTATCGGGCCGCCTCCGTCACCGCGATCACGGATCCCAGCGAATTCCCGACCGTCACCACCTTCGCGAACGGCCGGAAGCGGTTCGTGCCGAGACCGCCGTTTCGAAGTCCGGCGATCAGTTGATGCAAGACGAACGCGTTCGCGTCGACGGTCACCAGGGCGCTCGGCGGATGGCTGCTTCGACCGATCCCCAAACGATCGACGTTCAGGGTCGCGATGCCGGATCCGTTCAGGGCGCGAACGTACGAGTACTGGGCCGGCCGGTACGGGAAGTCCCAATGCGCGGCCCCGTACGTCGCTCCGGATTGAAGCACATGGACCGTCTGCGCTCCGGCCGGCCGGCACAGCGCGGTCCAGATCGTTTGATCGGCGGGTGCTCCCGCGGTGAGCGAGACCGGCACGTTGATCTGCACACACGTCGAAGGCCGGGCGACGGCCGTCGACGTCGCCGGCAGAACCGAAACCAACAGCAACAGCAGGCGTCTCATGATCATGCCCCCCTTGCGGACCGGATCGTGGTGCCGATAGCGGGCGTATCCCGTTCGAGCGGCATGACGCCGTCGCGGAACTTCGCGGCGTGGAACCCTTCGGCGAACGTCGACCACCAGATCTGACCGAGGTCGGTGCGGAACACGGGCGGAGACCAAGCCCAATCCAGCGTCGGATCGTCCAGGCTCCGCGTTCCGGTGTTGTAGTAGGCGATCTCGATTGGCGCGTGCGGGTCGCGGAGGTCGTACACGCGCATCCCCGAGCCCATCTGGCCGCACCCCAGGAGCGTGGGGTCTCGTGGACGATCGACGTTGCAGTAGTGGGAGTCGTACCCACCGAAGAAGACGGCAGAGATCCCGACATTGATTGCGTCGCCTCGATCCGCACCGCGCGTCTGCGGGGCCCAATCGGCCGCCACCTGCGAGCAGTTCCGGGACAGAACGACCTCGGCTTGGATCTTCGCGACCTCGACCGGATGGGTCTCGTCGCCGACGTCGATGATTCGCGGGTAACCGAAGTTCGGCTGGCCCGGAACACAGACTTTGGACGGATACTTCGCCTCGGTAAACAGCAACACGTGGGGAGCACCGTCGAAGGTGATCGCGATGGCCGACTGCTGGAGTTCGCTCGGCGTCGAGAACCGTCCCAGGACGCGCATCTGCGCTCCCGGGATCAACGCCTGCACTTCCGAGGTGTCCACGATCAGCATCTGGTTGTTGGCGGCATCGGCGAAGTAGCCGCGCGTGCCGTCGTCCGAGATCGAGCAACCGTGGAATACCGCGGGCAACGGGTCCGCGGGCAGCCACGGGACGGTCATCTCGCGCGGGTTCGCCGGATCCGTGAGGTCGATGGGAGTGATGGTGCCGGCGGAGCTGTAATAGACCATGCCGTCGGGCTGGAAACACCCCTCGTGCCCGGCTTGCGTGGGCAAGATGACGTCGGCGAGCAAGCGCGGGTGGGCACAGTCCTCGGACACGTCGTAGACGGCGAGTGCGCGCATGATCTCCGGCGGCTCGATCCCGCCGTCGGCCGTATACGGCGGGGGGAACGCGTAGTAATTGGCGACCAGGAGCCCGCGCTCGCGGTTGACGCGCAGCGACTCGCCCGGGCTTCGCATCGCGCGGGCGGTGAGGTAGTCGGTCTTCACGGGATTGCTCGGGTCGGACACGTCGAGGACGACGACCCCGGCGCCGATGGCGACGCTGACGTTGTCGGGGTAGTAGACGCAGTCGCCGTAGGCGTCGAAGGTCGCGTGGCCGCGA
>DATLFO010000174.1:0-18687 GCA_035541035.1 Actinomycetota bacterium
CTCCTGCGGCGACGGAGACCCGCGACGACGAGGCGGGCGTTTCGACCGCATCGCCGGCGACGGCCCCGGCCTCGCCCGTGGTCGCTGCGCCGACGCGAGCGCCCTCGCCGTCTCCGGTGCAGACGGTTTCCTCTGCCGACGATCAGGCCGCGCGCGCGTTGCTCGACGAGCTGGGAGAGCTCTTGCCCGGCGCGACTCTCTCGGGAGACACCCCGATGGACCGCCTCGCCGTGGCGATCGAAGCGGTCCGCGTCCGGCTCGCCGAGGTCGAGCGGCGGCTCGCGCGATGGCTGGCGGAAGAGAAGCTCTCCGCCGAGCGGCTCGCCGCCGCCGAGCAGGCCGTCCTGGACGCAGGCGCCGCTGTCGCCGAAGCCGAGGAAGCCGTGCGTGAGCAGGCCGGGGACTTCTATATGGCGCCCGCGTGGAGCGAAGCGATCGTGTTCGCTGCGGGCAACCTCGAGGACGCCGGCCGCGCCCGCGGTTACATGACGGCGCTGTTGGGTGACCGCGTCGACGTGGTCCACGCGCTGCGAACCGCTCAGGTTCGTCTAGAAACCGAGCGCGATGCCGTCCACGCCGCGTCGGCGGCGCTGTCGAAGGCCGGTGAGCGCATCCGCGCCGAGCATGCCGTCCTGAACGCATTGACCCTGAAGATGCGCGCCTTGCTCGACGAGGTCGTCCGCTCCTACGGAGCCGGTTCGGCGGAGTTCGCGCGCATCATCGGCGAGGCGCAACGCGGGCAGTCGCCGGCGGCGGTCCTGGAGCGGTTCGTGTTCGCGCCGGTCGAGGGGCCGGTCACCTCGCCGTTCGGGCCGCGCATCCATCCGATCTACGGCTACCGGTCGCTCCACACCGGAACCGACATCGCCGCTACGGAAGGCACGGCTCTTCTCGCACCCCGGGACGGTACCGTGCTCGCCGCCGGGCCGGCCGGGCCGTTCGGTCTGTCGGTCGTGATCGACCACGGCGGGCGGATCGCGACGGTTCTTTCGCATCTTTCGCTCGTGTCCGTCGCCCCCGGTGACGTGGTTCGCTCGGGTGACGTCGTCGGCTTCGCCGGGTGCACCGGCTGGTGCACCGGCCCGCACCTTCATTTCGAGGTCTGGTTCGACGGACGCGCGCTGGATCCCGCGGACTGGATGATCGAGCGGCCCCTTCCCGGACCGCTCGTCGTCGTCCGCGGCGAGGACGAAGGCCGGCTCGAGCCGCCCGAGCCGCCCGAACCGCCCGAACCGGCGGGGGCCGGAACGCTGACCGGGCTGCGAAATCCGTTCGAGGACTCCGCAGCCCGGTCGTAGTGCGTTTCGGTGGCTACCGTTCGATCTTGACGTTGTCGAGCGCCACCCCGCTGTAGGGCGGGAACGACACGAGCTGATCGCTGGTCACCCGGAACCGCAGGTACAGTTCGCCCTTCGGTGCCACGAACGTGACCGTGGTCTTGCCGAACTCGGGGAACTCTGGGTTCATCCCGTCGATGGACCGAACAGGCTTCCAGACGTAGCCGTCGCTCGACCAGTCCATCGTGAAGAAGTCGCAGCACGGCTCGGTGTCGCGGAGCTCATACCAGCTGACCTTCACGGTGCTGCGCTCGGGCAATGCGATCTTCGGCGACATCAGCGACACGCTCGCGGCGTCCCCGTAGGGAATGTTCTGGAAGCTGAAGCCCGACTGGTGGCCGGGCTGGCCGCGACGCCACGAGCTCGTGTCGCTGTTCGACTTCGCCGTCCATCCTTCGTCGCCGGTCTCGAAGCCGAACTCGGCGAGCGTCTTGCCGAGAAACTTCGGAGCCGGAAGCGGCTTGCTCCCCGTGCTGCCGGCCGTCTGACGCGGGTCGCCGAACCGGTAGCTCCACACGCCGCGGCCGTACGTGGCCGCGATGAGCAGGTTCGGGTCGCCGTGCGAAAGACGAATCGTGTACACGGGCGCGAGCGGCAAGTTGTTGCCGAGCACCTCGTACTTGTTGCAGTTGCGCCAGTGGTAGTGCTCGCAGATTACGTCGGGCTTCGAGATGTAGACACCGATGTCGGTGGCGACGATGATCTCGCGGTCCCGCTTCTCGATCCAGTTCACCGGCACGTTCGGCAGGTTCGCCGAGATGTCCTTGAACGTCTCACCGGCGTCCGTCGAAACGAACACGTGGCCGTAGCCCACGCCGTCGTTCTTCGCGCCGAGCTTGCCCGGCGGCGTCCACGGACGCGCGTAGCCGCCCAGCGTGACCCAGACGATCTTCGGGTTCGTCGGGTGGATCTTGATCGAGGTGATGTAGCGGTTGGGAAGGCCTGCCGCCTTCGCGAAGTGCCAGCCCTGCGAACTGAAGCGCTTCGGCGGCTTCGATCCTCCGACATTGGTCGCCAGGCCGCTTTTGAACGGGTTGCGGTTGTTGAGCACGTCGCAGGTGCCGCAGAAGCCGACGTAGGCCGCCGAGCCGTTCAGGTCGATCGCGGTCATCTGGTTGACCGGGTCGTCCGGCGCGGGCACCGCCGTCGGATCGCCCGGCTTCTTGGCCGTCCCCAGGTCGAAGACCTTCGCCCAGTCGTCGGCGGACGTTCCCGGGCCCGAGCCCGTCTCGACGACCTGACGCCCGGCGATCATCAGATGATCGGGATCCTTGGGGTCCATCACGAACGGGTTCGAGAACTGCGCATTCGTGATCGGCGGCGACATCTCGCTCCACGTTTTTCCGCCGTCGGTCGTGGCCGCGATCGCGCCGCCGACGTACTCGCCGTAGGCGATGTTGCCGTTCGTCGGGTGCACGGCGACGAAGAAGCCGTCGCCGCCTTTGGTCATGATCTTGCGGCCCTTCTCGATGACGCGGCCGTTCTTCTTGATGTCCACGATCTTCGCGGTGCCGTTGTCCTGCAAGCCCATCCAAACCGTGCCGTCCGCCGAGCGCACTGCGTCGTAGGGCAGCAACGTGTCGAAGCCGCGGTTGTTGCCGACGCCCCAGCGGTTGTTCGAGAACTCCTGGCCCGCCCCGACATGCTGCGCGTAGGCGCCGCCGTCATTGCCGGCCACGAGCGTCACGCCGCCGTTGCCGTCGGGGATGAAAAGGCCGTCGTGCTGGTCGGGGTGCGTCGTCGTGGTGTGGGTGAGCGCCTCGCCGCGGTTGGTCGGGCATGCGGGCACGCCGGACAGGAACATGCACGTCTCGCCCGAGAAGTAGCGGCCGATCACCTTGAACGAGGTCGGCCCGGTGATCGGGACGTTGAGCTCGTTCTGCCAGACCTCTTCGAGCCCGAACACGAGCCGGGTCGGGATGCCCCCGATCGAACGCGTCGGGTCGGGACGCAGCCACATGTTGTACCAAGCCTGCACGCCGGGGCCGTAGCCGGACAGGCCTTGCGCGACGACCGCGAGTGCCGAGCCCGTCGCCGGATGCTGCAAGGCCGCCTGGTCGGCCACGAGCCGCCAGGTCTGACCGAAGTCGCTCGTGACGTAGATGCCGTTGAAGACGGTGGGCACGCGAACCGTTCGATCCGCGCCCGGCGCGTCGATGCCGGGCAGCCCGCCCCGCAGCAGCACGGCGTCCTGCACCATCGCGTAGACGTAGTTGTGGTTCTGATTCGGGCCGATGGCCGCGCCGAGCTCGAGCCGGCCGATGCGCTCCTGCGGCGCGAATCCCGTTGCGGCGCTCTTGGTGAACGATCCCGGCTTGCCGTCGGCCGAGGTGTAGATGCCGTTCGCCGGCGACTGGACCGTACCGTCGGGGTTCTTCATCATGCCGCCGCGCCAGCCGACCGCCGCCATGACCGCGTGACCGTTGGCGTTGGTGGTGCCACCCGGTTCCTGCACCACGACGTCGGTCACCATGTTGGCCAGCAAGCATGCGCGGACGCGGTTCGACTTACCCGCGCACTCGCCGGTCGGCAGGTTGACGTTGGCGTAGGAACGGCCGCCGTCCGTGGAGCGGTACAGGCCCGAGCCGGTCGCTGCGTAGACGATGCGGGGGTCGGCCTTGTTGACCGCGAGCTTGAAGCCGAACGCCTCGTCCGGCACGCCCGTGGCGCGCTTCCAGGTCAGACCGAGATCGTTCGTGTAGTACGCGCCTGCGCCTTCACGGCTGTCCTTCCCGAACGACCCGTCCCCGGTGAGCGCGAGGATCGTGCCGCGGTTCGCCGGCGTGTACGCGACGGCACCGACGATCTGCGTCGGCAGCGAGTCGCCGATCGAGGTCCACGACCGCGCGGACGCGTCGCTCATCCACACGCCGCCGTAGGAAACCGACGCGAGCAGCGTGTCCGGGTAGAACTTGTCGCCGGCCGGGATGTAGTCGAACGTGGTGATGCGCGCGGCGAGCTCGACGTTGCCAAGCCCGTTCACCGAGTTATAGCCGGCATCGGCCGCCTGCAGCGGGCCTTCGCCGACCGGATACCAGTTGAACTGATTCGCGCGGCTCTGGCCGTTCGCCAGCATGGTGCGACGCTCGTTCATGGCGCGCTGAAAAGCGCCTGCGGGCGTGATGCCGTTCGGCGCGGTCTGGATGGCGGCGCGCTGGGCCGCGAGCGCCTCGAGCTCGCGCAGCGACTCGGGATGCTTGTCGTTCACGCATCCGAGCGACTGTGGAAGATCAACCTCGAGCAGGTCGCCCCATTGCGACAGGCGGCGCTCCTCCGCTCCGACCGGCGTGAAGCCCGCCGGACAGTCCGCCGCGAGGTTGGCTTGCCGTCCTCCTGGAAAGACCGCGAATGCAGAGACGACGAGCACCGCTGCCATGGGAAGCGACGCTCGACGCAAAAGAGAGAATTTGCTCACGATTATCCCCACCGTTCACCCGGGTCGCGTGCGACCGTTTTCGAAATCAACGACCGATCTCGTGATTCGGTCGTGCCGGGACGGGATCGGCCCCGCCGTTTCGGGAACATTCATCACGGTTCCTGTCCGATGAACGGCCGTCTGGTCCTGCCCGCAATCGAACACGTCGTGCCGTTGAGCGGCCTTTCTAGCATTTTCGCGATGCGCGAACAAACGACGGGAATGCAAGCAGCCGTTGGCTGTCGGCCGTGAAGGGGAGGAAGCGAATGAATCGTGAGCTTCGCGACTATGCGGGGCGCGATTCGAAGCCGACTCGAATCGTGAGGCCTCGGCCGCCGAGCAAGGTGAACTCGTCCGACATCTGACGCGCGAGCCACAGACCCACGCCGCCTGTGGCCGGGTTCGGCGGGGGACGGTAGCCGGCAAATGCATCGTCCAGGCGGCCGCCCGGATCCACAACGTCGGCCACGTATCCGGCCGGAACCTTCCACAGCGATACGTACGCCGTCCCGCCGCCGTGCTTGATCACGTTGGTTGCAAGCTCGTTCACGACGGTGACGATGCGCTCGGCGACCTGCGGCTCGGCCCCTTTGGTGTTCGCGATGATCGCCGAGCGCAGCTCGCGCAGGTTGCCGCGGGCTGCGTGCTGCACCAGGGGCGGGCCGTTCGGCACCAGATCCGACGGCGCAGGGCGAAGCGAGGCCATCAGCTGCTCCGGCTCGACGAACGTCCGGCTTCGCTCTCGCTGTGGGCCGAAGATGAAGGAGTGGGTACGTTTTGCGTGCTCGATGAGCCATCCAGGCAGGGTTCGTGCGTCGTACGGGCAGACGACCCAGAGCGGCCGGTCGGAAAAGACGCGGTCGGCGACCGGCTCGTAGGGGAGCCACCGCTCGAGTCGGCCGGTGCCGTGCTGCACCTCGCCGATGGCGCGCACCGCCCGGTAACCCTGGGCGGCGAGCGAGCGGAGCGCCGAGTCGTAGGCCGCGACGGCCGTCTCCGGCCGTTGATAGACATCTGAGCCGTCGGCAAAGACGATCCGGCCGCCGTCGTCGCTCATCGCCTCTCGTAGCAAGGCCGTGTTGCCGGGAGACGTGGCGACGAGGATGCCCTCGCCTGCCGCGAGGCCCTCTTCGATGAACGGAACGACCGTTTCGACGAACGCCGGCTCCGAGTCGTAGATGAGAGCGTCGTGGGTGAGCAGACGGTTGCTCATGTCATCTCACCGCGATCGTCTCGAACCGGTCGAGCCCCATGAGGTCCCACATTCGCTTGAAGATCTGCGATCCACCGCGGATCTGGACGCCGGGATGTCGCTGAAGCAATGCGACGGCCCCGCTCGCAAGGGCGCGCATGCCCGCCGCGTCGATGAACGCCAGATCCGACACGTCGATCGCCGGAGCCGCGTCCTCGCTCGCATTGAGCAATAGCTTGGCCACGGAGGTGGCGGAGCCGAAATCGATCTCGCCTTCGATGCGCAGGCCGGCCCCGGCGCCGGCGACGATGCGGAACGGCGGCGGCTCGGCGACGTCGCCGTACCGATACGAGTGCACGGCGGCCGCTTCGAGGGCGACCTGCTCGGGACACACGCGGTGATCGAAGGAACACAGCGCCGCTATGGGCTTGCGCGCGGCGAGAAGATCGGCCCGCAGCTCGTAGGAGAGCCATTCGGCCCGTACGTCCTGCCGGTCCATGATCGAGGCGACGTCGCCGATGACGCGAAAGCCGGTGAACCCATCGGCCAGCGCTTCGTCGATGCTCGCCGAGAAGCTTTCGATCCGGCGCTTCGGGTCAAACGCCCCGTCCGGCAGATAAGCCGCCGAGACGTCGCCGAGAACGATCTGTCCCCGCGAAGCAAGCCGGTTCACGTCGATGCCGGAGGCCGAAAGCCACGCGGTGAGCTCGGCCAGCTTCGGCGGAGGAGCGAAGAACCCGACTCGCTCGCTGGCTTCGATCCCAGCAGCGAAGAACTCGGTGGCGGTACGGCGGAAGAAACGATCATCGTCGTAGCCGACGCAGATGTGATCACCGAGGCGAGCCTCGCGAAGATCGACGATCCTGTCCGGGTCTTGATGGTCCATGGCTCGCTTCACACCCCTCGAAGTATTCGTATCTACCCCGTTGGGAGTGCCCCAAACGCTTTCGGGCCGCGAGCATGCGGACTGGGGAGAACACGATGAAGCTTCGTATTGCCGGCCTATCCGTTGGGTCGCTATCTGTTCTTGCTGCGGCCATTCTTTTTGACGCACGTGTCGCTCTGGCTAATCACTCGCCTTATCATTACGCCTTGGAATGGACGTCAGTAGTGCAAGGTTTCTACCGCCATGATTCGGCTGGGCCGCTGGTCGATGCATACTTTGGGTGGCGTGGAATCTCCGGGCGCATCATCGCGCCGGAGACGGTGCCGGCAATGAACGACTGCCGCATAGACCATGAAAACGGCGCCGTGGTCGCATACCACGCGCGAGGCACGATCCGCTCGGTGCTAATCGCGATCGGCTGGTACACAGGGACACTCGGTGATTGCTCGTTGGAGTGCATTCGGCGCGGCGGGAGTCCTTCGACTGACTGCTGGCGAGTCTGGCTAAACGGTTCAGTCCGCGCGAGTCAGTGCGCACTTCAGTTTCCGACAACCGCTGCGATGCTGGCAGGAACCGAAATTCTCAATCGCTCCAAGCAAGAGAATCCTCAGGCTCCTTCCATAAACATGCCGCTATCACGATATGGCTCCGCGAACTTATCGGAGACAAGCTCTCTCAAGGTTCTCGGCGTTAACGGCTGGGAGCCCTGGGATACGTCCTTGACGGCCGGCTTCACGAGCCGATACGACGAATCGACCGGTCAGGAAAACGGGATTGCACCTCGATATGTCATATCGGTCGATAACGCGTTCTACAATTTCGTCACCTACCGCCAGTAGGGGGTGCTCCATGATGCCTTCGAGTGCGAAAGCTGCTGCCCGGCCGGCGCAATGGATGCTGGGACTAATTGTGTCGATGATTGTGGTAACCAGCTCCTGCGGGCGCAGTATCGAGCGACAATCACTCACCGAAGCGCGATGGACCCCTGTCTCCATCGAGATTCACCAGGGCCTCCGCCAAGCCGTGTATGACCCTCGTCGGGACTCGATCTGGATTCTCACAGCCCCGGCAGATCCTCGTCTTCCAGCGCTTGAGGAAAAGCTCGTCGAGCTCACCGAGTACCGGATCACCACTCGAGAGACGATCCAGCACCGGAGCCCGCTTACGTCCCGGACATTGGGAATTGGCAATGCCATGGCCATCGACGCAAATGGCGACCTCTGGATGGCATGGGACCAGAACCTGGTTCGATTTCGACCGTCCGACGGGTCGTTTGAGTCCTGGGAGATCGCTCCGACGGTTCTTGCCGATCCGGAGGAAGGCTCAACGGCGAGGATGGCTGTCGCGCTCGCAATCGATCAATCGAGTGCGGTCTGGGTCACTGTCGATGGGGCTCCTTCGGCTTACCGCTTCGTCGTGGATGAGACGCGGTGGGAAGTGATTTCTCTCGGCGACGTCGTGACCACCACCGAGAAACGCATCACAGTTACCTCCTCCCACGGAATTGCGGTCAACGGCATCGCTGGCGGCTCCTCGTCGGCGGCGCCCAAGCTCGCGCTGCTTGATTCGCGAGACTGGAAGCCACGATCCGGAAAGGTTGCCGCTCGGCAAATCGCTCCGCTCAATGAGACCGCAATAGCCTATACCGACGATCGAGATCGAGTCGGAGCAGCGAACTCCACCGATGGCCGGTCCATCTACTCGCGGGCGATCGGAAAGGTGCCGCCCCGCGCGCTCACCACGCATGGGGAACGGATCTGGGTGTGGGTTATGGAAGAGGGACGTGTCGTCGTTCATCGCATGGACCCGCGAAATGACCAAATGGACAGAGTGACTTTCCCTCACCGGGAAGGTTTCGGCAGGGGCTCGTTCTCCGATTACCGCGGAGACGCACCAGCCACGCAATTCTCGATCGCCGACCCGGATATTCAGGAGATGATTGTCGATAAGAGAGGGGTTGCCTGGCTCGTTACATCCCATGCGGGCGTCACCAGCGATCGTGGAGGCTACGAACCGCTCTACCGTCTGATGATTTAGTCCCACATCGGCCTGGGCGCGCCCTGGTCAAACCCACCGCCACGACGGCAGCGATCGCGCTGTGGCCGCGCTGTCATCGCTCGATGATATCCAATCGACATCTCAAAGACTCACGCTAAACATCGGTGCTCCAGCACCCGGCGAGCCTGCAAAAAACCAGGCGAAGCGGACTCTCAAAGAGGCCTCACTCTACTCATGATCTTTTTCGCCAGAGTCAGAATCGATCCTTGCTTCGTCACCTATGATCGCCGCTTGAACACGAGCGCCCACGCCCATGACGCTCACCAGCGCGATCAAGAGGATGATCAGCAATGCCGCATCTAGTATCGGCACCAGCCAGTTCACCCACCTCGTATAGCTCCCGCTGTAGCGAATCGCGGTAACGAGACTGACAACGGTCGCGGCGAGGTAGAGCAGCGCGGGAATGGCGAAGGCGGCCAGTTGTGGAGCACGAAAGACAATCGCCTTGGCTGCGATTCCACTCTCCCACATCGCGAAGTCGAGGTCGCCGCGCATCCGTGCGATCCGTTCGAGCCTTCCTCTGTACGAGGCAATTCCCATCATCTCGTGCATCATGTTCAGCCCGTACCCGTAGATCAGCGCGAGCGCGACAGGAAGGAACAACTTGACCTCCGTCAAATGGTCACGAACTCCTGCCGCAGATGCTGCGCCAATGATCGTAAGGCCGAAGGCGATAGCACGCTCAGTCGCCAGCCATAGTGCCCTGGTTGCGTTCCAAGTAAGTTGAAGTTCCTGTACGAGGATGCGATCCGTGAGTTCAGCGTCGTTCTCAAATTCTCCGGGACTTGTGGATGCGTTAAGCACCTGAACTGAATCGCGACGGGTAATCCGGAGGCTCCAATCCGTGGAAGGATGGGGCCATGGCCAGGAACAGCAGGGTACCTCCGGAGGTTCGTCAACGGGCCTGCAGGCTCGTGTTGGACAGTGTCGAGGAGCACGGATCGAGATGGGCGGCGACCAAGTCGGTCGCGGCGAAGATGGGCTTTCACCCTGAGACGCTGCGCGCATGGGTCAAGCAGTTCGAGATCGACAACGGCAAGACGCCGGGTCTGACGACCGACGAGCGCACGCGTTTGAAGCAGCTCGAGCGAGAGAACTTCGAGCTGCGTCGCGCGAATGAGATCTTGAAGTCGGCATCGGCTTTTTTCGCGGCGGAGCTCGACCGCCCACAAAAGCGATGATCGCCTACGTCGATGCGAACAAGGAACGGTTCGGGGTCGAGCCGATCTGCGCGCAACTGCCGATCGCCCCGTCCACTTACTACGATGCCAAGAACCGGGCGCCGTCGAAACGTGCGGTCCGCGATGAGTATTTGAAGGTCGAGATCAGCCGCGTCTGGCGTGAGAACAACAAGGGCGTCTACGGCGCGCCGAAGGTCTGGCGGCAGCTCAACCGGGAAGGGATCCGCGCGGCGAACTGCACCGTCCGCCGGCTGATGCGTGACCTGGGGATCAGTGGGGTGCGCCGCGGCCGGTATTGTCGCACGACGATCAGCGACGAATCGCTGCAACGCGCCGCAGATCTGGTCAACCGCACCTTCAAAGCGGCGCGTCCGAACCAGCTCTGGGTTGCCGACATCACCTACGTCGCGACGATGGAAAATCGGTTCGTCTACGTGGCCTTCGTCGTCGATGTGTTCAGCCGCATGATCGTCGGGTGGCGCGCTTCGAACTCGCTTCGCAGCGATCTTGCCCTCGACGCGCTCGAGATGGCGATCTGGCAACGTCAGCCTGCTCTGAACGCGTTGATTCATCACTCCGACAGGGGCAGTCAAGGCGGAATCAACTGGTCGTCGCAACACCTTGATAGTGGAGGTGTTGGATGGCAACGATGCGGGAGCGGCAGCGGGCGGCGCAGCTGTATCGAGGACAGATTCCGTCGCCGGGACGTCCAACGGTGGCGTGGCGTGAGGACCGGGTTGCATTCTGGGCAGCGATCGCACGCGGGCTGAAGACGGAGGAGGCGGCTGCGGAGGCGCGTGTCTCGCCTCCCGTCGCTTTTCGCTGGTTTCGGCATGCTGGCGGCATGAATCCGTGTCTGCCTGCAACCGTCTCGGGTCGTTATCTATCCAGTTCCGAGCGTGAAGATATCGCGCTGCTGCGCGCGCAACGTCTTTGCGTTCGGGAAATCGCTCGACGCCTGGGTCGGAGTCCGTCGACGATATCTCGAGAACTGCGTCGCAACGCTTCGCTGCGAACCTGGCGCATGGAATACAAGGCGTCGATTGCTCAATGGCATGCCGAGCGCCGGGCTCGCCGGCCTAAGAAGGCAAAGCTGGCCACCAACGAGCAGCTGCGCGACTATGTGCAAGACCGGCTGTCGGGCTTGGTGCACCGCCCCGACGGTCACGCCGTTGGCCCCGGTGTGACGCGGGAACGGAAGGGTCGCAGCAAGCCGCATCGCGCTGACCGCCGATGGGTGCAGGGGTGGAGCCCGGAGCAGATCTCCAAACGCCTCCGGATCGACTTCCCTGATGATGAGTCCATGCGGATCAGCCACGAAGCGATCTACCAGGCGCTTTACGTGCAAGGCCGTGGTGCGCTGAAGCGAGAGCTCGTCGCGTGTCTGCGCACCGGACGAGCCTTGCGCGTTCCCCGAGCGCGCGCTCGGCAGAAGACGTGGGCGCATGTCACGCCTGAAGTGATGATCAGTGAGCGTCCCGCCGAAGTCGAAGACCGAGCGGTTCCCGGGCACTGGGAAGGCGATCTGCTCATCGGATTGCATCGCTCCGCGATCGGTACGCTCGTGGAACGCACAACCCGGTTCACGATGCTGATCCATCTCCCACGAGAAGTTGGATACGGCGTCGTGCCGCGAACCAAGAACGGGCCGGCGCTCGCAGGCTACGGCGCGGTCACGATGAAGAACGCTCTCGCGTCGGTAATGACGACGCTGCCAGAGCATTTGCGCCGATCCCTCACATGGGATCGGGGCAAGGAACTCTCCCAGCACGCAGCGTTCAAGGTCGAGACCGGAATCCCAGTCTTCTTCGCTGATCCGCAGAGCCCGTGGCAGCGCGGCACGAACGAAAACACCAACGGACTGCTGCGCCAATATTTTCCGAAAGGCACTGACCTCTCCCGTTGGACCGCCGACGAGATAGACGCAGTCGCCGATGCACTCAACCGGCGGCCGCGAAAGACACTCGGATGGAAGACGCCAGCAGAAGCCTTCGATGAACACGTAAAGTCCGTAGAACAAGGCTGTGTTGCAACGACCCGTTGAACCTGGGCAATATTTGTCGATCCGCTACACCGAACGGCTCGCCGACGCCGGCATCGAACCCTCCGTCGGCTCCGTCGGCGACAGCTACGATAATGCGCTCGCTGAGACGATCATCGGCCTCTACAAGACCGAGCTCATCCACCACCAGGGTCCGTGGCGCAACCTCGATTACGTCGAATTCGCCACACTGGAATACATCGACTGGTTCAATAATCGCCGGCTCCTCGGCTCGATCGGCAATATCCCACCCGACGAATATGAAGCCGCATGGCGGGCCGAAAACAAAGAAGCGGCGCCGAGCGGCGCCGCACCCCAGCAACTGATCCTGACCGACATGCTCCCCACACCGTAAACTCATTCGACGAAGGAGGCTGACATCACTGGATCGAGCCATCACGCAAGGATGCGATCGTAAGAATCGAGTCTCCGATAAACCCGTCGCGATTCACCTCAAAGGCACCGTCTTCTGCGGCCGGTGCGGAGCCCGACTCTGCCTCACCAACGCCAAGGGACGCTACCTCTACTTCTTCTGCCTCGGGCGCAGCCGCGGCGAACCCTGCCCGACGAAGTACGTCCTGGCCGACAAAGTCGAACGCGCCGTTGCCGACTACTACCAGACGATCCAGCTCGAACCCGACCGGGTCGAAAAGATCCGCACCGGGCTCCTCGCCTTTGCAGCCAAGCTGCGACGGACGAGCGAGCGCGAAGAGAAACGTCAGATTGCACGGATCGCCAAACTCAGAGACCAACGTACGAAACTGCTTCACGCCCACTACGGCGGCGCTGTAGCGCTCGATCTCTTAAAGAGCGAGCAGGATCGGATCAACCGCGAAGTCGCGGAAGCCGAAGCCGTTCTCGAAAATATTTCCGTTGATCTCGAGCGGGTCGAGGAGAACCTCGACATCGCACTCGGTTACGCCGGAGACTGCTATCGCGCCTACATCGAATCCCCCGATCACGTCCGGCGACAGTTCAACCAGTCGTTCTTCGAGAGGGTGCTCTGGGACGGGCTCAGGGTCGTCGGCGCGCGACTGGCACAGCCCTTCGCGGAACTACTCTCCGACGACCTCGTAAAAATGCTAGAGAAGGAACTGAAGAACCCCGGCCCTGTTCTCTTTGACCGCGGTTCGAATAAGAACCATTTGGTGCCCCCAGCGGGATTCGAACCCGCGATCTCCGCCGTGAAAGGGCGGCATCCTAGGCCGCTAGACGATGGGGGCCTGACGCGGATTCTACCCGGCGGCGGCGCGGGGCGTCCGGGCGCCTGCCCTGTGCGGGCGCCAGCGCGTACCCTATGGCCTTTCGAAACCGTCGAAGGAGAGTCGTCACCGGTGAGCAGCCACCCCAGCGTCGTCGCAAAGGTCCGGGTCGGGAAGTCTCGCGGCAAAGGCCGCGGCGTGTTCGCGACCGAGCGAATCGCGGGAGGTGAGGTCATCGAGCGGTCGCCGGTGATCCCGATTCCGAAGCGGCACTGGAAGCACATCGAGAAGACGATCCTGGGCGACTATGCGTTCGACTGGGGCCGGGACCTCGAAGACGTGGCGATCGTGCTCGGCTACGGGATGATCTACAACCACTCGCCCAAGCCCAACGCCCGATTCGACTTCAAGCTTCGCGAGCAGGTCTACGAGTTCATCGCCCTGCGCGACATCGAGCCCGGCGAAGAGATCTTCACGAACTACAACGGCGACCCCAAGGACCTCACACCGCTCTGGTTCGAGAAGCGCAAGGCGTAGGTTGCCCCGATTTCCCCGCCCACTCCCCCATAAGAGGGAGCGGTCTTCCCTCGCAAGAGCGGGCATTTCCCCCTTGTGGTCAATAGTCCGGAATAGGAGTATCCCTAGAAGGAGTGGGACTCCGTTCCCTCTCCGGAGCCGCGGACGCCGCACTCTTCGACGCCATCGAGCGACTGCCGGGGGGACCGGACCGGACCGGATGGGGCGCCGAGGGGCGCCGGAGGGAGGGACCGATGCGTCTATCGGACCGAGGCCGCGCCGCGGCCGGACCGGCCATTGCGCTGGTCCTTGTCGCTTCGACCCTCGTGACGGCGGCGCCCGCGTCGCCGTCGTCGTCGTATCTGGTGGTCTGGGCCGGGGACTGGAACGCGGGAGATGCGCGTGCGGGCGCGCCGGATCTGGCGATCGAAGCGGGAGCCGACCTGGCGGCCGGGCCGGATTTCCTCGCCGTCGTGGACGCGGATCCGTCGTCGGCCTCCTACGGGAAGGTCGTTCGCACGCTGCCGGTCTCGTTGCTCGAAAACGAGCCGCACCACATGCAGTACGCGTGGAGCCCGGGTGACCGGATCTTCGCCGGCGGGCTGTTCAGCGACCGGACGTTCGTCTTCGACGTGGACTCGATCCCGGACGTGCGGCTCGAAGGCGTCGTCGAGCCGCTGGACACCCCGTGCGGATCCGTGCCGGACGCCTACTGGGTGCTCTCGGACGGCACTGCGTACGGCACGTACATGGGCGGCCCCAACGTGGCCGGAGACCCGCGCTGCAACGGCGGGATCTCGAACGGGTTCGCCGGCACGCCCGGATCGATCGTGCGTATCTCGCCCGACGCGAAGGTCCTGTCCGAGACGTCGGCCGCGGGAGCGTTCAACCAGCCGCATCCCAACGACGCCGGCCGGCCCGCGCAGTGCGTGTCCAATCCTCCGCTCGCGCGGCCGTCGTGCGCGAACCCGCACGGCATTCAGGTCCGTGAAGACTTGCACGTGATGATCACCTCCGACTACGCGGAGCCGCGCAACGTCCCGATCGATCCGGTCTCGGCGCCGGACCCGAACGTGTTCCGCGACACCGTCCGCGTGTGGGACATTCGCGACCGCAACCGGCCGGTGCTGCACTCGGTGTCGGTGATGCCGCGTGGCTCGATGGCCTTCGATCCTCCGCCGCAGGTCGACGCGCGCGGCGTGATGGGGATCATGGAGACCACGGTCACGAACGTGCCGCAGCACCGCGGCGCGTTCGCGCAGAGCATGTGCGGCGGGCAGATCTACTACTCGGCCGATATCACGGTGAAGAACCCGATGTGGCGGCAGGTCTTCGACGTGAGCGTCGCGGCGAACGCGCTCGATCCGGACGTCGGCCGCGTACAGGGATGCACCGGCGGCGGCTGGTTGCAGACCAGCCCCGACGACACGACCCTGTTCCACACGGTGATCGGCCGCAACGCGAGAACCTTGGGGCCGTCCGATCCGGGTGTGCCCAAGATGCTCATCGCGATCGACATCCGCTCGTTGGTCGCGATCCCGCCGTCGCAGTGGACGCTCGACTCGACCACCATCTGCACGATCGACACGGCGGCCGAGGTCGTCGCCGGCGGCTCGGAGCCGTCGTGCCCGTCGGTGGCGGGTGTGGTCGAGCTCGCCGACGCGACGACCGGCGGACCGCACTGGGGTGCGATCGACAACTTCTCTCTGTCGAGCGCACCCGGCCGCCTGACCTCGGTGACGCGCATCGCCGTGTCGAACTACTTCGTCGGACGGTCGGGTCTCGACGGCAACCACGGCTTGTGCATGGTGGACGTCGCCGCCGGCGGATCGCTCTCGATCGACGGCGGCTTCCGTGACGAGCACACCGGTGACGCGTGCGTGTCGTTCGACCGGCCGATCTGGCCGCACGGAACCTATGGCCGGGCCAAACCGCATTCAATGCTTTTCGTCACACCGCCGTAGCGCCGGAGCTGAGGAGGTGAGCACGCACCGCAGTCGAACCGTTACCAGATCAACCGGGGGGAATCAGGCATGAGTGCACTCGTTCGCAGCCTGCGCCGCGCACCCGCGATCGCGATCGTCGTCGGATTGATGATGTCGATCACCGCGACCGGGCCCGCGTCGGCGTCACGATTCGGGAAGGCCGGGCCACCGCAGTTCCCGTCCTTCCCCTACGAAGAGCGTCTGGGATCCGGGGGTCCGCCCCCGTTCATCCAGGACGCCGACGATCCGCACAAGTGGGTGTGGACGATCGACCCGAGCAAGTACGCCGCAACCGGGACGATCACGTTCTGGGACTACTCGAACGCCATCACCCGCGAGGGGTTCATGAGCGGCCCCGGCGGAGCGAGCGTCAACGACTTTCAGGTGACCTCACCCGTCACGGGCACGAAGGGATTCGATTTCGAGCGGCCGTCGTTCACGCAGGACGTCGACTCCGTCGAGGCGGACTTCCTGACTCCGGATCCGCCTCACGACATCCACACGGACTTCGACCCGACGGCCTACCATCCCGACGAGTTCCCGATGCCCACGCCGTTCGCGACGTGGACGGGTGCAAACATCGACGGCGTCGCCAACCTCTACAAGTTCGCGTACTCGGTGGCGCCGGGAACACAGTTCATGAACATGCAGGTCGATAAGGCGGGCAACTATTACGTCGCGCGCCGCGACATGCAGTGGGAGTGGATCGACGAGCTCGTGTTCAAGAATTCCGACGGTGACATCCAGCGGGAGGACACGCAGTTCAACATCCAGCCCTATCCGATCAGCGATGCGTACGGCTGGTGCGGAGCGCTCGTGATGCGCGACCCGAGCAGCCTGTCGTCGATGGCGGGGCAGCTAATCAAGGACATCGCCTTCGACGTGTTCGCGGCCGACACCTCCCCGGCGTCCGCCATCGCTCCCGTCGCGCGAGAGGTCGTTCCCTCCTTCGTGATGCGCTCGTTCGGCATCTACGAGGTGGACGTCACGATGCTCTCGACGGGCGTGCGCCAGCAGTTCACCGGCATCGCCAAGGGCGTGCACATCCGTCCGGTCGCCGTCACCATCGGCAGCGTCACCTATCCGGCCGGATCGCGCGTCGAGCCCGGCGACCCGGATTTCTCGCACTGGCTCAATCGCGTCTCGCCGTTCGCGGCCGGCGTCGTGCCGATCGGCGCATGGGTCATCAACGAGGGCACTCCGTACATGCAGGTCGTTCCCGCGGGAACGCCCGGTGCGGTCTGGCACCAGAACAAGTTCGCCGGCGCGGCGTTCCTGGTGCGCGGCGACATGGAGCGGCGGGTCAACTACATCAACACCGCCTCCGGCTTGGCCGCCGATCAGGCGACCGTCACCGGCTATAACGAGGTGTACCACAGCCTGATTCAGCTCGGGCTGACTAACTCGAAGACCGGCCAGTCGTGGAAGCGCGCGGATTGGGCGGACTGGGAGGTCGGCGGCACGGTGCCCGTCGCCAACGGGTACTGAGCCGAAGATCGTATCGGCGGCGGAGCGGGATGACCGCTCCGCCGCCGACGATCAGCACTCGTCCGATCCCGAGACCGGCGGCGCCGCATCGGTCGCGACGGACACGAAGAAGGTGTAGACGCGGCCTTGGATGCGGGATGCGGCCTCCGGGGCGTAGCCCACGACCGCGGTCGCGACCGTTCGTCCTCGGCTCGCGACGACCGTGTAGAGCGGCTCGGGACCGCCCTCGCTGCGGACGCACGAATGAAGCTTCCATCCCTTGTCGGGAAGCTGGGTGCGGAGCATCGTGGTGAGCGCTTCCCCTCGAAGCTCGCTCGTGAAGTAGACGACGGCACCGATCGGCGAGACGGCGCTGTACATCACGGTCCGTTTCGGCGGCAACGGGAAGCCGGCCGGGAACTCGCGGGGAAGAGCGTTGCTGGTGGAGACGCGCTCGTTCGGGACCTCGCCGGGGCTCGCGACCGGCCGCGGCTCGTCACCGCCGCACGCGATCAGCGCCACGCCGATCGCGTGCGCGGCGATCACCCGGCGAAACCCCCGACTCATGGCTCGATGGTAGCCGGATCACTTCCCGGTGCGAAACGTGGGCCCCCAGAGGCTCGAACTCTGTCCGCCGGATTAAAAGTCCGGTGCTCTACCCGTTGAGCTAGGGGCCCTCGCGCGGAACTCTAGCAACACCGGACGGCAATCGAGCCGGACCGCCTGCGATGGTCCGGCTCGTCGCGCACATCCCTGCGGAGTGCGCCCCCGTTGGAAAGGCGGTGCGGAGACGGGGCATCCGCAGCGCCTTGAAGTCTCGTTCCCCGGGAGACGGCCGGTGAGGATCGGCGCGGAACCTCGGGACGGGGTCCGATTCGCGCACCCCTCGCTGTCTCGTGTCCGTCCCTCGGGCCTGCGCCGGCGGGTCTCCGCACCGGCCGCTTGTTCCCGGTGCCCGCATCCTGCCCGGCGCCGGCCGCGGCGTTGGCAGCGCTCGCGACACAGCGAGTGTGTCCGGCGACACACAGCAAGAAGACCCGGGCAAGGGGGGACGGTCTGCCCGGGTCTTCTCGTGGTGCGAGTCAGGCGTAGAAGATGGTGGTCACCCAGTAAGCACCCGTCGGGCCGCGGCAGATGCCGACGCCGAGCGCCCGATAGCGTCGCTCAAGGATGTTGTCCCGGTGCGAGGGCGACGCCATCCATGCCTTGTGGATCTCGTACAGGTCCCATCCGACGGCGACGTTCTCGCCGATGATGCGCCAGCCGCGGACCTGCCGCGTCAGGTTCGGGTTGTGGTGCAGCCGGTCGCTTCGCGACATCGCGCACGAGTGGTTTCGTGCGGTGTTCGACAGCGACTCCCAGACCGCGACCGAGCGGATCCGTCGCTTGTAGTGCTCGTGGTTGATG
>DATLFO010000175.1:0-2173 GCA_035541035.1 Actinomycetota bacterium
GTTCAGGATCGTGTAGCAGTTTGAATCCACGAAGCCGTCGCCGTTGTCGTCGTAGATCGCGCCGTTGTAACCCTTGCAGGCGTCGAGCGCGCGTTGCTCGTTCGCGTTGGCGCCTGCGGCCGGAAGGAACCGCTGGATGAAGTCGGCGTTGAAGTCGCGGTAGGCCCCGTAACGGAGGTTCGCGTTGAGGTCCTGCCACGAGATCTTCCCGTCGCCGTTGATCGTGCCGCCCCAGGGGTCGGCGACGGGCGTCGCCGGATCCAGAGCCTCGATCAGCGACTTCGTGCGGTCGAAGGCGCCCCATCCGTTCTCGCGGTCCCAGTCGACGGCCGGCTTGTTGTTCCAGTTGGCCAGCCACTGCCGCGAGAAGTCGTTGGGATCGCCGTCGCCGTGCACGTACACCGCGTGCGGCGTCTGCTGTGCCTTGAGGAGTCCGCGCCACTCTTGCTCGCCGGTGCCGCTGAAGGGTAGTCGCAGGTCGCCGGGCGCGCGCACGGGGAAGTTCCCCGGGTGCCAGTAGCCGATGCTGCCCTGGTCGTCGGTGTAGAACATGTTGTGGTTGGACGCGAGCAGGTTCGAGAAAGTGGCGAAGTCCTCGATCGACCGGGCCTCGTTGTATCGGAAGAAGCCTTCGATCGTGCCGCCTTCGCGGTTGAACCACGCGTAGCGCGCGGCGTACGCGACGCCGTTGGCGACGTCCCAGGACAGCACCGGCCCGTGTCGCGTGCGGCAGATCTCTTGCGTGTCGAACTGCACGCCCTTGATCGCGTACACCTCGGTCCGGCACTTCATGTTCTCCCATCGCGCCTGGGACGGGTCGGACGGGTCGGGGTTGAACAGGTAGAGGCGCTGATTCTCCGGGTGGAGCTTCTCGACGAAGGTGTCGGTGATGTCGCTCGCGCCGGTGGTCGTGGTCCAGTGATAGCCGCGTCCCCGCCCGATCAGCACGGCGGGGCCGGCGCCGGCGAAGGTCATGCCGGTCGCGTCGAGCTTGCCGTCGGCGGAGTGCAGGCCGAAGTCGGTCAGCGCCTGTGGCACGAACAGGCCGACCTGCGGTCCTGCGGTGCCCATCGTGTTGCCGGTGTCGGTGACGTCGGGCCCGGCGATCTGCGCGTTCGATCCGAACTTGATGAACAGCTCGGAGAACGGATCGTCCAGCGCCGTCAGCGCCTCGATGTCGCGCAGCACGTGCGGGCTGACCGGGATGCGCGCGATCGCGTCCTGGGTGAGGCCGGAAACTCCCGCCGCGGAACCGGCCACCTTGTCGATCTCGATCATGCCGAGGCGAGCGTCCTCGTGCAGCGTCTTGGCGTCTGCCTCAGGGCGCGCGCGGCTGTCGTTGGCATGCCAGTCGAAACCTTCGGGGATCGACGCGGGCGCGTCGGGGTCGTTCGTCCAGACGATGTCGTCGAAAGCGGCAGCGCCGGCCTCGTCGCCGAACTTCGCCTTGAGCTGCTGCAGGATGGACAGGTTGTTCACCTCGGAGCCGCCGCCCGAGCCGAACGTGTAGATGAGGTAGTCGGCCATCGCCAGCGAGTCATCGAGGGTCCAGTCGTCCAGCGGCTCGCCGAACTGGGCGAACTCCAGGGGAAGCTTGCGCGCGGGATCTGCGCGCACCTCGGCGATGTAGGCGTTCGCGCCCGCGACGAACGCAGTGAGGTTCTCGCGGATGTCGGCGGGATAGGTCGCGAAGCGCTCGGCACGCTCGGCTGCAGTATAGGTCCAGAAGCGGATGACCTTGTCGTTGGACGCGTACAGCGAGCCCAGCAGATGGGACAGGCGCCCCTTCGCCACCATACGGAAGACGTGCATCTGCCACAAGCGATCCTGGGCCAGCGCATAGCCGGCGCCGTACGACACGTCCGCGGCGGTGGCACCGTAGACGTGCGGCACGCCGAAGCGGTCGCGCACGATCGTGATCTGTGCGGCCGAGGCGCGCGCGGGGAGCATCGCGGCGAGCATCGCGGCACACGCAAGTAGGGCAGGGACGGCTCGGGAACGAAGACGCGCAGGCATCCGGACCTCCTCGAGGGAACTCGAGGTACCGATTCGACGCCTTCGCGCCCTTCCCTGCCTAGAAGCGGCGGCGAGGGCGCTTGCCGAGCAGGCGGCTCGGTCCACGGCCGCCCTGGTACACGACCCGCGGCGGGTGGACCTTCATGCCGGCTTCGTG
>DATLFO010000176.1:0-9638 GCA_035541035.1 Actinomycetota bacterium
CTTGCGGGACGTGATCACGCCACCCCGGCCGACGAGATCGCGATGGCAGGCGAGGAGCGGAGCATCGTGGCCGCGATGATCGCATGATCTATCTCTGGGGACTCGTCGGCGTCCTCGTCGTTGCGGGCTCGCTGCTCGCGATGGCCGAGACGTCGATCTCGCGCCTGAACCGCGTGCGCGCGATGGCGCTTCGCGAGGAAGGCCGCAAGAACGCCGACATGCTCGAGCGAATCGAGTCCGATCCGGCGCGGTATCTGAACTCGGTGTACCTCGCCGTGATGTTCGCGCAGAACGGCTCGGCGATCTTGGTCGCGACGCTCGTCGAGCGTCGCTACTCGAGCGTGTGGGTCACGGTCGCCTCGGCCGCGTTCACGCTGCTGTACTTCGTGATCGTCGAGGCCATGGCCAAGACCTACGGGATTCTGCATTCGGATCGCGTCGCGCTCGCTTTGTCGCCGTTCGTGGCGCTGCTCGCGCGACTGCTCGCGGCGCCGACCCGGGCCCTGATCGGGCTGGCCAACGTGCTCCTGCCCGGCAAGGGCCTGAAGCAGGGTCCGTTCGTGTCCGAGGAGGACATCCGCTCGATGGCCGACGTCGGCCACGAGGAAGGTGCGATCGAGGAGGAAGAGAAAGAGCTCATCCACTCGATCTTCGAGTTCGGCGACACCGTCGTGCGCGAGGTGATGGTGCCGCGTCCCGACATGGTCACCATCGAGGTCACCATGACGCCGCGACAGGCGCTGTCGCTGATGCTCAAGAACGGATTCTCCCGGGTGCCGGCGCATGAGGGCACCGACGACAACATCGTCGGGCTCGTGTATGCGAAGGACATTATGCGGCGCCTGTCCGGCCGAAAAAGAGACGTGAAGCTGGCCGAGATCCTGCGGCCGGCGATCTTCGTTCCCGATTCGAAGCGAATCAGCGAGCTGCTGCGCGAGATGCAAAAGTCCAAGACCCACATGGCGATCGTCTCCGACGAGTACGGCGACGTCGCCGGCCTGGTCACGATCGAAGACCTGCTCGAGGAGATCGTCGGCGAAATCGCCGACGAGTATGACCGCGAGGAGCCGTCGGTCCAGCCCGTGGACGAATCCACGATCCGCGTCAACGGACATCTCACGATCGAGGATCTCAACGAGGTGCTCGACACCGAGCTTCCCAACCAAGAGTGGGATACGGTGGGGGGCCTGATGGCAGGAATCTTGGGCAAGATCCCGTCGCTCGGTGACGAGGTGACGGTGGACGGCATCACCTTCCGCGCGGACCGCGTGCAGGGCCGCCGCATCGCCAAGGTCCTGATCCACAAGCCGGACGGGCTGCCGGAAGCAGCGGGCGAATAGTGCTCGCGTCCGAAGGCTACCGGTCGGGCTTCATCTCGATCGTCGGACGGCCCAACGTCGGCAAGTCCACCTTGTTGAACGCGTTCATGGGCCGCAAGGTCGCGATCACCTCGCCGAAGCCGCAGACGACGCGCAACGCGATCCGCGGCGTGCTCACCGGCGAGGACTGGCAGATGATCTTCATCGACACCCCCGGCCTGCACAAGCCCAAGACCCTGCTGGGCGAGCGGCTCAACGACGTGGTCCGCGGCACGCTCAAGGAAGTCGATGCGATCGTGTTCATGCTCGATGCGACGCAGCCGGTGGGCACGGGCGACCAGTTCGTCGCCCAGGCAGTGCTGCAGGCCGGTACGCCCGCGATCTGCGTCGTCAACAAGATGGACATCGCCGGCCCGGACAAGCTCGCGCCGCAGCTGCAGTCCGCCGACGCGCTCGGCGACTGGCACGCGATCATCCCGATCAGCGCCGCGCAGGGCACGAAGGTCGACGAGCTGCAGGAGCTTCTCGTCGGCCTGCTCGAGGAGGGGCCGCAGTTCTATCCCGACGACGTCGTCACCGACCAGCCGCGGGACCTGCTGCTGGGCGAGATCATCCGCGAGAAGGCGATCACGCTCACGCACCAAGAGGTGCCGCACTCGATCGCCGTCGCCGTGCAAGAAGTCGTCGAGCGCGAGGACGGCGTGATCGAGGTCTACGCGACCGTTTTCGTCGAGCGCGACAGCCAGAAGGGCATCATCATCGGCAAGGGCGGCTCGATGCTCAAAGAAATCGGCACGCGCGCCCGCCAGGACCTGGAGTGGGTTCTCGGCGGGCACATCTTCCTGAAGCTTCAGGTCAAGGTCGCCAAGGACTGGACCCGCGACCCCAAGCATCTGCAGCGGCTCGGCTACTGACGCACCAGGTGGACGATGAAACCGGTGGCCGAACGGCCCCGTCAGCTTCCTGCGATGCACTCGTCAATTTTCTTGACGAGTGCATCGGATACGCATCAGGCCTGCGGTGGGCGTCCGCCCGCCGTAGGATGAGGCGGTCATGGCGCTCTACAAGGAGCAGGGCATCGTCCTGCGCACGATGAAGCTCGGCGAGGCCGACCGGATCGTCACGGTGATGACGCAAGGCTCGGGCAAGATCCGCGCCGTCGCGAAAGGCGTTCGCAAGACCAAGTCGCGATGGGGCGCCCGGCTCGAGCCGTTCACGCACGTCGACCTGGTGCTCTACCGCGGACGCGACTTGGACATCGTGACGCAGGCGCAAATCCTGTCGCCGTTCACCCCGATCCGCAGCGACTATGCCCGCTTCGCCGCGGGCGAGGTCATCATGGAAGCGGTGGACAAGATCACCCAGGATCGCGAGAAGTCCGTCCGCACGTTCATGCTTCTGCTCGGCGCGCTGCGGGCGTTGTCGCTGCCGGACGAGGACCCGCTGATGGTCGCAGACTCGTTCTTGCTGCGCCTGGCCGCGCTGGCCGGTTTCCGGCCGGCGCTGACCGCCTGCGCGGTGTGCAACCGTCCCGGGCCGCACGGCAAGTTCTCGGTCGCCCAGGGCGGCTCGGTGTGCGACTCCTGCCGGGCGGGAGCGGCGGTCACGGTCGGCGAGGACGCGATCCCGTACCTGGATTCGCTGCTCAACGCGGACTGGTCCGCCGAAACACCCGAGGTCGTGCGGCGCGAATGCTCGGGCCTGATCCGGGCCTACGTCGAGTATCACTTCGACCGCCCGATCCGGTCGTGGACGCACGTGCCCCGGTAGATCGCGAGTAGCATTCGCGTCCGTGAAGACGGACGGCATCGATCCTCGCGCGCTGCCGCGCCACGTCGCCATCGTCATGGACGGCAACGGCCGCTGGGCCAAGCAGCGGGGCTTGCCGCGCACCGAGGGGCACATGGAAGGGCAGCGCACGGTGGTCAAGATCGTGGACGCCGCGCTGGAGCTCGGCATCCCCTGGCTCACCTTGTATGCGTTCTCGACCGAAAACTGGCGCCGGCCACCCGGCGAGGTGCGTTACCTGCTCGGCGACACCGAGCGCTTCGTGCGCGACAACCGCGACGGCTTTCATGCGAAGGACGTGCGCATGCGCTGGGTCGGGCGGCCGAACCGGGTGCCCAAACGCATCCTGCGTCAGATCGAAGAGTCGATCGAGATGACGCGTCGCAACAAGGCGATGACGCTGACGATCGCGTTCAACTACGGCTCGCGCGCCGAGATCACGGACGCCGTCAAGGCGATCGCCGGACAGGCCGCGTCGGGAGCGCTGGACGCGGACAAGATCACCGACAAGACGGTTGCGCGGGCGATGTACGACCCGGAGATGCCCGATGTGGACCTGTTCATCCGAACCTCGGGCGAGCAGCGCATCTCGAACTACCTGCTCTGGCAATCGGCCTATGCCGAGCTGCTTTTCTCACCGGTGCTGTGGCCGGACTTCTCGCGTGACGATCTGATCGAGGCGGTGCGTGACTACCAGGGACGCGGCCGCCGTTTCGGAGGCGTCTGATGCGCATCGACGGCGACGCCGTGTTCCTGCGGCCCCTCGCGCTCGACGACGCCGAGGAGTTTCGCGACCTGCGCGTGCGCAACCGCGAGTTCTTCCGCCCCTACGAGCCGCTGATGGCCGACTCGGACTTCACGCCCGCTGCGATCCGTCGCCAGCTCGAGATCTCGCTCGACGAGGACCGTTCGGGGATGTCGTACTCGTTCGGCATCTTCGATCGCGCCGGCGGCGCGATGGCGGGCCGGATCCGGCTCAGCAACGTCTTCCGCGGCGTGTGGAAGAACGCGAACGTCGGCTATTACGTCGATCAGGATCACGGGGGACGCGGATTCGCCACCGAAGCGGTCCGGCTGGTGTGCCGGTTCGCGTTCTCCGACGCCGACCTGCATCGGGTCCAGGCCGGCGTGATGCCCGAGAACGAGCGCTCCATCCGCGTGCTCGAGAAGGCGGGCATGCGGCGGGAGGGGCTCGCGCTTCGCTACTTGCTGATCAACGGCGCGTGGCGCGACCACTACCTGTACGCCATCACCGCCGAAGAGCTTTAGCCGGCCTTCTGCTCCCGGGCCTCCCGTCCGGCTTCATCTGTCGCGCGCGGCTACCGGCCGAAACGGCGGTGACGCTGCTGATACGCGCGTACGGCGCGCAAGAAGTCGATGCGCCGGAAGGCCGGCCAGTACGGATCGCAGAAGTAGTACTCGGAGTGCGCGCTCTGCCAGAGCAGGAAGCCGGACATGCGGACCTCGCCCGAGGTGCGGATCACCAGATCCGGGTCGGGCAGGCCGGCCGTGTACAGGAAGCGCGAGATCTCGTCGGGGCTGACCTTCTTCGCGGCCTCGTCGAGCGACAGTCCGTCGGCCGCGTAGGACTCCATCATCTGTGCGATCGCGTCCGCGATCTCCTGACGGCCACCGTAGCCCACAGCGACGTTGAGGATCCCGCCGTCACCCCCCGGATCGCGAGCTTCCGCTTCCCGCAGCACGTCCACGGTCGAGTCGGGCAGCATCTCGAGGCTGCCGAGCGTGCGGATGCGCCACCGTCCCGCCGTGGCCAGCGAGTCGACCGTCCCTTCGATGATCTCGAGCAGGGCGCGCAGCTCCTCGGGGCTACGGCGCAGGTTCTCGGTCGAAAGCAGCCAAATCGTGACGACGCCGATGCGCAGCTCCTCGCACCAGTCCAGCAGCTCGGCGATCTTCTCGGCGCCGCGGCGATGTCCTTCCGCTGCGTCCGCATAGCCCATCGCGGCCGCCCAGCGCCGGTTTCCGTCGAGGATGATTCCGACATGCCCGGGCATTGGACCCCCGCGCAGCTCGCGCGCAAGACGGGCCTCGTAGTAGCGGTAGAGCAGCTCGCTCGGTCGCAGGGACATCGCCCCGCGAGCGTAGCACCTCCGGCCTGTCCGGCCCGCTCCGGACCATGCGCCCGGCCCATCGGCGAGTGGTCAACATGATCCGTCCGGGCCATATACCGGTCCCGAGGAGAGCCGAATAATGGGGCGACCGGTTTCGTCGCGCGCCCGCCCCCTGGCGAAACGTTCTTGCTTTCGACGAGGAACCGACCACATGAGCGAACAGCCCGGGACCGACCGAACGCGCGATGGCCGCGCCGCGTTTCTTGCCGAGATCTGCCGCGTCGCGCTGGACGCGCGCGACGCATCCACCCTCTTCCGTGACGCATGCGCTTTGATGTCCGGCGTGTTCGGCGCGGGGGCCGTGGTCACGGTGGAGAGCGCTCCCGTCCGCGCTGAAGGAACCACGTCGGTCGTTATCCCGCGCGCCGCGGGGGCCGTCGTCGTCGTGCGATGCCTCGAGCCATTCACGCGTGCCGACATCGAATTCGTCGAGACGATCGCCGGCCTTCTGGCTCCGGCGCTGGAGAGGATCCGCTTCGAGGAGGCGCTTCGTGCCAGCGAGCAGCGCATGCTGCTCGCCCAGCACATCGCGCACATCGGCTCCTACGATTGGGACATCGCAACCGACACCAACGCGTGGAGCGACGAACTGTACCGTATCTACGGGACGGAGCCGCAATCGTTCAACGCGAGCTACGAGAAGTTCCTTTCGTTCATCCACCCGGACGATCGAGAGCGCATCGTCGCCTTGCACAAGCGGGCGTACGAGACCGGCGAGTCGTATCAGATGGAGGAACGCATCATCCGGCCCGACGGCGAGGTGCGCGTCCTTTCGTCGAACGGCAAGGTGATCCGCGACGCCTCCGGCATCCCCGTCCGGATGGTCGGCGTCTGCATGGATGTGACCGAGCAGCGGCTCGCGGAGGAGACCTCCAAGCGAGAGAGCGAGCGGTTCCGCGCGCTGATCGAATCCGCGCCCGACGCGGTGCTCGTCATCGATCCCGACGGGGCCATCGTGCAGACGAACCAACAAGCCGAGGTGCTCTTCGGGTATTCGCGCGACGAGCTTTCCGAGCTTCGTGTCGACGATCTGCTCGCGCCGGAGTCTCGGGCACGGCACGCCGAGCACCGGGCGAGCTACTTGAGCGATCCGAAGCCGCGCCCGATGGGAACCGCCCTCGATATCTCGGCGCGGCGGAAGGACGGAACCGATGTCTACCTCGACGTCGGGCTCGGCGTGCTGCGGACCGGCGACGGAATCTTGGTCGCGGCCTTCGCTCGTGACGCGACGCCGCGGCGTGAGGCCGAGATCGCCAAGCGCCGGCTCGGCGAGATCGAGCAGCGCCGCCGGCAAGCGCTCGAGATCAACGACAACGTGGTCCAAGGCCTGGTGGCCGCGCTCACCTCGATCGAGGCAGGACGGTTCGACCTGGGCGCCGAAGCCGTCGAGCGAACGCTTCGCTCGGCGCGGGGGATGATGAACGACCTGCTCGGCGACGAGCGGGCGATGCAAGCCGGAGAGCTGGTCCGGGAACGGCCGGCCGAATCCCACATGGATCACGGCGATGCCACACCATCCTTGCGCGTGACGCCGGACGTCGCCGACCGGCCTCCTGTGCGCAGCGTGGTGATCGCAGACGACTCGGACGATCTGCGGTTCCTTCTCAAGATGCTGTTGTCGCGGTCGGAGGACTTCGAGGTCGTGGACGAGGCCTGTGACGGCCAGGCGGCGATCGAGTCGGTCCGGGCACACCGGCCGGATCTGATCCTGCTCGACCTGGCCATGCCGCGCATGGACGGTCTGGAGGCCGTCCCCGCGATCCGCAAGGTCTCTCCCGAGACGGTCGTGGTCGTGGTGTCGGGCTTCGACTCGGCTCGCATGAGCGGGGCCGTGTCCGACGCGGGCGCCGACGCCTACATCGAGAAGGACGCGTCGCTGACCGACATCGCCGCGATGCTCATGCAGATCTGCGACCGCGGCCCGGTCGCGCGCGCGATCTAGGCCCCATAGGCGCGAACCGGCGTGATCGCGATGACGAGCCGCTTTTCGGCGACCATGGCGGCGTCGTACTCGTCCCAGTCGGGATGCTCGCCGCTCGCGGTGCGGTAATAGCGACGGAGCCGCTCGGCGATGTCCTCGCCGTCGTCCACGCGCGCCGTTCCTTCGATCGCCGCCCACGGACCCGTACCCGACAGGAAGGACGCGTGCGGGTTCGCGCGCACGTTCTTGGTTTTGCGGCGATCCTGCGTCGAGGAGATCCATAGCTCGCCTTCAACGACGGCGGCGAACACCACCGACAGGTGCGGCGGGCCGGCCGTTCCGATCGTGCCCAGCGTCCCGAGACCGTTTGCTTCGATTTGCCTGAGCGCCGCTTCGATGTCCATGCGTCCTCCGCTCGTGTATCGCGTCCGGCGTGCCTTCGCTATGATTGCGCGACCATGCCTCCCACGATGGACTCTATCGTCAACCTCTGTAAGCGCAGGGGCTTCATCTTCCCGTCCTCCGAGATCTACGGCGGGCTTCGCTCGACGTGGGACTACGGGCCGATCGGCGTCGAGCTCAAGCGCAACGTCAAGAACGCGTGGTGGCGCTGGATGGTGCAGCTGCGCGACGACGTCGTTGGCCTGGATGCGGCGATCCTGATGCACCCGCGAACCTGGGAGGCGTCGGGCCATGTCGAGACCTTCAGCGACCCGCTCGTCGAGTGCCTGAGCTGCCACCAACGCTTTCGCGCCGATCACCTGCCGGGGTTCCAGGACGCCTCGGGCCACGAGGACGTCGAGGGCGAGACCGTGGACATGGGCAAGGTGGGCGCGGCCTGCCCCAACTGCGGCAATCGCGAGTTCACCGACCCGCGCAACTTCAACTTGATGTTCAAGACCTACATGGGGCCGGTCGAGGACGCGACGGCCGTCGTGTGGCTGCGCCCCGAGACCGCCCAGGGCATCTTCGTGAACTTCGCCCAGGTCCAGACGACCACGCGCAAGAAGCTTCCGTTCGGCATCGCGCAGGTCGGCAAGTCGTTCCGCAACGAGATCACGCCCGGCAACTTCGTCTACCGGACCCGCGAGTTCGAGCAGATGGAGATGGAATTCTTCTGCAAGCCCGGCACCGACGAAGAGTGGCATCAGTACTGGATCGACGAGCGGCTCGGCTGGTACAAGCGCTACGGCATCAAGGACGACAACCTGATGCTGCGCGAGCACGCCCAGGACGAGCTGTCGCACTACTCCAAGCGCACCGTGGACATCGAGTACCGGTTTCCGTTCACCGACTGGGGCGAGCTCGAAGGCATCGCGAACCGCACCGACTTCGACCTCAAGCGGCACGGCGAGTTCTCCGGCCAGGACCTGACGTTCTTCGACCAGGAAGCCAACGAGCACTACGTGCCCTACGTGATCGAGCCGGCCGCCGGCGCCGACCGTGCCACGCTCGCTTTCCTCATCGACGCCTACACCGAGGAAGAGACCACCAGCGCCTCCGGCAAGACCGAGACGCGCACGGTGCTCAAGCTGCATCACGAGCTCGCCCCGATGAAGGCCGCCGTCCTGCCCTTGTCGCGCAACGAGAAGCTCGTGCCGACGGCGAAGGAGGTCGCGGCGCAGCTGCGGCCCCACTTCACCATCGACTACGACGACGCCGGGTCGATCGGGCGCCGCTACCGCCGCCAGGACGAGATCGGCACGCCCTTCTGCGTGACGGTGGACTTCGACTCCATCGACGACAAGGCCGTGACGATCCGCGACCGCGACAGCATGACGCAAGAGCGCATCGCGATCGCGGACCTGGCCGGCTACCTCGGCGACAAGCTCAAGCCCGTCTGATCCGGCCTCAGCCGGGGAAGGCGAACAGCTCGAGCGCGTTGTTGTCGGGATCGCGGAACGCGAGCGCCGACCCGTCCGGGGTGTCGTTGATCGCGTTGTTGGCGATGCCGAGCTCGTCCAGCTTCGCGCGCCACTTCTCCAGCTCGCCGCGTGAGCCAACGTGGAACGAGACGTGGTCGAGGCCGATGCGAAACTCGTTGAACGAGTCGTTCGGCGCCGGCGGCTGCGTGTGCTGGTGAAGGCCGAAGAGCGTGTCCCCGAGCTTGTAGACGACGTGGCGGAACGGGCCCGTGTCCTCGTCGGTCACCGGTTCGGCGCCGAACAGCTTCGAGTACCAGACGCGCGATGCGGAAGCGTCGCTGACGGTCAGGGCGATGTGGCCGATGTCGGGAAACTGGGCCATCGCGGTTCCCCCTTCCTTGACGGTTGAGGCGATGCTATCCTGCGGCGCCGGGCAGGGTCCAGAGAGCTACGTCACGTCTCGCGCACGGAAGACACCCGTGGCGAGCGCGGAAACGCCTGCGGCGTAGGCTGCGAGCAACAAGCCCGCGGCGGCCACGGACCGTCCCGCGATCTCGCGTGTGCCGTCGCCGCCGACCCATACGATCGCGTTGCCGACCAGCGACCACGGCCG
>DATLFO010000177.1:0-9977 GCA_035541035.1 Actinomycetota bacterium
CTACACGATCGCCGTCTGGCGCGGCGGCCTTCCCGACGATCCGCCGAGCGCCCGCGTCCTGGTTCGGCGATTCAGCTGGCTCACCGCCGAGGTCACGGTCGAAGACGTCACCATCGACGAGCTCGCGCTGCGTCTCGTTCCCGGCTCGGTCACGACCATTCGCTTCCAGGCCGAGCTGCCGGTCACCGGCGCGTTCGACATCTTGCTCGCGTCGGCGGGCATGCGGGTCCGGCAGTGGGTTGCCACCGGCCCCGCAGTCGCCTTTCTGGGCGAGAGCGCGGCCGAGACAACCTACGGACCCGGCCAGCTCGCCGGCGGCCAGACCGGCCTGGTGACCGAAGCCTTGTGGGGCATTCGCGGCCACGGCCTGGTTCGCGCCCGGTAGCGTCAGGCCGCACCGTTTCCGTTTCGTCCCCCTTTCGCGGGCCCGCGGGGCTCTTGCTAGAATCTCCCGCCGCATTTTTTGGTTCTTTTTCGGAGGTGCAGAAGTGGAGCTCACGCTAGAAGCCGAGATCCGGCAGCAGGCCGGCAAGGGGGTCGCCCGCAAGCTGCGGGCCGCCGGCAAGGTTCCGGGTGTCGTCTACGGCGCCGGCGAGGCCGCGACCGCGATCGCGGTCGACCGCCGTCAGCTGACCCACGTCCTCGCCACCGATGCCGGGCTGAACGTGCTGATCGACCTCAAGGTCGGCAGCGATACGTACCTGACGCTCGCCCGCGAGCTGCAGCGCGACGCGCTGCGCGGCGACATCAAGCACGTGGACTTCGTCAAGATCGACCGCAACACCGCGATCGAGGTTGACATTCCGATCCACGTTGAAGGCGACTCGATCGGCGTGCGTGAAGGCGGCGTGGTCGAGCACCACATCTGGTCGATCAAGGTCTCCTGCAAGCCCGGCAACGTGCCCGAGTCGATCACGGCCGACATCACCAGCGTCGGCCTGCACGAGCACTTCAAGGCCGGCGATCTGACCATGCCCGCGGGCGTCGAGCTTCTCACCGACCCCGAGGAAAACATCATCACGATCGCCACGCCGCAGGTGCTCAAGGTCGAAGCCGAGCTCGAGCAGCCCGGGATGGAGCCGGCCGCCGCCGCAGGCGAAGCCGCTCCGGCCGAAAGCGAAGAGGCTCCCGCCGCCGAGGGCGGCGAAGAGTCCTAGAACGCCGTGCCCCTGTGGGGCCGGCAACGCCGACGACCCGAGGAGATGGCGGGCGAGGTCTGGCTCGTCGCGGGCTTGGGCAACCCCGGCGCCGAATACGAGCGCACCCGGCACAACGTCGGCTTTCGCGTGCTCGACCGGCTGGCGTCCGAGCTGGGTGACGCGCGGTTCAAGCGGGGCAAGGCCCCCGCCATGGTCGCCGAGACCCGTGACGGCGACGTCCGCGTGATCCTGGTCAAGCCGGCCACGTACATGAACCTGTCCGGCCAGGCGGTCGGGCCGCTCGCCACGTACTACAAGGCGCCCGCTGCGTGCGTGGTGGCCGTGCACGACGAGATCGACCTGCCGTTCGGGCGGCTCCAGGTCAAGATCGGCGGGGGATCGGCCGGCCACAACGGAATCAGATCGCTGGTGTCCTCGCTGGGCACCAACGAGTTCGTGCGCCTGCGGATCGGGGTCGGCCGGCCCGGAGGCCGCAAGGAGGCCGCCGACCACGTCCTGGACACGTTCAGCAAAGCGGAGGAGAAGGAACTGCCCGTCGTGGTGGCCGAAGCGGCCGATGCCGTCCTTTCGATCTTGAGGGACGGGCCCGAGCGCGCCCAGAACGCCGTGAACACGAGGAATTAGAAAACATTTCTCCTTCGCGGTGGACCGAGCGCCGAATATGGCACAGACTGTGTGAAGGCGGATCCGCTTATCCGGGGGGATAGGGATGAAAGACAAGTCCGAGATCGCGGCCATAGCCGTGATCGTGCTCGGAGTCGCGCTGATCGCGGGGCTCGTGGTCAACGAGAATCGGAAAGGCGAGACCGACGTGCTCGGGACTCGCTTCGCTTCGCCGACGCCGACCGCGGTCGCGACGGGTGATCCGTTCGTGATCCCCACGATCGACTCCACGATCGTTCCGACGCCGACTCCCACGCCGACCGTGGCGCCCGCGACGCCGACGCCGACGGCGACGGCGACGACGACCGCGCGGCCGGCGACCACGGCCACGACGATCGCGCGGCCGGCGACCGTGGCCGCATATTTGGTCGAGGTTCGATGCGGCGAAACGGTGATGTACTCCGACGGGACGGGTGTCGGAGGCAGCGGCGGCTCCTGGCGGGAGACCGCAGCCGCCGGCAAACGGACCAGCTACGAATTCAACTACCAGCGTGAGCAGTCGGGCCGGCAGGTGACCTCGCAGCGCAAGACCTGCGAAATCAAGACCGAGCGCACGCGCGCCGGCAGCGAGCCGAGCCTTCGCGTGACGCTTGCCTGCGACGGGCGCGGCACCTACGAGACGTCGCCGCCGCCGTCACCGAGCACGAACGTCATCTCGCGCACGTGGCGGCTGTCCGAGCTGCAGTCCGGCTTCACGCACGAGATGCGAAACAAGCCGGGACAGGTCAGTGAGCAGACCACCTGCGAGGTTCGCGTCGTGTAGCGAGCAGTACTTTCGAGCGAGACCGGCCTTCGCGGCCGGTCTCGTCGTTTTCCGGCTTCGCGCCGAATCCGGCGGCGATAGACTGCGGTCCGGCCCCGGGTCGCGTGATCCGGGGCTCGATGCGCGTGCCTGATGGATCTTTCCCGCGTCCTTTCCGATGTCGCGGTCTCGCCGGAGCTGGCCGAGGCCGTGGATGCGCTCGCCCTCCGGCAGGCCGTCACCGTCGCGGATCAGGCCCGCACCGTGCTGCCGGCGGTCTGGTCGCTGGACCCCGCGCGGCCGCCGATGCTGCTGATCGCCCCGTCGTCGCGCGATGCCGAACGCATCACGGCCGAGATCAACGCGTGGCGCTCCGGCGGCGCGGTTCTGTTCCCGGCGTGGGAGACGCTGCCGCACGAGCGCCTGTCGCCGCGCGCCGAGACGATCGGCCGCCGCCTCGAGGCGCTGTGGCGGCTGCGCGTGCCACCCGAGGACGGCGTGGCGCCCAAGGTGATCGTGGCGCCGGTGCGCGCCGCGGTGCAGCGCATGGTTCCCGGCGTCGAGTCGCTGAGCCCGATCATCGTGCGCACCGGCGAATGGCTCGACGTGCAGGATCTGGTTCGCCGTCTCGCCGGCGCGCAGTACGAGCGTGTGGACATGGTCGGCCGGCGCGGCGAGTTCGCGGTGCGCGGCGGCCTGGTGGATGTGTTTCCCGCGACGGCGGATCATCCCGTGCGGCTCGACTTCTTCGGCGACGAGGTCACTTCGATGCGCGAGTTCGCGGTGTCGTCGCAGCGGTCGATCCGTGACGTCGAGCGCATCGTGGCGTTCTCGTGCCGCGAGCTGATCCCGACCGACGAGGTGCGCGGCCGCGCGATTGCCGCGCTCGAGCGTGCGCCGCACCTGCGTCCCGAGCTGATGCGCCTGGCCGACGGGATCACCTTCGAAGGCATGGAAGCGCTGATTGAGGTCCTGTGGGACACGCTGCCGGTCCTGCGCGAGATTTTGCCGGACGACACGCTCACGGTTGTGCTCGAGCCCAAGCGCACCGCCGACCGCGCGGCCGAGATGCTGCAAGAGGTCGAGGCGATGCGCGAAGCGATGTGGGCGGCCGCCGCCGACGGCGCCCGCCCGCCGGCCGACAACACCTACGCCGAGCTCGACGCCGCGATCGGACCGGAGCCGCGCGCGGCGCTGTCGCCGTTCCGGGGCGACGGTCCCGCGCTCGACGCGAAGCCGTGGGAGACGCGCGACATCGACGCGCTCGCCGCCGAGGTGCGGCGGCTGCTGCAGGGCGGATCGCGCGTGATCGTGGCCGCGGAGTCACACGGCTCCGCCGACCGGATCCGCGAGCTGCTCGCGGGTCACGAGCTGTTCCTGCCCCGCTACGACGGCGGTGAGCTTCCGCCCGCCCGCGGCGCGGTGACCGTTGCGCCGATCGACGAAGGATTCGTGTCGGAGTCGCTCGGGCTTGCCGTGGTCGGCGAGCACGACCTGTTCGGAAAGCGGCGTCCGCATCGCGAGCCGAAGGCGAAGCGGCGCAGCATCATCGCGCTCGAGCTCGAGCCGGGCGATCTGGTCGTGCACGCGATTCACGGCATCGGACGGTTCACCGGCATGGTCACCCGCGAAGTCGGCACCGGCAAGACCGACTATCTGGTACTCGAGTACGCGGCGGGCGACACCCTCTACGTTCCCGCGGACACGCTCGATCTGGTTACCAAGTACGTCGGCGGCGAGCCCCCCAAGCTGCATCGCCTCGGCGGCAAGGACTGGGACAAGCAGAAGGCCCGTGTCAAGAAAGCCGTGCGCGACATGGCGGACGAGCTCATCAAGCTCTACAGCCAGCGCGCCGCCGCGCACGGGCACGCGTTCGGCCAGGACACGCCGTGGCAGCGCGAGCTCGAGGACACGTTCCCGTACATCGAGACCAAGGATCAGCTCGCCGCGATCGAGGACGTCAAGGCCGACATGGAGCGGCCCGCGCCGATGGACCGGTTGGTGTGCGGCGACGTCGGCTTCGGCAAGACCGAGATCGCGATCCGCGCGGCATTCAAGGCCGTCGCCGACGGAAAGCAGGTCGCCGTGCTCGTGCCGACCACGCTGCTGGCGCAGCAGCACTACGCGACCTTCAGCGAACGCTATGCGCCGTTTCCGGTGCGCGTCGCGGTGCTGTCGCGCTTCGTCACCCCCAAGGAGCAGAAGAGGGTCATCGACGAGATCGCCGCGGGAAAGATCGACGTGGTCATCGGCACCCATCGCCTGCTGAACAAGGACGTCACCTTCGCGGACCTCGGGCTTTTGATCGTGGACGAGGAGCAGCGCTTCGGCGTCGCGCACAAGGAGGCGATCAAGAAGCTCAAGACCAACGTCGACGTGCTGACGATGACCGCGACGCCGATCCCGCGCACGCTCGAGATGTCGATGTCGGGGATCCGGGACCTGTCGGTGATCGACACGCCGCCCGAAGACCGGCATCCCGTGCTCACTTTCGTCGGCCCGTTCGACGAGCCCACCGTCGCGGCCGCGATCCGCCGCGAGATGCTCCGCGAAGGTCAGGTCTTCTACGTGCACAACCGCGTGCACGACATCGAGCGCTCGACGCAGACGATCCGCAAGCTCGTGCCCGAGGCGCGCATCGGCGTCGCGCACGGCCAGATGAGCGAACGCCAGCTCGAAAAGATCATGCTGGATTTCTGGGACCGCGAATACGACGTGCTCGTGTCGACCACGATCATCGAGTCCGGCCTGGACATCCCGACGGCGAACACGATCATCGTCGACCGCGCGGATCAGCTCGGGCTGTCGCAGATGTATCAGCTTCGCGGCCGCGTCGGGCGGGCCCGCGAGCGCGCCTACGCCTACTTCTTCTTCCCGCCCGAACGGTCCCTGACCGAGCAGTCGCACGCGCGGCTGAGCGCGCTGAGCCAGCACACCGAGCTCGGAAGCGGGCTGCAGATCGCGCTTCGCGACCTCGAGATCCGCGGCGCCGGCAACTTGCTGGGCGGCGCGCAGCACGGCCACATCACCAGTGTCGGCTTCGACCTGTACGTGCAGATGCTCGCCGATGCGGTGGACGAGGCGCGCGGCAAGCTGCCCGAGCCCAAGCCAGACGTGAAGGTGGACATCGCGGTGGACGCGCACCTGCCCGAATCCTGGATTCCGCGCGAAGGCTTGCGGCTCGAGGCCTACCGGCGCGTCGCGCAGGCGCCGAGCCACGAGGCGCTGGCCGACGTGCGCGCCGAGCTTTTGGACCGCTACGGCGAGCTGCCCCCGCAGGCCGAGACGCTCCTGACCGTTGCCTCGATCAAGCTCGACCTCGGGCTCCGCGGCGTTCGCACCGTCTCCGCCGGCGGCGGCAAGGCCCGCTTCGAGCCGTTCGTGCTCGCCGAGTCCGAGCAGGTGCGCGTCCGCCGCCTGTTCCCCGGCTCGGTGTACAAGACGAACACCTACACGCTGATCCTGCCGATGCCGGCCGCCGAGACTCCGGCTGCGTGGCTGCGGCGGGCCGTGTCCGATATCCTCGCGCCGTGATGCGAATCCGGCTGGTCCTGCCTCTGCTCGCGCTCGCGTTGGCCGCGAGCGCATGCGGCCGCTACTTGGAGGCGTCCGCGGCCGTGGTGGACGGCAAGCCCATCTCGATGGCCGATCTCGACGCCGCCGTTCTCGAGGCGCTCCGCGGCCAGGACGACGTCACCCAAGAACAGCGGCTCGAGACGGAGCGCCGGGTTCTCGGGCAGATAATCCAGGACCGGATCATCGCCGGTGAGGCCGAGATCCGAAAGATCAAGGTCGACACCGCGGCCGTCGAGGAGCGCTATCAGGGCATCCGCAGCCAGTTCGACAGCGACGAGGAGCTCGCCCAGGCGCTGGCCGCCCAAGGCGTGGACATCGCGACCGTGCGGGACCGCATCCGCCTGCGACTCATCGTCGAAGCGATCCAGAAGGAGCTCGCGGACACGGTCAAGATCACGCCCGCGCAGATCAAGGAAGCCTTCGGCGACGGCTCCGCCTTCCAGGAGGTTCGGGCCCGTCACATCTTCTTTGCCGTGCCGGATCCGTCCGCCGAGCAGACGGCGCTCAAGAAGGCGCAGGACGCGCTCGCACGTCTGCGGGCCGGAGCGGACTTCGCGGCGCTCGCGCGGCAGATCTCGGAGGATCCCCGGACCAAGGCGTCGGGCGGCGAGCTCGGGGTGCTTCGTCCCGGCGCGGCCCAAGCAGGGGATCTGGAGCGGGCAGCGTTCCGGCTCGAGCGCGGCGAGATCAGCGAGCCGCTTCGCTCGCAGGCCGGCTTCCATCTGATCCAGGTAACCGGCAAGGGAAAGAAGACCTTGGAGCAGGCGACGCCGGAGATCAAGGAGGCGCTGCAGTCCCAGGGCGCGCAGGAGGCGTTCACCGAATTCATCACCACGCGCATCCGCGCGGCCCGGGTCGAGGTGAACCCGCGATTCGGTGAGTTCGATCCCGCCCAGGTCACCATCGTGGATCGCCAGTTCTACACCCCGGCTCCGGTGGATCCCAACGGCGTGCCGGGCCTGCAGCTGCCGCTCGACGAGGTCTCCGGCTAGATCTCGAGCCGGTAGGCGATGGCCACGAGGTCGGGCAGCTCGTTCGGCTCGGGCACGAAGTCGAACTCGGGCGCGCGAACGAAGCCCATGCGCTCGTACATGTCGCGCGCCACCCACATCAGATAGGACGTGTGCAGCCCGATCGTGTGCGCGCCCAGATCCTTCGCGCGGCGAATGCATTCGTCGGTCAGGAGCCGGCCGATGCCCAGGCCCCGCGCCGCCGGATCGACCGACAGCAGCCGGACCTCGGTGAATCCCTCGGGCCAGCCGAGATGCTCGGACTTGGTCGCGTCGGGATAGAAGGTCACCGCCCCGCACAACGCGTTCTCGTGCTCGGCGACGATCAGCTGCGAGAACGGCATGCGGCGGCGAACGTCGGCGATCTCGGCGCGGTAGTCCTCCCACAGGTGCGCCGGCAGCTCGGCCTCGTATTGGCCGTAGGCCGTGACCATCAACGCCGAGACGTCGTCGAGCTCGACGTTGCGGGCATCGCGGATGCGCACGGTCATGCGAGCTTCGTGCGGTAGGCGATCACGACGAAGGTGTCGGAGACGGGGATGTCGTTGTCGGGAAACCGTTCGAAGCCCAAGCGCTCGTACATGCCGCGGGCGACCGACATCAGGTGCGTGGTGTGCAGCCCGAACCATTCCGCGCCCTGCTCGCGGGCGCGTGCCAGGCACGCCTCGGTCAAGCGCCGTCCGATCCCGCGGCCGCGCGCCCGTGGGTGGACGCCCAGCAGCCGCATCGCCGCGTAGCCCTCGGGCCAGCGGTCCTCGGCCATGCGCTCGTCGGCCGCGTCCGGGATGTAGCACGCGGTGCCGATCACGGCATCGTCCTCGACGACGATCAGATGCGACGTGAACGGCCAGCGGCCGCGTACGTCGGGGATCTCGTGATCGTAGTAGTCGTCCCACGACGGCCGGTCGGAGTCGCCGGGCGGCGGAGCGAACTCCGCGTACGCCAGTCGAAGCAGCGACGCGATCTCGTCGATGCGATCGTCGGTTGCGACCACCACATCCATCTCGATCGGCGAGCGTACCACCGGCAGCCGGTATGCTGCCGCCGAAATGATCGGCATTCTGGGGGCCGGAGCGATGGGTGCGGCGCTCGCCGCGCATCTCGCCCGCGAGGGTCGCGACGTGGTGCTGTGCGCCACGGAATTCGACGAGCGCGCCGCTCACGCCGTCGAGCACGCCTTGCCGCATCCGGGCCTCGGCATCGCCTTGGGCGACGGCATCCGCGTCGTGCGTTCCCCGCAGTGGCCCGAGGCCATCGCGTCGATGCGGATCATCACCGTCGCAGTCTCCACCGACGGGCTCGCCGCCGTGATCGAAGCTGCGGCCTCACACGCCGCCCCCGACGCGCTTTGGGCGATCGCGACCAAGGGGTGGGAGGAGTCCACGCTGCGCAGCAGCGCCACCGTGGCCTGCGACACGCTCGGGGACGCCAAGCGCGTCGTTCAGCTCGTGGGACCGTCGCTGGCCGCGGAGGTCGCGGCGGGAGTTCCGACCGGCATCGTCGCGGCCGGGGTCCACTTGCCTGCGGCGATCGCGGTCGCGGAAGCCTTCGCATCCCCGCTGCTGCACGTGCGAGCGACCACCGATGTCGCCGGGGTCGAGATCGGCTCGGCCCTCAAGAACGTCATCGCGATCGCCCTGGGACTCTGCGACGGCATCGCCGAGCACGAAGGGCGGCCGTGGACCAACACAAAGGCCATGCTGTTCTCGCGCGGGCTGTCCGAGATGCGCGAGCTGGTGCGGGTCAGCGGCGGACGGGGGTCCACCGTGCTCGGCCTGGCCGGCTCGGGCGATCTGTATGTGACGGCCCTCGGCGGTCGCAACGCCCGCTTCGGCCGCTTGGTGGGATTGGGTACGCCGCCCGAAAAGGCGCTCGAGGAGATGAACACCACCGTCGAGGGGTACGCGAACGCGCCCGCGGCCGCGGCGCTGGCCGCCAAGCACGGCCTGGACCTGGCGATCGTGCGCGCCGTGAACGCCGTGCTTTTCGAAGGGCTGCCGCCGGCGGAGGCGATCCGCTCACTGTCGGGTGGTGTCGGCGTCGACGAGTAGCACATGCGTCGTTGCAGGTGACAAGCCTTCATCGTAGGCTCGCACGAAGATGAATCGCGGTGCGCGCGGCCACGAGAACGATTCCGGCGAGACGTTCGACGCGAGCGACGCTGCCGAGGTGGATGACGACGCCATGATCCGCGAGCCGGTTCACGAGGATCGCGCCGACATCGAGGAGCCGGCCCGCGATCTCCACGAAGACACCCCCACCGCCGAGCGGCTCAGCCGTGTCGCCGAAGGGCTGTCTCGCGTCGCCGAGGAGCTCGGGCGGGGCAGCGAGCATCTGCGCGCCAAGCCCGAACCGCGGAAAGAGCCGCGGAAAGAGCCGCGGAAAGAGCCGCCGAAAGAGCCGGGAAAGGAGCAGGCGAAGGAAGCGGTGAAGCGCCGGTCGAAGGAAGCGGCGAAGGAAGCGGCCAAGGAAGCGGCCAAGGAAGCGGCGCCGGCCGCCTCGTCCGGCGCGGGTGCCGGTAACGTCGCCGGCGGCGATTCGGGAGCCGGGGACGTGGAAAGCGAAGACGGTATGAGCGCACCCACGATCCATCCAGCCCCCGAGGCCGCGCCGCCGGCCGAGGAAACGCCTACCGTCGAACTCGCCGACATGGAGCGAAGCGAGGAGCCCGGCATCGTTCCACCCGCCGCCGTCGATGCGCCGACGGTCGAGTTGACGGCGGAGCAGGATCCGGCGCCATCCGCGCCATCCGCGCCATCCGCGCCACCCGCGCCACCCGCGCCACCCGCGCCACCCGCGCCACCCACGCCACCCACGCCATCCGCG
>DATLFO010000178.1:0-2414 GCA_035541035.1 Actinomycetota bacterium
GATGATCGCGATCCCGATCCACTGCGCTGTCGATACTGCGAGCATGGTCAACACCTACAGGTCGAAGTAGAGGCCCGAGTCCCACGGCCAGATCCAGTTGTAGCCCGGACCGCGGAATGCGACGCCGATGACGACGAGGACCGTCCAGAACATCATGAACATCGTGAACAAGATGATCGCGAGCTTGCGACGGCTCGGCTGCATGCTCGGGTTCTTGTCCGCATACGGCAGCGCCATCAGCCCGAACAGGCCGAGCCCAGGAATCGTTACGCCTGCAACCATCGGGTGGAAGTACCGCAACAGCTCCTGCAAACCGAGGAAGTACCACGGTGCCTTCGATGGGTTCGGCGTCAGCGACGGATTCGCGAGGAAGCGCAGCGGCGCGTGGACGAACGTCGAGAAGACGAGCACGAACGCCGTGCACAGCAGAAGCGACAAGAACTCCGCCGAGAGCAGGTGCGGCCACACGTTGACCTTGTCGTCCTGACGCTTGACCGTGCGCTGGATCCCTTCGGGCGGAACCACGGCGAGCAACCGGTGGACCTGCTCTCCGCTGAGACCACGCCCGCCGCCGCCGTTGCCTCCGGAGGTACGGCCGGTCGCCGCTGCGACGCGCGCGGCGCGTTGCTCGGGCGTCAGGCGTTCGGCGACCGCGGTGGCTGCCGGCGCGGCGCTTGCCGCCGGAGCACCCGCGGCAGCGGCTGCGGGTGCTCCCTCGGCGGGCGCTGCCGCTGCGGCTTCCTTCTTCACGCCGGGGCCGGCCGGCCCCTTCGTCTTGCGGACGTACGCCGACTTGGCCAGCGCGCGCGCAACGCGTTCGGGTTTCCCCTCGGCGATGGCCTTGTCGAACGTTGCCTGATCGATGTTTACTTCTTCGCGTTCCGCCATCGCAGCCTCCTACAGCGGCCCGCTGATGCCGCCGTCCTTACGGATGCGCCAGAAGTGCACGGCCATCAGCAAGACGGCGACGAACGGTAAGGCCAGGACATGGAGTACGTACCATCGGATCAGTGTCGGGGGTCCGACCTCTAACCCTCCGACGAGAACGAATTTCACCTGCCGCCCGAAGACCGGCGTATAACCCATCATGTTCGTGCCGACGGTGACGGCCCAGATCGCGAGCTGATCCCAGGGGAGCAGGTATCCGGTGAACGAAAGCAGCAGCGTGATCTGCAGCAGGTTGACGCCGACGACCCAGTTGAACTCGCGGGGCGGCTTGTATGCGCCGTGGTAGAACACCCGCGCCATGTGCAGGAACACGCTGAGCACCATCAAGTGCGCCGCCCACCGGTGCATGTTGCGGACGAGTTGCCCGAAGGTGATGGCCTGCGAGAGGTCCTGCATGTCTTGGTAGACCGGCGCCGAGGTCAGATCCACTGCGGGCCGGTAGAAGAACATCAGGTAGATGCCGGTGATCGTCAGGATCACGAAAAGGAAGAAAGAAAGACCGCCGAGGCAGTAGGTGTAGGTCAGCTTCAACCCGTGGCGGCGCACCTTCGTGGGGTGCAGGTGGTACAAGACGTTGTTCATCGTCGCCAGCGCGCGATCACGCGAGGTGTCCTTGTATCCCTTGCGCATGAAGGACCCAGGACGGAAGATCGACTTCCATACCTGCGAGTCCTGCGTCTTGTCCCGCAGGAGCTCTAACTTCTCCTGGAGGAGCGGCTTCTCCGTCTTCGCCACGTTCGGTCCTCCGCCCGGCCTAGGCCTGGGCTTTCCCCTTGCCGACAGTGATGTAGAAGAGCGCGTCCGACGGGCACCGCTCGACGCAGATCCCGCAGCGCGTGCATTCGGTGTCGTCGATCACGAACACCGCGGCCGAATTGCCGGCCGCATCCTTGATGGCAGCTTGATCGGCATCGGCGACAATCTCACCCGAGAGCATGTAGATGCAGTCCCACGGGCAGACGTCCTCGCACGCGCGGCACAAGATGCAGAGGTCGGCCTCGAGGCCGATGTGGCGCTTCGGCTTGACACGTTCCTGCAGCCAGTTCGGGTCGACGATCTTGAGGTCGTACTCGTCGTAGAACTCGGGCTTGTTGGAGATCGCGCTCACTTGTACCCACCTGTCGCTTCAGGCTTGGATTCGCCGGGCGCCAGCTGCTTGGGGAACTTCTTCTGCCAGATGATGAATCCGACGACGAGGGCCCCGAGGATCACGGCGTTCTGCACGACGACGACCGAGTCCTTGATCGTCTGCTTGATGCACTGGAGGTCGATCTCCGCGCAACCCTGCCCGCCCCAGTCCAGCGTGCCTTCGGCGTAGTACAGCCACCAGCTCGGAAGGACCGCCAGGACGCGGATCGCCAAGATCGAAAGCGCGAAGCCGGCGAGGGAGGCGCGTACCCAGTCGCTCTTGGTCTTCCATGCCGCCAGGAACATCGCCGCGGCCGCCCCGAACCAGATGATCTCGA
>DATLFO010000179.1:0-4901 GCA_035541035.1 Actinomycetota bacterium
AGAGGAGGCCCTTCGCCGCGGCCTCGGCAGCGACGACCGGCCGCCGCTGCGCGCGATGCTCGGCCGGTCGCCGCTGCTGGGCCTGGCGGACGGCAGCGCCTAGCGGCGCCGCTTCTTCGTCGATCGCGACTGACGGGCGAGCTCGCGGCGAATCTGCTCCCGGCGCCGCGCCTCCGCACGTGCCTTGCGCAGACGAAGCGTGACGGCGAACCCGGCGCCGGCCGCGACGGCCACGACGACGAGGATGAGCCAGGGGAAACCGCCGCCTTCTTCCTCCTCTAGAAGATCGTCCTCGGGAATCTTGGCCACCGCCGCGAAGTAACCGATGTCGATGAAGGGCGCGGTGACGGACAGCGTGGCGTGCTGATCCTGCGCGTTGAGCACGCGCCAGTCTTGACCGTCGGACGAGAACATCAAGTCGTGCGAGGCGTTGAGCAGCTCTTGCGTCGGCGCCGCGTAGGTCATGGTGATCTGCCCGGAGCCTTCGATGGTCGGGATTCCCTTGCCACTGGGGACCTCACGGATCCCGACGCGATAGACGTTGCCGCGAATCACGTATCCCGCGGGGGCGGTATACGTGGTGTGATCGAACGGCTCGACCTGAACCTCGGCCTGCCGCCGGCCTTCGGCCGGCTTGATCGCGGCATCCGGCAGCTTGACCGAGACCTGGTCGTCGCCGGTCGCGATGATCGTCTCGACGTTGCCGGCGGCGGGAAGGTCGAGACGTTCGTTGATCGAGACCGGGTCGCGGTCGCCGGGCTGCTCCCCGGGCGGGGTGTTGACCCAGCTATACGGAGCGGTGTTGTGCACGCCGTCGAGCAGCGGGAGGCGCGCGAGCGGACTGAGCGCTCCCGAGACGGAAGCGGCGATCACGTAGACGACCGCGGCGGCGGCCCCGGCCAGCGCGACGGGCCGGCGAGCAGCTATGGAATGCAACGCGTTTCGCTCCTTTCTAGATCGATGCAAGCAGGTTGGCGGCGCCGTGGGTCGCCGCCGGGGCGGACCATCCGCCCGACGCCCAGCGCTGCCACGCGAACAGCAGCCCGGCGCCGAAGTCGAGCGGCATCGCGGCCCATCCGTAGGACTGGTAGTGCATCGCGGCGAACAGCAGGGCTCCGGCCACGATCGCGACGGCCGCGCCGGCTCGGGCGAGCACCGGATGCAGCAGGCGGCGGAAATAGGCCTCCTCGGCGACCGCTGCGGCGAGGCCGAGAGCGATCGCCACCAACCGCCGGTCCGGCCGCACGACCGGGTCGGCGGTAAACCGCACGATCACGACCGCCACGAGTCCGATGAGGGTCACGGCCCGCCAAGACATCGTGCGCGAGGCGGTCGCGGCCGCGTAGGACGGGACCGCCGGGGCGACCGACACCGCCCACAGCGCGGCATAGATGCCCGTAAGGAGCAGCGGGGCCGCACGCGGATCCAGGACCGTGAGCGGCCGCACGACGAACAGCGACGCACCCAGCGCGATCGCGATCGCCAGTGTGACCCCGCGTGAAGGCGCGGCGGGCGCGGCGGCGATCATCGGGCGGCAAGCCATTCCCGGAATGCAGCGGCCAGGGACTCGCCCCCGCGGGGCGGATCCTTGCGGTCCAGCCACGACGCCCGCTTGGAGTCGTTGTCGAGCACGACCCATTCATAGCCGTAGGTGCGAGGCCCCGCCCAGAAGGGCGGAACCCAGGTCTCGTGCTTGAGCTCGGCGACCGCCGCGTAACCGAAGCGGGGCCGGCCCGTCCAGAAGGCGTCGTCGTCGTGGATCGGCGCTCCTGCCGTGCGTCGCCGCACGTCCTCCACCCGCGAGTATTCGCCGATCCAGCAGATCTTGACCTTGGCCTTGGCGACGAATAGCCCGCCGTGAATCTGAACCCAGACGCCGTCGTCTTCGAACGCGCCGTGCTTGTGTGCGGGGCCCTTGCGATCGCGCATCTCGACGGCATAGCCGAGCCGTGGCGCGCCTTTGCTGCCGGCCAGGTGCTCGAGACCACGAATCAGAACGTGCTCCATCACGCCTTCTTCTGACCGTGGGCCCGGGACTTGAGCACGCGGGCCGGAACGCCGCCCGCGACCGACAGCGGCGGCAGGTCCCGGTTGACGAGCGCGTGGCTCGCGATCACACAGCCCCGGCCGACGGTGACGCCGCGCAGCACCGTGGTCTTTTCGCCGAACCAGCAGTCCTCGCCGATCTTCACCGGCGACTTCACGATGCCCTGCTTGCGGATCGGCATCGATAGGTCGTCGAACTTGTGGTCGAAGTCGGTGATGTAGATCCAGTCGGCGAAGATGCAGTCGGCGCCGATGGTGACGTCCATGTAGGCGTTGATCGTGTTCTTGCGGCCGAACACGCACTTGTCGCCGATGGTGAGGTTCCCTTCATGACATCGCAGCGCGTTGCCCGTTCCCACCCAGACCCAGCGCCCGATGCGCAGCCTCCCGTAGCCTTTGCGCGCATAGACCTCCGCGCCCCGCTCCAGGAAGAAGAAGCCGTCGGTCAGGATGTGGGGGTTGCGGATCTTGAACCACACGAACCGCAGCGCCATCATCACGTAGCGCAGCTTGTAGAGCCGGTTGCGCTTGATGAACCGGGCTGTGCGCGCGATGCGCGCAACGAGTCCGCCGCCGGCCGGGGCGACCTCGTCGAGGCGGCGGGGCAGCCCGTCCGCTTCCAGCGTCTTCGGAGCGTCCATCGGGTCTTCCGGTCGGCGCGACGAGCGCCTGGCTAGTCGCCCGGCTTCGTCGCGCTCAGAAGCACGTTGTAGAACAGCGGCTTGGGGACGATGCGGCGCACGACCCACTCGTCGAGCCGGTACATCGCCATGTACGAGTGGTAGGCGAAGAACGGCCACGACTTGCCCAGCAGCTCCGGACGCACCATCGCCTCGATGGTCCGGTTGCTCCAGCCGAGCAGGCCGGACAAGAACTCCTCGGTGCGCACGTTGACCGTCCCGAAGCCCGCGTCGCGCAGCCAGCCGCGCACCATGTGCGGATGGAACTCGTGCAAGTCCACGTGCGCCTCGAGCGCTGCCTCGGGAGCAAGACCCGAATGATCGGGCTCGGGAAGACGGATGTCCGGCTTCACCTTCGCGATCGCCTTGACCACGGCCGCGGTGCCGCGGCGCGCGCGCAGCACGATCTGATAGCCGATGCGCGTCGGCTCGCCCGCGATCACCAGGCGCCCACCCGGGCGCAGGACTCGGAAGCACTCTTTCAGCGCGGCCGGCACATCCGGGATGTGGTGCAGCACCGCATGGCCGACGACGAGATCGAAGGAGTTGTCCTCGTAGGGCAGCGACTCGGCATCGCTCGCCTTGCCTTCAAGATCGGTCAGGCCGACCCGCTCGGCGTTGCGCCGGCACGCTTCGACCATGCCGGGCGAGATATCGGTCGCGTAGGCCCGCTCGACAAGGCCGGCCTGCCACAGGTTGATGATGAAGAACCCGGTGCCGCAGCCGATCTCGAGCACGTCACCGTACTTCTGGATGGGCGCGACACGGCCGAACTTCTCGCGGGCGTAGGAGACGCAGCGCTCATCGAAGGAGATGCTCCAGCGATCGTCGTAGTTCTGCGCTTCCCAATCGTGATACAGGACGTTCGCGGTCTTGGCGTCCATGGCTGCCGGATCCAGGTTCGTCATGAGCGGCAAGGATACACGCCGTCCCCGGGCGGTTCCGAATCGCCCGCCTAGACCGCGCGACGCTCCGAGCCGGGCTCGGGAATTGCGGCGGGCAGCGCCACCGCGAAGCGGGATCCGCCGCCGGGCGCGCTCTCGACCCAGATCCGGCCGTCCATCGCCTTAACCAGGTCCCGGGCCAGCGACAGACCGATGCCGCTGCCGCGGCGGCCCTGCCCGGCAGGCCGCCAGAACGACTCGAAGATCTGCTCGCGCACGGGCTGCGGGATGCCCGGACCCCGGTCGGTCACCGAGATCTCGACCCGTTCGCCGGCCATCCGGCCTTCCAGCAGAATGGCCTCGCCGGCGGGCGAGTATCCGTGCGCGTTCATGACTAGATTGATCAGGATCCGCTCCAACAGCGTGGGGTCGGCCGCAACGTGAATCTCGGCAGGGACGTCGATGCGAACCTCCCGGCCGAGCACGAGCGGCGCGCACAAGCGGCACAGATCGTCGACGAACGAGCGTAACGGCACCACGGCGATCGCGGGCCTGAACCGGCCGCCACCGACGTCGGCCGCATCGAGGAACGTCTCGATGATGCTGTGCACCGAGGCGGCGTTGCGGCGGATGCGGCGGATGTATTCGATTCGCTGACGTTCCTCCATCTCGGTCCACCGCTCGCTCAAGGTCGCCGCAAAGCCCTCGATGGACGTCACGGGCCCGCGAAGCTCGTGGGACACCGTGGAGACGCGCCGGCGCATCCCTTCGCGCTCGTGCTTGGTGGCCGCCGACACGATGATCCCGAGCGCGGCCGCGGCCGCCAGATAGGACACGAACGCGAAACCGTTCAGCCCGGCAGGATTGGGGTCGGCGACCTGAAGGATCAGGTCGGCCGCCGCGCCGAAGACAGCGACCGACATGCCCCAGCCCATGCCGGCGACCACCGTGTAGAAGCAGACGAGCACCAGATAGACCGTGTACATCGTCGGCCGCGATTCCACGAACGCCGCCTGGAACAACGCGACCACGGCGACGTCGCCGGCGAAGGTGACCGGCGAGACGCCCCGCATCCGTCCGCGGTGGGTGGCGATCAAGACCGTCAGCGTGTACGGGATCGCGACGACCGCAACCAGGACCGAGAACCAAACGCGAGCCGGCCGTCCGGCCGGAAGGAACGCCGAGGCCACGAGCCCCCCCGTGGAGACGAACACCCGAGCCCACAGCGAGGCGCGAACCGCGGCCGCCAAAGGGCCGCTGTCACGAGGCACGTCGAATGCGGATGCCGCCG
>DATLFO010000180.1:0-5135 GCA_035541035.1 Actinomycetota bacterium
CACATCGATTTCCTTTTGACGTCGGGCCCGGATCTGATCGTCGACAACGGCTACGACGGGATCGTGCTTCGCGACACGGAAGCTACGTTTGCCATCGCGGTACGGCTGACCGGATTGCGGCGCGCGAGCGTTTCGACCGCAGCGCCCTACGCGCTCACGATCGAAAAGAAGGCGGGACCGTTCCTGGTGGATCTCGTGCAGGGTGCGCGCACGACTCGAGTGACGGTCCACAACTTGCCCGATGCGCTGACCCTGACGCTCGATCCCGCCGGCAGCGCGAGCTACAGCGGCAGCGCTCCGATCGCGCACGTCTCGGTCCGCATCGCCGATCCGGCGGGCGTGACCGGCCGGGCGACGTCGGTGATGCTAGACCTGAACGAGCTGCCGGCGGAGTTGGACGTGTCGTTCGGCGCCGGTCAGACCATCGCGGTGGACGCGCACGGCGGGAGCATCGGTTTGATCGATCTGCTCGCCACATCGGGCCCGGCTTTGACGTTGCCATCCGGATACGACGGCGTTCTGCTGGATGATCTCGCGTCGCACTATGCATTCGCGGTCCGGCTGTCGGGGCTTCGACTGGTCAGCGTCTCAACCGCGGCGCCGTACGCGCTCGACATCCGCAAGACTGCCGGACCGTTCCTGATCAACCTGGCGCAAGGTCAGCGCACGACGCGGCTCGACGTTCGCGATCTTCCCGACTCCCTTCAGGCGACCTTCGATCCGAGCGGATCGCTCTCGTACCAGGCCTCCGCGCCGATCGCTTCGCTGACGGCCGACTTGGTGGACCCGGCGGGAGTCGCCGGACGCGCGACCGAATTCCACTTGGTCGTGACCGGACTGCCGGAGGCCTTGTCGCTGTCGTTCGCATCCGGCGCGTCGGTGTCGCTGGACGCAGGCGAAGCATCGATCGGCTCGATCGAGCTCGTCGCGACGAGCGGCCCGCCGATCGCCGTCGACGCGGGCTACGACGGCATCGTGCTGAACGACCAGCAGGACCGCTACGGCCTGGCGGTACGGCTCACCGGATTGCGATCTGCGAGCGTGTCGACCGTCGCGCCGTATTCTCTCAACCTGTCCAAGACGGCCGGGCCGTTCCTCATCCGGCTGACGCAGCAGTCGCGACTGACCCACGTCGCCGTTCACGACCTGCCGGCGATCTTCGGCGCGACGCTTGATCCCACCGGACGATTTTCCTACACCGCCTCGGCCGGCATCGGGTCCTTGACCGCGAGGATCACCGACTCCGAGCCGGTGTTGGGCCGCGCCAACCGCGTGGAGCTCGACGTTACCGATCTGCCGTCGTCGCTGACGCTGGACTTCGACTCATCATCGGCTGTCGGGCTCGACGCGCATGGCTTTGCGATCGGATCGATCTCGTTCCTCGCGACGTCGGGGCCGGAACTCGTGGTCGACTCCGGCTACGAGGGTGTCGTGATGGAGGACGTGCCCGGGCATTTCGCGATCGCCGCCCGTCTGACCGGCCTGCGGGTCGCGCGCGTCTCGACCGGGGAGGCCCCGTATACGTTGACGTTGTCCAAGAATCCCGGGCCGTTCCTCGCGCGTCTGATTCAGGGAGCACGCAGGGTCGATGTGAAGATCAACGATCTTCCGTCGTCCTTGACCGCGACTCTGAACCCGTCGGGCAGCCTGGTCTATGAAGCTTCCGCGGCGGTGGGGGAGATCACCGCTTCGATCGTGGATCCGGCCGGGGTTGCGGGGCGAGCAACGCGGGCGACGGCGCTGCTTCGGGGCCTGCCCGCGTCGCTCGACATCACCTGGGCGGGAGCGAGCGGCGCCGTCTCGGCCGATGCAAAGGGTGCCACAGTTGGCCTCATCGAGGTTCTCCTCACCAGCGGTCCGGTCCCGTCGCTGCCCGCCGGTCGCGACGGATTCATCCTTGAGGACGTGAGCAGCCACTACGCGGTTCTCGGCCGCATCACGGGCTTGAGAAAGGTTTTCTTTGCGCAGGGGCCGCCGCCGTCGTTCAACTTGGAGACGGCGGGCGGTCGCATCTTCCAGGTCGGTGTGACGACCCAAAAGCCCGAGGGCCTCGCGACGGTCTCGGCAGTTCTGGACTCGCTGCCTTCGCAGGTTTCGATTGCCTTCACCTCGTCGACCGCCTTGCAATACCGGGCGTCGGGGGTCGTGTCGCGACTGACGATCGACGCGGTGGATCCGGTGAGCATCTCCGGACGGGCCAAGGAGCTTCACGGGACGCTCCTGGGCCTGCCGACGGCGCTCGACGCGAGCTGGGCGGCGGACGGCACCATTACCGTGGACGCGCGCGGCGGAACCACCGAGCTGGTGGAGCTTCAGCTTACCTCCGGACCCGACGAGCGCCTTGCCGCGTCCTTCGACGGGATCCTGATGAACGACCTGGCGGATCGATACGTCGTGTTCGCGCGGCTGACGAACCTGCAGAAGGCGATCGCCACGCAATCGCCGCAACCCGATATCACGATCAACACCACGGGCAACCGGGTCTTGAAGGTGGACGTGAATCAGCTCAAGGACGGAAAAGTCACCTACACGCGCGCCACGCTGGATCGACTGCCGGCGACGGTGCGTGTGCGTTTGCTGACCTCCCCGCAGCGCGTGATCTATACCGCCTCGGCGGCCACGAACAGTCTTGTCTTCCAAACCAACTCGGGGGATCGCTGGGGCTTGGACGCCTCGCTGGTCCCGTTGCCGGCCAGCGTGTTCTTCTGTTCGGACGGCGGCGGCGGGTGCAGCAACGTCGGCCGCTCCGACGCAGGATCGTTCGCGTTCGACGCGAGCGCCTACACCACGATCAACCTCTTCGACTGCAAACGGCCGCTGAACTCGTCGTGCGTTCGCGGCGGCGGGGCCAGCGAATATGTGTCGGTGGACAACGTCAACCTCAAGAAGATGGTGTTCAACGCTGGGGCGTCCAGCAGCGGCTTTGAGGGATCGACCTACAGCGATACCGACTGGAACACCGTGACGGGACACATTCGCCTGGAGCAATCCAACGCGATCGACATCGACTTCGGCGTCTTCCGCGCCGACAACCATCGAGTCGAGTGGACCGGATGGGGGATCTGGCCGTTCACGCCGGAGCGATCGGGACCGGTGAGCTGCAATGGAACCAGCGTCGACATCCGCATCATCGGAATCTGGATCGGAATCACCGGCTACGTTTGCTGAGCGGCTCCGCGATCGCCAATTACACAGGAAATCTGACATTCCCCGTACCGGATCGATCAGCCGAATGGGTTCTCGGTGATGAGCTCCGGAAACAGAGAGAAATCACGGTCTCGCGTGAACAGCTTTTCGATTCCGTGCGCGACGCAGATCGTTGCCACGCGAGCATCGTGAACGATTGCGCCGCGAACACGCGGGCGTACCAGGAACTCCGACAGCACCGGCGCAAAATCATCGGGCTCGGCCAGCAGACGCAGGCCCGGGGCGGCGAACCAGGCCTCGAGTTGTTTCCAGGCCTGTTCCGGCGAGCTTGCTGCGTTCTTCCAGATCTTCGGATTGGTCACGACGCTGAAGAACTCGTAGACGCACGGCCATGGGATCGCCCACGGATCGCTGCTCTCCGACAGCTCGCGCACGACCTCGAATGCCGCGTCATGTTCGATCGCCTCTTTGCGATGCGCGTACACGAGGACATTCGTGTCGACCGCAATCACTCAGCGACCGCCGTAGATTTCGTCCCGCAGGTCTTGCCACGACATCGCCTCGAGCGGGTTCGGGTCGCCCGGGCGCCCGACGCTCATGTCCGGAAGCTTGTATCCGCGAGGTTCAGAGGGCGCGTCGAGCACGCGGCGCAGACCCTCCTCGACGACAGCGCGCAATGGCTTGCCCACCTTGCGGGCGTGCCGTTTTGCCCTGGCGAGCAGCGAATCCGCGATGTCGATCGTCGTCTTCATGACGATACAGCATACCCATATCCATCAGTATGGGCAAGCCGTATTCGCTAAGTAGGACGCCTACCCGCTGGCCGCCGGCACATGCCTCGATCTGGGACTTCAAACCGGCGACGGACATTGTCGCATGGCGGGAATTCTGGTGACCCGGCGTTGCCGAAGGCGCTTGCGTTCTGGTTCACGGCTGCGTGATCGGTGGCGGCGCATCGAAAACGAATCGTCACCGTCGGTTCGCTCGGCTAGGGTTGGCGGGTTCACGGGGGTGCCAATGACGGACATGATTCGCACGGCCGGACTGACGAAACGGTTCGGGGACGTAACGGCGCTGGAGGGGCTGGATCTGGTCGTTCCGAAAGGAACCGTGCTGGGCTTGCTGGGGCCGAACGGCGCAGGCAAGACCACCGCGGTTCGGATCCTGACCACGTTGCTGGACCCCGACGAAGGAACGGTCGAGATCGCGGGCCTGGACGCGATGCGCGAGCCCGAGAAGGTCCGCGAAAAGATCGGTCTGTCGGGCCAGTCCGCGGCCGTGGACGAGCACCTGTCCGGCTTCGAGAACCTCGAAATGGTTGGCCGTCTATACGGCCTGGACCGCCGGCGCGCCAAGGTCCGCGCCTCGCAGCTGATGGAGCGCTTCGATCTGGCGTTCGCCGGCAAGCGTATGTCCAAGACGTACTCGGGCGGCATGAAGCGGCGCTTGGACTTGGCGGCCGCACTCGTCGCCGAACCCGAAGTGCTCTTCCTCGACGAGCCCACGACCGGCCTGGATCCGCGCAGCCGCCTGGCGCTGTGGGACGAGATCCGTACCCTGGTTCGCGGCGGCTCGACGCTGCTGCTGACCACGCAGTACCTGGAAGAGGCCGACCGTTTGGCCGACGACATCGTCGTCATCGACCGCGGCCGCATGATCGCGCACGGCACCGCCGACGAGCTGAAAGCGAAAGTCGGCGGCGAACGGATCGAGATGGTGCTCGCCTCGCCCGAGGACGAAGGCGTCGTCCGCCGCATCCTCGAGAAGCTGTCCGACGAGGAAGTCCAGTACGACCCCGATGCGCGGCGATTCACCGCCGCGGTGCCCGACGGACAAGAAGCGCTTCGCACCGCGTTGACGGCGTTGAAGCGATCCAAGACCGAGGTGCGCGACGTCGGATTCCGGCGGCCCACGATGGACGATGTCTTCCTGACCCTGACCGGGCATCACGTGGACGGCGACGCCCCCGTCACCGAGCAGGAAGCGGC
>DATLFO010000181.1:0-3129 GCA_035541035.1 Actinomycetota bacterium
GCCAAAAGGGCGCCGACGCACAGCGCCACCATGAGCATTCGCAGTCGCACAGGTCCCCCGCAAAATCGTCCGACTCGTTCGCTTTCTTCGCAGTCGCCGGATTTCCTTCCCGCTCGATGCGATTTCCAATCAGGAGGCGCCGGCCGCGGCGGCGCTCGTCGGGTCCCGGGGGGCCACCAGGATCGGCAGCGCGACGGTGAACGTGCTGCCTTCGCCCACGGCGCTGCGCACGTCGATGCGGGCATTCATCCGATCGCACAGCAGGCGCGCCAGATACAGGCCGATGCCCATGCCTCCCGTCTCGCGCCGGTCGGCGGGTGAGACTTGAAAGAAGCGATCGAAGACCTGCTCGATGTGCTCGGCGGAGATTCCGCGTCCGCGGTCTTGCACGGAGACCCGGACGCTTCCGTCGGGGTCCTTGCCCGCGCGCACGGTCACCTCGGCGCCGGGCGGCGAGAACTTGCACGCGTTCGAGACCAGCGCGCCGACGATCTGATGCAGACGGTCCGGATCGGTGGCGACCTGTGGCAGGCTCGGCTCGATCCGCAGCCGCAAAGGATGGTGAGGATCGGTTGATTCGGCGCAGGCGGCGCGCACGACGGGTGCGACGTCCACGGTTGCGATCGCAACGGCCAGGTCGCCGTCCAACAACCCGGCAACGCGCATCAGGTCGTCCAGATGCCGGCCCAGCCGTCGTCCTCCCGCCAGGATCCGGCCGGCCAGGTACGACACCATTTCGGGATCCAACTCGCGGCTGAGGCGCTCCAGCGACTCGGCGAATCCGACGACCGTCGTCAGCGGCGTGCGAAGCTCGTGGGAAACGATGGCGATGAAATCGTGTTTCAGCCGTTCCGTCTCGATCCGTTCCTCGACGGTCGCAATCTCGTGTGCGTGAATGGTCGCGTTTTGCACCGCCGCCGCGATTGCCGGCACGAACGCCGTGATCGTTTCACGGGCGCGCTGCGAGAACGCGTCCACGCGAGGCGCATCCACCTGCACGACCCCGATGATCTCGCCGTGTGCGATGAGCGGCAGGCCGAAGTAGCTTCGGACGCCGCCGCTGACGCCTTTGGCGCGGCCCTCGGGATGCACGCGCGCATCGATGGTTATGTCCGGGATGTAGACCGGTTCGCCGCGTGCCGCGATTCGGCCCGACACGCCGCTGCCCACGGGAATTCGAACCGTCCGCGCTTGGGGCGCCATCGGCGGATCCGTCGCGGCCGCGACCAGCGCGCCGTTGTGGATCAGCTGAATCGCGCCGCCGCCGAAGGGCACCAGGCGCCGCAGGGCGGCGAGGCTGCGGTCCAGCACCTGTTGCAGGTCGAGCGTGCCGGTGACGTCGCGGGTCAGCGCGAGCAGCAGCCGGCCGGTCGATTCGTCATTCACGCACTGTCACCATGCCGATCTCCGGCGGGCTCGTCCATGCCCCGGCGGGGCTAGTCGCCGCGGGCAAATCGCCCGCGGCCGCTCAAAGGTCGGCGAAGGTCCAGGCGATCCACAGACCGTGGGAAACCGATTGCGGATCCAGCTGCAGGCCCGAGCGTTCGAAGTGGCGCGCAACGTTGGTCAAGTCCCGTTCCAGCAGAGCGTGCCCGTCGCGCGCCGTGCGGGGATCGACGCACTGCGGAAAGTCGATGATCACCGGACGGCCGGCCCAGTACAGGATGTTGTAGGGCGACAGGTCCCCGTGGATCACGTTCGCGGCCAGCATCCGCTCGACGTCGGCGACGATCGCGTCCCACGCGCTGCGCGCTTGCCGATGGCCGAGCCGGACGCGGTGCAGCTGCGGGGCGGCCGCCTCGTGCGAGCCGATGTATTCCATCGCGATCGAACGCGGGCCTTGCGCGATGGGCTCGGGCACGGTGCATCCCGCCGCGTGCAACTCGTTGAGCCGCTCCCACTCGCGGTGGATCCACAGGCCTTCCTGCATCTGATGGCCCCATGCCGTCTTTTTCGCGATCGCGCGGCGGTCGCGGCCCTTGAGCGTGCCGACGTCGGCGGCCATGTAGGCGAGATCCGCGCGGAAGCCGCGCTCCTCGATGGGCTTGTACTCCTTGATCGCGATCAGGTCGCGGCCCGTGCGGGGATGCGCCTCGCACAGCACGACCGTCGCCTCTTTGCCGCTTTTCATGGGCCGGATCGGACGCGTGATGTACGCCTCACCGGCGAAGTAGTCCAGAGTCTCGGAATCGAGCACGATCGGTTCTCCTTGTGAGATCGAAGACGACGAAGAACAGAAGTGCGCCTTCGAAGGGGAACCGCGTGAGGGGAGCTAGCGGGCGGTGACCGGAAGGCGCGCGGCAACTGCGGCAATGGCCGTCATAGGTGGCGCCTCCTTCCGGTTCGGGCCGGCAGGGCTGCCGGCAACTCCGTCGATCCTACGTCGCCGGCAGGGGCTCGTCCACAGGTTTTTCGGATTCGGCCGCCGCGCGGGTGCGGTCGTAGCGAATGAACTGCGGCAGCATCAATGCGGTCAGGCCCGCCCCGACCAGGCACGCCAGCCCACCCGAGACCACGCTGAAGCGCACCGACGTCAGTCCGGCGACCACGCCCGCCTCGACGTCGCCCAGCGTCGGTCCGCCCGCGTAGACCGCGATCTCCATGCCCGACAGGCGTCCGCGCAAGTGATCGGGCGTGACCTCTTGCACGATCGCGGTGCGGAAGATGCCGCTCACGGCGTCGCTGAACCCGGCGGCGGCGAGACACAGCACCGCGACCGGAACGCTTCGCGTCAGTCCGAACGCGGCGATCGACAGACCCCATCCGAGGACCGCGATGGTGACGGCCAAGCCTTGCCGGCGCACTTTGCCGGTCCATCCGCTCGCGGCCATCGCCAGGAACGAGCCGGCACTCGGTGCCGCGTACAGCAAGCCGACCGTCTTGGGCCCACCGCCCATCAGCGCCGCCATCGCGGGGAACAGCGCCTTGGGCATGCCGAAAATCATCGCGTTCAGGTCGATGATGAACGAGCCCGTCAGCGTCGGCCTGCCGCGCAGGAACGAGAACCCTTCCAGGATCGACTTGAAGCCGGGTGCGGGCGCGGCCTCGTGCGGGGGCGACGGGTTCATGCGGCGGATCATCGCCAGCGCGAACAGAAAGGTCAGCCCGTCGATCGCGAACGTGGCGGCC
>DATLFO010000182.1:0-5603 GCA_035541035.1 Actinomycetota bacterium
GTGTTGATCGAGGCGTCCAGGTCGATGCGCATCTGCGCGACGCGCGTGTTGACCTCTTCGCGCGTGGTCGCGACGAGCTCGTCGCGCGCGGGACGGATCTCGGCCCGGACCCGGTCCCGCAGGGCGGCCTCATCGATGACGGGGGCGACCGGCTCGGGGAGCTCGGCTGCCTTGGCGGCCTCGGCGCGGAGCTCGGTCACGGTCGAGGCGACCGCGCCCAGCGCGTCCTCGATCCGGGCCTTCATGATCGTGAGCTCGCCGGTGACCATGTCGGCCTCATCGAGATGGCCACTGCGGATCCGGCTCAGCTCGTGCTCGAGCTCGGCCACGCGGGCCTCGAGCTCGGCGACGGCGGTGACGGACTGGATCTCGGTGAGGATCTTGGCAACGTCCTCGTCGTAGGAGTCCTCGTCGTCGGCTTCGAGGACGGCGTCCTGGATCTCGAGCGACGAAGGCTCCTCCGGCCGGGGCTCCCAGCGGGGATTCGGGGCAGGCCTGATCGGGACGCTCATGTCTGATCCTCCAGGGCTGACCCTAGCCGTGCCCCACCCGGAGTCAAGCATGCCCGGCGACTGCGCGGGCTCGATCGGAGGGCGGAACTGGTCGTCGTTCATGCGGGCTCAGGATAACGATATTGGCGAAGCTCGGCGTTCGCGAAAGCCTCGCGGGCGAGGGCGTCCACGTCCAGTTTCGCCTCGGCCCGGCGGGCTTCCTGCACGGAGGCCTTGGTCGCGGGCCGTTTGGGCTCGAACAGCACACACGCTTCCTGGCAGGGAGCCGACGAGGCCTCAAAGGTCCCCAGACGGTGGGCCTCGTCAATGATCTCGATCTTGTCCAGGGCGATTAGCGGCCGCAGCACGGGAAGCGGGCTTGCGTCCTCGACGGTCGTGAGGTTCTCCAGCGTCTGCGAGGCCACCTGGCCGAGCGAGTCGCCGGTGACCAGCGCCTTGGCGCCTTCCTGCCCGGCGACCAGCGCGGCGATGCGCATCATCATGCGCCGGTACAGGATCGTGCGCAGGTCCTGCGGCGCGACCGCGACGATCTGCTGCTGGCTGGGCGCCAGCGGCACCATCCACAGATTCGCGTCGTTCTGGTGGCGGGTCAGCAGCGTGACGATCTCCTCCGCTTGCCGGGGGCTGGAGCCGTCGGTGTAGGGCATCGAGTGGAAGTGCACGAAGCTGACCTTGCTCCCCCGCCGCATCATGCGCGCGGCCGCGACCGGCGAGTCGATGCCGGCGCTGATCAGCACCACGCTGCGGCCGCTGACCCCGACGGGCAGGCCGCCGGCGCCCTGCTGCTTGTCGGCGTAGACCAGGACCAGGTCGCCGACGATCTCGACGTGCACGGTCAGGTCGGGGGCGCTCAGGTTGACCTTGGCGCCGCTGCGCTCCAGCAGCACCGCGCCGATCTTTTCGTTGAGCTCGCGCACGGTGTAGGGAAGGCTGGAGTGCGCGATGCGCGCGCGGACGGCGAAGGTGCTCCAGGCATCGGTGCGGCGCATGTGGTCCCAGGCGACCTCGTAGATCTGCTCGAGCGTCATCTCGGCGCCGGTCGCGAGGCCGAAGTTCGCGATGCCGTAGACGCGGCGGAGACGCGCGATCACCTCGCCGGTGTCGGCGCCCGCGGTCAGCGGAACGAGCAAACGGCCGGGCATCCGCTTGGTATTCCCGGCCAAGCCCTTCAGCGTCCGGTCGACATTGCGGGCCAGAGCCTTTTCGAAGAACGACCGGTTGCCGCCTTTCAGACCGATCTCGTGGTAGTGGAGGATCGCGTAGTCACGCACGGGCTCATGGTACCGGCCGGGCACGTCCGAGTTTCTCTGGACACTGAAGTACCTATGCGGTTCTCGGATGACCAAAGAAACGCCGTCCCGCGGATCAGGCCGGCTCGGCGAGCATCGAACGGATCGTGCCGTGGTCACCGGTGGCTGAGTGGGGACGGCCCGGCGTTTCCTCGACACGCGCCCCGCACCCGACGCAGCCGATCACTGCGGCTCCTACAGGGCGCAGCGGCCGGTGTCGACCTGTTTGGTCTTGCCTTTGGCGCGGTCCACAGCGCGGAAGATCTCGGTCTCGGCGAGTGCGTAGGACTCGTTGGGATCCTCACGCGAGGCCGCGAAGACCATGCCGCGAACCTTGCCGTCCTCGTCCACGAACGGCCCGCCGGAGTTGCCTTGGCGAACCTCGGCGTGCAGCACGTAGATGGTGCGGGTGACCGTTCCTTGCGAGTAGATGTCGTAGCCTCGCGCCTGGGTGCGGCTGCGGACTCTTGCGGGCGAGATCTTGCGCTTGCCGCCGCCGGGGTAGCCGATCGCGGCGCCGTCGGTGTTGCGCGAGGCGTGGTCGCTCTCGACGAAGAACACCTTGCCGGGCAGCTTCACCCGCATGATCGCGATGTCCTTGTCGGTGTCCATGTAGACGACCGTCGCCTGGAAGGTCCGGCGTCCCGTGGCGGGAATCACCTTGTGATCGGAGGTGCCGGCGACCACGTGCGCCGCGGTGACCAGCAGGTCCGACCCGATCGGGAACCCCGAGCCGTCCACCAGCCCGTTGCAGCCCCGAGACTCGATCTTGTAGGTGATCTCGGCGGCGGCCAGGACCTCTCGATCGTCGGCCAGCGCGGCGGGCGGCGGCTCGACGCCTGGCGCCAGCGACGGGTTGAGCGCGGCGAAGACTTCGGGAAAGCCGCTGTTGCGTAGCAGCCGGCTGATCTCGGCAGTGATCGACAGCGGCGGCGGCGCGATGTCGTTGAGCACGCGGATGATCGCCGAGCCACGCACCGCTGACGCGACCGACTTGGCCGGCACGCTGCGCAGCGTCGATCCGAGCAGCCAGGATCCGACCAGGGACAGCAGCGCCGCGATCGCAGAGCCGATGATCTTGTCGGTCTTGTTGACGGTCGCGTTGGTGATCCGCTTGCGGAGCCGCATCGCGAACGCGGCGACGATGCCCTCGACGATGAACGCGATCCCGAGCAGCGCCACGATCGTATAGATCGGGATCGAGGCGCTCTCGGGATCCTTGACGAATGTGCCGACCAGCGGCGGGGCCAGCAAGAAGCCGAGCACCAAGCCGAGCACGAACCCGCCCCAGGAGAAGATCTGCATGACGGCGCCCCGCCGGTAGCCGGTCCAGATGCCCAGGCCGAGCGCGCCGAGAATGACGAGATCGACCCAGTTCAACCAGACCCTCCTATTCGGCCTTCGGCTCGGGGCGTCCGGGCTGCGTCTCGGGGCTGTGGGACTTCTTCGGCACCATGACCTTGCGGCGGAAGTACAGCACCTCGACGCCGTCCTGGTTGTAGCCGCGGGTCTCGACCGCGACGATGCCCCGATCCGGCTTGGAGGAGGATTCCTTCTTGTCGAGCACCTTCGTCTCGGCGTAGAGCGTGTCGCCGTGGAACATCGGCGCGGTGTGCTTGAGCGACTCGACCTCGAGGTTGGCGATCGCGCGGCCCGACACATCCGGCACGCTCATGCCCAGCGCCAGCGAGTACACCAGGTTCCCGACGACTACGTTGCGCTTGAAGTGGGTCGAGGTCTCGGCGTAGTGGACGTTGGTGTGCAGCGGGTGGTGGTTCATCGTGATCATGCAGAACAGATGGTCGTCGTACTCGGTGATCGTCTTGCCCGGCCAGTGCTTGTAGACGTCGCCGACCTCGAAGTCCTCGTAGAAGCGTCCGAAGTCCCGTGCCTCACCCATCGTGGCGTTCCTCCTCGCAGTGTCGGAAGTGTACTTTCGGATCGGAGTCCTCGCTGGCTACGCGAGGACGGGAAACAGATCGGCCAGCGGTCCGAGCATCTCGCGCTCGGCGTCGTCGAGCGTCGCGCGGCCGGTCGCGGTTTCGGCGAAGCGCACGTCGTCCATGCCGAGCGGCCGCACGTCCGCGCCCAGCAGCCCGCGCAGCACGTCGCAGCACGCGGTCAGCCCCGGCCCGGTCGGGTCCGGCGAGAGGTTGAGCGCGTGCCGCATGTCCATGGCATGGATCACGACCTCGACCACGCGAGTCTTGAGGTACTCGGACAGGTGCATCAGGCCGAACACGGTGCCGAAGACCGGATCGACTTTCAGGTGCGGCTCGGCCTGCCTCAGCGCCTCGTCCCAGCCGGGCCGCCATGCGGCGGGCTCGAACGTCCTGGCGACCTCTTGCGCGCGCTGCACGATCGCCGACGCTTCGGCGTCGGCGTCGTAGCGGAAGTAGGTGATCGCGCTCTTCTCGGCCTCGGCCTCGACGGGGCCGGCCTCGATCATCTCGACGATGCGGCGCGAGCCTCGGAAGGCGTGCGCGGCGACCTCGAGCACCGACAGCGGCGGGCACCGCGTCGGCGACCCCAGATCACCTGCCGTGAGCGACTCCAAGAAGTCGGCGGCCCGATCGCTCTCGGCCTGGAGGGCTTCGAGCACGTGCTCGTTCACTTCTTGACCTTGTAGCGGTCGAGCAGATTCTTGGCGATGACGAGCTTTTGGATCTCGCTGGTGCCTTCGCCGATGACGAAGAACGGCGCGTCGCGATACAGCCGCTCGACGGTGTACTCCTTCGAGTAGCCGTAGCCACCGTGCACACGCACCGCGTCGCGCACGACCTCCATGGCCATCTCGGAGGCGTAGAGCTTGCACATGCCGGCCTCGAGGTCGGTTCGCAGACCTTCGTCCTTCATGATCGCCGCGTTGAGCATCAGCAGCCGCGCGGCCTCGATCTTGGTGGCCATCTCGGCCAGGTAGAACTGGATCGCCTGGTGCTGCGCGATCGGCTTGCCGAAGGTCGTGCGCTCCTGCGCGTAGGCGATCGCCTCTTCGAAGGCGCGCTGCGCGACGCCGACGGCGCGTGCGCCGACGTTGACGCGGCCGACTTCGATCGCGCCCATGTTCTGGATGAAGCCCTGGCCTTCTTCGCCGCCGAGCAGGTTCGCGGCCGGCACTCGGTGATCGTCGAAGGCGACCTCGGTGGTCTCAACGCCCTTGTAGCCCATCTTTTCGATGTTCTTGCCCACGATCACGCCGCCGCTGCGCTCGGCGCCGGGCTCTTTCTCGACGATGAACATCGACATGCCCTTGTAGGGCGGATCGGTGTCGGCGGTCTTGGTGATCGTCATGCAGATGCCGGAGCGCAGGCCGTTGGTCGCCCACATCTTCTGGCCGTTGATCACGTAGTCGTCGCCGTCGCGCACCGCGCGCGTCTTGATCGCCTGGACGTCGCTGCCGGCGTGCGGCTCGCTCATCAGCAGCGAGGCGCGCGGGTTGCCGGTGACCATCTGCGGCAGGAAGCGCTGCTTCTGCTCGTCGGTTCCGTAGGTCTTGATCAGATAGCACGCCATCGAGTGCGTGTTGAGGATCCCCGACAGCGACATCCAGCCGCGCGCCAGCTCGACGATGACGAGCGCGTAGACGGTCAGCGGCATGCCCAGCCCGCCGTACTCTTCGGGAACCATCATCCCGAACAGGCCCATCTCTTTCATCTGCTCGACGATTTTTTCGGGGAACTCGTCCTTGTGCTCCATCTCGTCGGCAACGGGGATGACTTCCTTCTCGACGAACTCCCGAACGGTATCGACGATCAGCTTCTGTTCTTCGGTCAGATTCAGCAGTGCCATCGCGATCGCTCCT
>DATLFO010000183.1:0-11730 GCA_035541035.1 Actinomycetota bacterium
TGATGGGCATCCTCTCGGGGGGCTCGCGCTTCGCCGTGGAGCGCGGTTTCGGGACCGAACGCGACCTCGAGTACTGCGAGGACGGCGACGCGGTCGGGGACGCCGACCCATCGCAGGTCGGCGAGCGAGCGCGGCAGCGCGGCCTGATGCAGGTCGGCAGCCTCGGGTCCGGCAATCATTTTCTTGAGATCCAATACGTCGAGCGCGTGGATGACGCGGAACGTGCGCGAGCGTTCGGTCTCGACGAGGGACGAGTCGCGGTGATGATCCATTGCGGATCGCGAGGCCTCGGCCATCAAGTCTGCACCGATCACGTACGCTCTATGCAAGGCGCGATGGCTCGATACGGCATCGAGGTCCCCGATCCACAGCTGGCCTGCGTTCCGGTGGACTCGAAGGAGGGCCGCTCGTATATGGGTGCGATGGCCGCGGCCGCCAACTACGGCCGGGCGAACCGGCATCTGCTCGCCGAGGCTGCTCGCGACGCATTCGCGAAGGCGACCGGCGTTCGCGCACTGGAACTGCTCTACGACGTGTCCCACAACCTGGCCAAGATCGAGTCGCACGGCGGCCGCACCCTCTGCGTTCACCGCAAAGGCGCGACGCGCGCGCTCCCGCCGGGACACGCTGAGCTGCCTGCGGCATTCGCCGAGACGGGACAGCCGGTGCTGATCCCGGGCTCGATGGGGACGGCGTCCTACGTGCTCGCCGGCGTCGAGGGAGGCGACGCGTTTCATTCGACGTGTCACGGAGCGGGACGCGCCATGAGCCGCCATGCCGCGAAGCGCAGCATCCAGGGAGGCGCGCTGCGGCGTGAACTCGAACGAGCAGGCATCCGGGTTCGCGTGCGATCCGATCAGGAACTTGCGGAAGAGGCTCCCTCGGCGTACAAGGACGTGGACGCGGTGGTGGCGACCTGCGAGCGCGCCGGGCTGTGCCGGCGAGTGGCGCGACTGCGTCCGCTCGGCGTGATCAAGGGCTAGATGTCCACCACGACGCGGCAATGCCACAACCCGCCGGACTCCGCCACCTCTCCCCCGTAGGACGCGCCCTTGGGCAACGGTCCGACGACATCGAGGCCGTCAATCGCTATGACGTCGAGCACGCCGGCGAGCCCGCCGTCCTCGGACTCCTCGAGCGTCAGGTGAATGGGCACTCGTCCGGAAACATCGGCTAGGAACAGGATCTCGTCGAGCACCGCGGCCAGCATCTCGTTGTCGGCACCTGCGTCGATCGAGATCGAGACCGGCTCGCTCGCGGGAACCTCGACAACGTCGACGAAGGTGGACACGAGCGCGCGCACCGCTTCCTCGAAGCAGCGAGCCCGGCTCGGTCCCCAGGCCTCGATCAGCAGATCCGCCGTGTGCGGCAGGATTCGGTGTCCGGCTTCGCCACGATTCACACGACTACGGTACTCCTCCGCCTGGACCGATCCCGCGCCCACCGGGCCCGTCGTGGACGGCGGAGCGCTGACCACCTACATCAGGAGCTGCGAATCGCGGGAAGCAACTCGGCGCGGGCGAAGTCGATGAACCCGCTCTGATCCGGGCCGATCTGGTGAATGTAGACGTGGTCGTAGCCCGCGTCGGTGTACTTCCGCACCGCTTCGACGTAGCCGCCGAGGGCGGGACCGACCGTGATCGAGGACGCCACGTCGTCCTCGTCGATGTTCTGCGAGGCCTGCTCGAAGTGGCGGGGCAACGGCAGCTCGACCGTCAGCTCACCGGGCACCGACGTGTTCGGCCACCATTCCCGGGCCGTCTTGCGCACGTCGGCCTCGTCGCGGGCCCAGCAGACGTGCATCATGCCGATCTTGGGCTTGCCCGCGCCGCCGGCGTTTTCGAAATTCTGAACGACCTCGTCTTCCGGGACCGTGCTGATCAGTCCGTCGCTCCCGGCCGCAAGGCGCGTCGCTCGTTCTCCCTTCGCGGCGATCAAGATGGGTGGCAGCTCGTCGGGCAGCGTGTAGATGCGCGCCTGCTGGACCGTGTAATACCGGCCGCGATGCGAGACGGCTTCGCCGGTCCAGAGCTCGCGGATCACCTCGACCGCTTCCTCGAGCATCTCCAGCCGGACATCGCCCGGCGGCCACGGGTCCCCGAGCACGTGCTCGTTGAGGTTCTCCCCGGTGCCGAGGCCTAACCAGAAGCGGCCCGGCATCATGGCGGCCGTCGTCGCCGCCGCTTGCGCGACGATGGCGGGATGGATGCGGATGATCGGGCACGTGACACCGGTTCCGATCGGGATCCGCTCGGTCGTGGCCGCGATGCCGCCCAGGACATTCCACACGAACGGGCTGTGCCCCTGGCGGTCCACCCATGGGTGGAAATGATCCGAGATCATCAAAAAGTCGAACCCGGCCGCCTCCGCGCGTTGCGCGTCTGCGACCAGGTCCGACGGTGCGTGCTCTTCGCTCGAAAGCGCGTATCCGATCTTCATGCTCCTGAGATACCCGCGCGAGCAGGTGCGCAATCCGCCCGCTACGAGGGCAGGGCCGACGTGCTGCTGCCATTCGAGGCGTACGAGGCCTCCTCGTCACCGGGCATGTCGGCGGCCGTGTACCTGCGCAGCTCCTGGATTTTGGGCAGCGCCTGGGCTTTGAACTGCTCGGCCCGCTGCTTCGCCACCGCGCGGCGCTGGGCGCCCCGCTCGGAGTCCATGAAGTAGGCGACAGCGGCTCCGGCCGCGGCCGCCATGAGCAACGTCCTGATCTTCATCGTCGATGCTCCTTTCACGCTCGCCGGGTCCGGCCAATGAATACCCAATCGGAGCCGAAAACCAACCGGCGTCAGCCTGCTCTGGCCTGCCTGATCTCGCGGACGGACGGCCGACGCAGGTCGTCCGCGAGCCCGATCAGCCGCAACCCGCGAATCAGGATGGTTCCCGGATCGACCTGCCACCACCGGAGCCCCAGCGACGAGGACGCGGGAAACGCGTGATGGTTGTTGTGCCAGGCTTCTCCGAACGAGATGAACGCCAGCGGCCAAACGTTGCGGCTCTCTTCCTTCGTGTCGTAGGGACGCTTGCCGAAGAAGTGACAGATCGAGTTGATGCTGAAGGTCACGTGGTGCAGCAGGAAGATCCGAACGAGGCTTCCCCACAGAAACGCCGTCGCAGCCCCCGCCCATGACCCCGTGATCGCCAAGCCGAGCGCGGGCGGGATCAGCACCGAAAGCGCGACCCACAGCGGGAACGCACGGTCGATCCAGCGGAGCGCGGGATCCTTGAGCAGGTCGGGCGCCCAGCGCTGCGGATCGGTGCGCTCCGACGTGAGCAGCCACCCCATGTGCGCGAACCACAGGCCTCGCGCGATACCTTTGAGGCCCTGCGCGGCATCGAGGTGAGGGGAGTGCGGATCGCCGGGCCGGTCGGCGAACGCGTGATGGCGCCGGTGCGTCGCGGCCCACTTGATCACGCCCATTTCGATCGACATCGAGCCTGCGACCGCGAGCACGATACGCGCCGGCGCCTTCGCGCGGTAGGTCTTGTGCGCGAACAGGCGATGGAAGCCGGCGCTGACTCCCAAACCGGTGGAGGCGTACATGCCGCCGAAGATCGCGGCATCGGTTCCGCTGAGGCCGCGGCCCCACAGGGACCAGATCGCCAAGCCGACACCGATCAAAGGAACGATGCTGAACGAGAGAAGGGCGAACTGATGCAGGCGGGTCTGGCGTGGCGTGAGCACGACGACCCCGGGCACTCGCTCGGCCGAAGCGACACTCATGAACCCTCCCTGTTCCGAAACTTTCGCCACCCTAACATTCGATTTCGGACCTAGACTTCCCCGAAATCGCGGGCCGAATCAACCAATTTGGCGGGGTTCGCCCCCTTCCTTGGGTGCGATACCCAGAAATCACGTATTCCCTTTGTGGAAACCTCTGGCTACGCTGCGTGACGGGCCGCCTCGATCCATGCTTGTTTCCACCCCGCCCGGTGGCCCTCGTCGACCGAGGATTCCCGTGCGCTCGAAACGACGGACCGGCCTTCGCACCCGTGCGATCGCCCTCGTTCTTGCCGGAGCGGCTCCGGCTTTGCTGGCGTTGGGGATCAGGGCCGTCCAGGAGCACAACGCCGCCGGGGACGCCGCCCGCAGGGATGCGTTGGGCGTCTCGCGGGCCATCGCGGCCGAGCAGAGCACATTGATCGACGCCGCCCGCGTCATGCTCGCAGGGGTGGCCGAGCTTCCCCAGATCGCTGCCGGCGGGCCGCAATGTGCCTCGCTGCTCGAAGCGCTTCGCAAGGCGAACCCCGCCTACGCGAACCTCGGGGTCGCCGGACCGGACGGCGCGGTCACCTGTAGCGCATTCGCGATGCCGGCCGGAACGAGGATCGAGGACCGCCCCTATTTCCGCGATGCGGTTGCGACCGGCGGATTCTCGATCGGCGAATATCAGATCGGCCGCATCACCGGGACGGCGTCGCTCAACGTGGGCCATCCGATCGTGGCCGGAGGCGAACTGCGCGGCGTGGTCTTCGCAGCCATTCGCCTCACCGCCTTGAACGATATCGCCCGTCGCACGGTGCTTCCGCCCGGTTCCGTCGTGACGATCCTCGATCGAAACGGAACGATCCTTGCGCGCGCACCCGATCCCGAGGGATACGTCGGCAAACGATTCGAGGACTCGCGCCTCGCTGCCGCGCTCGCGCGGCGCTCCGGGTCCACGCTCGAGGCGCACGGGTTCGACGGCGTGAAGCGGCTCTACGGTCACGTTCGGACGGGCGGCTCGGATGGCAACGAGATCACCGTCGCGGTCGGCATTCCGTCGGCGGCGGCGTTCGCGAACGCCAACCGAGCGCGCAACGCCGCGCTGGCCGGCCTGGCGATCGTCACCGTCCTTTCCGTGATGGCGGGGATGATCGGCAGCCGCCGGCTCGTGCGGCCGGTTCGCCGGATGGCCGAAACCGCTCGCCGGATCGAAGCCGGCGACATGCAGGCCCGCTCCGACCTGCCGGCGACCGGCGAGCTGGGCGAGCTGGCTCGATCGTTCGACGACATGGCCGTATCGCTCGAACGCCGGCTCTCGGCGCTGCGTTACCTGACGCATCACGACACGCTCACCGAGCTTCCGAATCGTCGCGCGCTCGAAGACGCCATCCGAACCGGCGAATCGACGGGCCCCGGGGCGTTGCTGTTGATCAACATCAACCGCTTCCGTGACGTCAATCACACGCTGGGGCCACGCAGCGGCGATCTCGTCCTGCGCGAGGCCGCCGACCGGATGCGTTCGCTCATGGAGAGCGGCGTGATGGTCGCGCGCGTCGGCGGCGACGAGTTCGCCATCTTGCTCGAGGGCGTCGACCGGCGCGAAGCGACGATCGCGGCTATGGGAGTCGTCGATCAGTTCGAAACTCCGTGCATGCTCGGCGACATCGAGGTCGACATGAGAACCAGGGTCGGCGTGGCCCCCTTCGAACGGCCGGCCGACCCGAACGAGGTGATCCGCCGCGCCGAGGTCGCCGAGCGAACCTGCCGCGATCGCGGGTTGATCTGTCTCGTCTACAGCGAGCGCCAGGATCCCTACACCGATCAGCGGCTTCGCCTGATGGGCGCGCTCCGCGGGGCGGAGAGTCGCGGCCAGATGCATCTGGTGTTCCAGCCCATGGTCGACACGGTCACGAGCCGCCCGGTTCGGGTCGAAGCACTGCTTCGGTGGCGGCATCCCGAGCTCGGCGAGGTCCCGCCCGACCTCTTCATTCCGCTCGCCGAGGATTTCGGGCTGATCCGGCGGCTCACCACGTGGGTGCTCGGCGAAGCCGTGCGCGAACACAAACGCTGGGCCTCGGAAGGGATCTTCCTTCCGGTCGCGGTGAACATCTCTGCGATCAGTCTGACCGATCCCGAGCTCACCGCAACGATCGAACAATTGCTTCGCCGCGAAGGCGTCCCGCCGGAGGCAATCGAACTCGAGATCACAGAGACGGCCGCGATGGCACAGCCCGAGGAGGCGCTGCGAACGCTCACGCACCTGTCGTCGCGCGGAATCCGCATCGCGATCGATGACTTCGGCACCGGACATTCGTCGTTGTCGTATCTGAGCCGCCTCCCGATCGACACGGTCAAGATCGACCGGTCCTTCATCGCAGCGCTCGACGGTGACGACGACGCGGGCATCCTGGTACGCTCGACGATCGAGCTGGCACACAAGCTGCGGCGAAGCGTCGTCGCGGAAGGCGTCGAAGACGAGACGACACATCGGATCCTGCAGGCGGCCGGCTGCGACTGCATCCAGGGCTTCTTGGTCGGCACGCCGATGACCTCGGATCGCTTGGTCGAGTGGGCGCGCGGCGTCGCGCCTGCGATGGCCGGATAGCCCGCCACGCCCCTCCGCTCAAGGTCACGGTGGCGATGGGCCGGTCGGCCCTCCCCCCTGAGGGGGTGTCTCGCGTAGCCTCGGGACGAGGAGGCAGCCATGACCAGCCCACGCGCCGAAACCACCGCGCAGACACCGTCCCTGGAGCACGCTGTCGCCGCGCTCGAAGCGCTCGTGGGCGCAAAGCCGCATCCCGACGCCGTCCCGAAGGCGCTTCGCACGGTGCGGCAGGCTCTCGAGGATCACTGCGCGACGATGGAGGAGCCGCAAGGAGGATTCGACCAGATCCTGAGCCACGCCCCCCACCTGAGCCATGAGGTCGCCGGGCTTCGGATCGAGCACGCCGCGGCGCGCGCGTCGCTGGACAATCTCGTCGAGATGATCGATCACGCGCCGAGCCTGCACCACCCGGCGATGCTGGTGGCGATGATCGGGCGGGTCCGGCTGCTGATCGCCGCGATCGAGCGGCATCACCGACACACGGCACACACGCTGCACGAGGCATTCGTGGCCGAGACGGGCGAGATCGACTAGCGAAGCCCGAGCTCGCCGCGCATGGCTGCGGCGCTGCGCGCCGCGAGGGCGGGCACGCCCCATTCGAGCTCTTTGAAGAGCGGGTGGTCGGTAATGCCGGCCTGAAAGCGGCGGTAGGAGCCCTCCATGATGATCGCGATCTTCCAGCCGCCCAGCGCCGCATACCAATCGATCGCCGACACGTCCTCTCCGGTCGCGCCGGCGTACGCCTGCAGCAGCTCGCGTCGCCGCGGAAACCCTTCTTGGTCCATCACGCTCGACACGGTCAAGCCGAACGAGGGATCACCGGGATCACGCCACCAATAAAGCATCCACCCGAGGTCGGCGAGCGGATCGCCGATGGTCGACATCTCCCAGTCGACGACCGCGACGAGGCGCGCCGGCGACTCGGGCGCGAAGATCACGTTGTCGAGCTTGTAGTCGCCGTGGACGATGGTGGCGCGGCGCTGCGACGGGATGTTCTCCGAGAGCCACTTCCCGACCGCTTCGATGTCGGGCAGGTCGCGAAAGCGGGCGAGTTCCCAGAGCTGGTTCATGCGGCGCAACTGCCGCTCGAGGTATCCCTCGGGCTTGCCGAAGCCCTCCAGGCCGGCGGCGCGGTAGTCGATGCTTTGCAGAGCCACGAGCGTGTCGACCAGGGCACGCGCCATTCGCGCACGGTCATCCATTGACGACAGCGCCTCCGGCAACTCGGTCCTCACGACCAGGCCGTTCACCGGTTCCATCAGATAGAACGGCGCGCCGATCACGCCGGTGTCGGTGCATAGCGCAACCGGTGGCGGAACCGGAACCGGCGCGTCGTGCGAATGCAGGGCGCTCATGACACGATATTCGCGTGTGACGTCAAAGGCGCTCGGTGGCAGATCGCCGCGCGGCGGGCGGCGCAAAACCACGCGCCAGCCCTCGCCTTCGAGCATGAACGTCAAGCACGACTGCCCTTCGCCGAGGCGCGTCACGCCAAACTCTCCCCCGTACTGTGGGAGACGGGCCGCGAGGTAGCGGGCGATGCCGGCCGGATCGACGGCGAGCGCGTCCTCCGGCGCGATGTGCGGCGTCACGTCTTCATCTCCTCGGGGATGTAGCGTGCGAGCTCCCGCCGGGCGAGCACCATGAGATGCACGTCGTCGGGCCCGTCGGCGATTCGCAGAGTCCGGGCGCCCGCGTACATGGCGGCGAGCGGCACGTCGTCGCTCACGCCCATCCCGCCGTGGATCTGGATCGCCCGGTCGATCACCGCGAGCGCCATGCGGGGCACCGCAACCTTGATCGCCGAGATCTCGACCCGCGCGGCTTCCTTGCCGTGCGTGTCGATCAGCCACGCGGCCTTGAGCACAAGCAAGCGCGCCTGCTCGATCTCGATGCGGGACTCGGCGATCTGGTTCTGGACCACGCCCTGCTGGGCGAGTCGCTTGCCAAACGCCTCGCGGGTGAGCGCGCGCCGGCACATCAGGTCGAACGCACGCTCGGCCATGCCGATGGCGCGCATGCAATGGTGGATCCGGCCGGGCCCGAGCCGCGACTGCGCGATGCGGAAGCCGCCACCCTCTTCACCGAGCAGGTTCGCCACCGGGACGCGCACGTCGGTGAACTCAATCTCGCAGTGGCCGTGGCCTTCGTCGTAGCCGAACACGGGAAGCGTGCGGATGACGTGCACGCCGGGGGTGTCGATGGGAACCAGCACCATGGACTGACGCGCGTAGGAGTCGGCGTCGGGGTTGGTGACGCCCATGAAGATGAGTATCTTGCAGCGGGGGTCGGCGGCACCGGACGTCCACCACTTCCGCCCGTTGATCACATAGGTGTCACCATCCCGCTCGATTCGGGCCGAGATGTTCCGCGCATCCGACGAGGCGACGTCCGGCTCGGTCATCGCGAACGCTGAGCGGATCTCACCGTTGAGGAGCGGCTCGAGCCAGGTTTTCTTCTGCTCGTCGGTTCCGAACTCGGCGATGATCTCCATGTTGCCGGTATCGGGGGCAGCGCAGTTGATCGCCTCGGGCGCGATGTGCGGGACGCGGCCCGTGATCTCGGCCAGCGGCGCATACTCGCTCACGCTCAGTCCGGGACCGTAGGCGGGATCGGGCATGAACAGGTTCCACAGACCGCGAGCGCGCGCTTCCTTCTTGAGGTCGTCCATCACCGGCGGACTGTGGTGCGGATCGGGCAGCGAAGCGACCTGCTCGTGCCAGATCCGCTCGGCCGGATAGACGCGCGAATCCATGAACTCGAGCAGGTTCTTGCGAAGCTCTTCGACCTTCGGGCCGAACGAGAAATCCACTCCCTCCACCCCCCGCGATGCGCAGCGACGATCGGTCAACTATAGCGATCCTTCACTCGCCGGAATCCGGCGTGATTCGTCGAGACGGCGGAACACGGGGTTGGCGGCCATCCCGGCGGTCCAAAGGAGGTAGGCCACGGCGATCGCGATCATCACGGTGCGAATGCCCGCACGCTCGATCAGCCATCCCGCCGTGATCGTCCCGGCGGGGATCGACGCCCACGACAGCGCCAGCGTGGCACCGAACACCCGGCCGCGAAGCCGCTCCGGCACGCGCTCGAACTGGATCGCCATGATCACGGGATTGAGCGGACCCGCGGCCACACCCTTTACCGCCATCACCGCGACCAATACCGGCACCGGCGGAAACGCGATGAGGACCCACAGGAAGGCCGCCAGCGTGGCGAAGCCCCCCACGAAGACCCGGCGGCGAGGGATCGTCGATCCGCGCCAGCCGAACAGCAACGCACCGACGACCGCGCCGCCCCCCGCCGCGCCGAGCATCAGGCCGAGCACGACGGGGCTGTCGTAGATGCGTTCCGCGAGCACGGGCAGCACAACGGCGTACAGCGGCGCATCGAGCAGGTTGGTCACCATCACGGTGATGCCGATCCAGCGAATGACCGGGTCTCGCCAGACGAAGCCGAGCCCCTCGCGCATCTCGGCCCAGTAGCGGCCGCGCCCGTCCGAGCGCAACGAGGATCCGGGAACGGCGACCGCGACGGCGACCGCGGACACGAGAAACGACGCCGCATTGATCCACAACGCGGCGGGCGCACCCGCTGCGGCGATGATCAGGCCGGCGAGCGGCGCCCCGGCCAGCCGGGACGATCGCTCGACAACCTGAATGGAAGCGGTTCCGCGCTCGATCGACATTCCTGCATCCTCAGCGAGCCGGGGGACGAGCGCCTCGCGCGCGATCACCCCGGGGGCGTCGAGCAGCGACCCGGTGAAGACGAGCATGGCCAGCTGCCAGAACTCGATACCGACCGTGGCATGCAGCAGCGGGATCGCCGCGACCGTGACTCCGCTGAGCACATCCGCGAGCACGCTCGTGCGCTTGAACCCGAGACGGTCGATCAGCACGCCGCCGAACAGCGACGCGACCACGGTCGGGAGGAATGACATCGCCGCGATGAAGCCGGCGCGTGTCGCGCTGCCCGTCGTGCGAAGCACGAACCACGGCACGGCGATCCCCGCGATCACGTTGCCCGCCATCGAGACGCCGCTCGACGACAGCAACGCGATCAGCGGTCCTCGGGTGTGCATTCCCGGCTTCATGGACACACCAGGATAGAGCGGATCGGGTAGCAAGACCCTTCGATTGCGGGCCGAACCGGCCTGCCGCATTTGCGGACGACGTCCGTAGGATCCAACAAGCCGAAGGAGGTTCCCATGTCGAAGGTCACCGAGTATCTCCAGCAACACCATGTGCCCTTCACCACCCTGGGGCATGCGGCCGCCGCATCGGCGGTCGCCGAGGCGTACGTGCTCGTGCTGCCACCGTGGAAGGTCGCCAAGACGGTCGTGCTCGACACGAGCAAAGGGCATGTCATCGCCGTGGTTCCGGCTGACCGGCGTGTCGATCTGCCTCGGGTTCGGGCGGCGCTCGGGGATCCGCACGCGACGCTTGCCGACGAGGCCGAGATCGCGCGTGACTATCCCGAGTTCGAGCTCGGCGCGATCCCGCCGATCGGACGCCTGACCGGGACCACCACGCTCGTCGATCCCGAGATCGCGGGCCTGGAGACGATCGTGTTCGCGTCGGGCCGGCAAGACGAGTCCGTCCGCATCGCTACCGGTGATCTGCTCGACGACGCGAACGTGCGGGTCCTGCCCATCGTCGTGGCCCCCACGTTCGAGGACGACTGGCTCCAGTAACCCGGAAGCATGCGCCGCGCCCCCGCAAGGGGCGCGGCCTTGCGTTCCGGGCTCAAACGGGATGAACGCCGGACAGATCTCGCTCGGCGCCGAGAAGATCCCGGAGCGACACGATCCCGGTCAATGCCCCGCCGTCCACGACCGGCAGGTGCCGGACGCGCAGCGCCACCATGATGCCCAGCGCGTGCTCCAGATCCGCCTCCGGGCCGATGGTCGCCGGCGAGGGTGTCATGTAGTCACCGGCCGGGGTCAACTCGGTCCGCGCTCCGTTGGCGACGGCGCGCACGATGTCGCGCTCGGTCAGGATTCCGACCAATCGCCCTCCTTCGGTGACCGGCAGCGCACCCACGTCGAAAAACCGCATGCGGTCGGCGGCATCTGCGAGCGACTCCTCGACGTCGGCCGTGACCGCTTTCTCCAAAGTGATCTGTTTGATCTTCATCACGGTCTCCTCGGTTCGGGCCTTCGTCCATGGTGGGCTCGCCGGCCGGAATGCGCGAGGGTCGCCGGTCCCTGAGAGCGGGGGCCGCCCGGCCCTGCTCCCCCCGCGGCTTCCGCTGCAGTGTGGAGCCAGGAGGTGGACTTCGATGAAGGTACGTGACGTTATGACAGACGACGTGGTCACGGTGAGGCCGGACACGTCGTTTCGCGAGATTGTGTCGCTGCTGATGGAGCGCAGGGTGAGCGGCGTCCCGGTCGTGGACGAAACCGGCACGGTCGTGGGGC
>DATLFO010000184.1:0-17499 GCA_035541035.1 Actinomycetota bacterium
CGCCGGGACCGATCATCGCTTGCTTGGCGGCTTCGAGCGCCCGTTCGGTGCGCAAGCGGGCTGCCGACATCGTGGTTCGGTACACCAGAGACGGACCTTCCGGGTCGAAGATTCGCTCCTCGTCGTCGAAAAGCACGAACCAACGCGTCGGGACCTCCCACGTCGAGGTCAGGATGTGGCTCCGCCAGTCGGGATGCTGCGCGCGCAGCGCCTCGAGCTCGCGGATCGCTCGCTCGGCCTCGCCGTCGGGCATGAACGCGCCCGCGACCTCGCCGGGAATGGTCCGCCGGAACGCCACCAGCGAAGCCAGCAGCCGGAGCCGCGTTCGATGAGGGCAGGCATAGTGCCGGTCCCCGTAGCGGATCACCAAGGCGCGCTCGCCGGGATCGGCACCGGACAGGCCGTGCGCGCGTGAGAGCACCAGCGTCGAAGGACCGCGCGAAGCGGACATCGCTTCTGCGGCTGCGAGCCATCGCTCCCGCTCGGCCGGCTCGAACGACTCGAGCGGCTCGTAGACCTTGAGCGCCGCGTGCGGAACGGTCATCCCGACCGATCCTATACCCCGCCTGCGAAGAACCAACAGAAGCGTTTTCCGCGCCAAGCGAGCGACCGCGCGTTCGCGGACGGATACGATGCAGCCCTTATGGAGCGCAAACGACGTCCCTATTCGACCGGCGACGCGACGCTGGACGCGCGCGTGCAAGAGATGGTCGAGCAGATGAGCCTGCGCGACTCCGATCTGGTCTTCGAGATCATCGCGACCGCAATCCGCCTGGGCCGCGACGAAGCGACGCGCCTGGACCGCAAGATCGTCAACTCGGCGCTCAAAGAGATGCGCTACGCATATCGCGTGTTCGCCCCGTATCGCGACGTGCGCAAGGTCAGCATGTTCGGCTCGGCGCGCACCCCCGCCGACGAGCCCGAGTATCAGACGTCCCGCGAGTTCGCGAAGCGCATCGTGGACCGCGACTGGATGGTCGTGTCGGGCGCGGGCCCGGGCATCATGGAGGCCGCCAACGAAGGCGCCGGCGCGGCCAAGTCCTTCGGCGTGAACATCCGCCTTCCGTTCGAGGCGAAGGCGAACCCGTCGATCGCCGACGATCCGAAGCTGATCAACTTCAAATATTTCTTCACGCGCAAGCTGATGTTCATCAAAGAAGGCGATGCCTTCGTGCTGCTGCCCGGCGGATTCGGCACGCTCGACGAGCTATTCGAGCTGCTAACGCTGGTGCAGACCGGCAAGAGCGACCCGCATCCGATCGTGCTGCTGGACAAGCCGGGCGGCACGTACTGGAAGGGCTGGGATTCGTTCGTCCGCGAGCATCTGATCTCGCGCGGCTTGATCTCGGCCGACGATCTGAACATCTACCGGCTGACCGACTCGATCGACGAAGCCGTGGACGAGCTGGTGACGTTCTACCGCAACTATCACTCGATCCGGTTCCACGGCCGCACGCTGATTCTGCGCGTGCAGCGCGTCCCCGACGAGGAATCGTTGGCCGCGCTTTCCCGCGATTTCTCCGACATCTTGCGCGACGGCCAGATCACCCCGACGGAGCCGCTCAAAGAAGAGATCCGCGACGACGACGCCCTGACGTTGAAGCGTCTGCAAGTCCCGTTCGACCAAATGAGCTACGGCCGTCTGCGCACCCTGATCGACCGACTCAACGAATTCTGACCGATCCGTTCGCTGTCTCTCGGCATCCGGGTGCTGGCCGGAGACGCCGGCGCGCCAGAGGGGCCTCAGCGACGAAATACCCGAACGAACGACGGCCGCGTGTCCGCGCCCTTCAATAACACGGGGGGATGGGCCGGCCGGGGTCTCGTATCATGGCGCTATGGACGTCTTCGAATCGCTTACCGGCGAATACGAGCAGATCGTCTACGGACACAATCCGGACACCGGTCTGCGCACCATCATCGCGATCCACTCGACCGCGCTGGGGCCCGGCCTCGGCGGGACCCGTTTCTATCCGTTCCCGTCCGAAGAAGCGGCGCTGCGCGACGTGCTGCGCCTATCCAAAGGGATGGCCTACAAAAACGCGGCCGCCGGCCTGGACCTGGGCGGCGGCAAGGCCGTGATCATCGGCGATCCGGCCACCGACAAGACTCCCGACCTGCTGCGCGCCTACGGGCGTGTGGTGGACCGGTTGGGCGGCGCCTACGTGACGACCGCCGATGTCGGGACCAATTCGGCGGATATGGTCTTCATCGCCGAGACAACCAAGCACGTGACGGGAACGCCGGACGCGTCGGGTGACCCGTCGCCCAACACCGCCTACGGCGTCTGGTCGGGCATGCGGGCGATCGCCGAGCGGCTTTGGGACGAGCCGTCGATGAAGGGCAAGCGCGTGGCCGTGCAGGGCGTCGGCAAGGTCGGCGCGGAATTGGCGCGGCTGCTCGCCGACGAGGGGGCCGTGGTCGCCGTCGCCGACATCGACGCGGTCGCAGCCGGAAAACTCGCGGCCGAGCTCGGAGCCGACGTGCTGGACGCCGCCGACGTGCTCGCCGCCGAATGCGACGTGCTCGCGCCGTGCGCGCTGGGTGCGGTCGTCAACGACGCCTCGCTGCCGCGCTTTCGATGCCGTGCGATCGCCGGGGCCGCGAACAACCAGCTGGAGCGGCCCGAGCACGGCGAGGCGCTGCGAACGGCCGGGATCCTGTACGCGCCCGATTACGTGATCAACGCCGGTGGTGTGATCAGCGTCGCCGGCGAGGTCATGGGCTACGGCGCGGACGAGGCTCGCGCCCGGGCGGCAAAGATCGCCGACACGCTCCGCGACGTCTTCGGCGAGGCGGACGCGCAGGGCGTGTCGCCCGCGCTGACCGCGGACGTACTCGCCGAACGCCGGGTCCGATCGGCCGAGCGCACGTTCGGAGGCCCGGGCGGGTCGCGCTAGCGCTTTGTTGCACGGCGAGGGCCGCGATAGGTTGACCCGGACGATTCGACCAAGGAGCCTGTGAACATGCCGCCGACGACCGCCCCCTCGAACGACATCGAGAAGAAAGCCCGACGCGTCCTGCAGCAGTCGGGTGTCAAAGAGGTGCCGGTCGACCTGGAGCGCGTGCTGGCCCACCTGCGGCTCCACCACGAGCGGCCCTGGCACCTGTCCACCGACGTCTGGGACGCTCTGGTCCGCAAGGACCGCGGCCGCACCCGGTTCAAGGGCCAGGCCATGCGCGCGACCTCGCGGGAGCGCTGGCGGCTGGCTCACGAGATCGGCCACCACGTCCTGCACGGGGCCGAGCCGATTCGCGCCCACGGACAGTGGGAAAAGAACGAGTTGGAGCACGAGGCCGACCTATTCGCCGCAGAGTTGCTCATGCCGCCTCCGTTGATCTCGAAGGCGGTGAAGCAGGCGGAGCGGGCGCACCAATTCGACATCGAGGAGATGGCCCATGAATTCAAGGTCGGGCGTCACGAGATGGAGAAGCGGCTGCGCCAGCTGGGCTTGCTCACCAAGGAAGTTCTGGGCCGCATGTAACAGTTCCGCGACAACGGCGCGGGGAGTGCCGGAAACGTCCCTTATGCCTTTGACGGGGACGAGCCCGGCCTGCGACCATGAGTCGAGCCACAGCGGCGACCCCGCTAGGCGCCGACTCCAACTGCATCGATCCTGCTCGGCGATCCCGCGCAGGGACGCTCCGGCGATCCGGCCGGGCAGGGTGAGGGAGGAAACCGAATGAGAGGCGTGGTCGACCCCGCGTCCATCCCCACGGACTCGGTCGAGATCTTGAAGCCGGACGGGACACTCGTTCCCGATCACGGCTATCAGCTCGACCTCAAAGAAGAAGACTTGCGCGAGATCTACCGCGCGATGATGCTGGCGCGCCGCGCCGACCAGGAATCGACCAACCTGCAGCGCCAGGGCGAGCTGGGCGTCTACACGCCGTGCCTGGGCCAGGAAGGCGCGCAGGTCGGGGCCGGCTACGCGCTGGAGCAGAGCGACTGGGTGTTCCCGTCCTACCGCGAGCTTGCGATCGCGATGATGCGCAAGATCGACCCGGCCGAGATCCTCCACATGTTCCGCGGGACCTGGCACGGCGGCCTGTGGGACCCTCGCGAGCACCACTACATGTACCTATCGGTTCCGATCGCCACGCAGATGCTGCACGCGGTCGGCTTCGCCTACGCCGCCCGGATGAAGGGCGAGAAGACGGTCACGCTCGCGTGCTGCGGCGACGGCGCGACCAGCGAAGGCGACTTCCACGAGGCGTGCAACTACGCAGGAGTCTGGAAGACCCCGACGGTGTTCCTCGTGCAGAACAACCAGTACGCGATCAGCGTGCCGCTGGCGAAGCAGACGGCGGCTCCGACGATCGCGGCGAAGGCGCTCGGCTACGGGTTCCCGGGCGTGCGCGTGGACGGAAACGACGTGCTGGCCTGCTACGCGGTCACGAAGGAAGCGGTTCGCCGCGCGCGCGAAGGACACGGCCCGACCTTGATCGAGGCCGTCACGTTCCGGATGGGACCGCACTCGACGGCCGACGATCCGTCGCGCTACCGCTCGAAGGAAGAGGAAGCCGGCTGGAAGGCGCGGGATCCGATCGACCGCTTCACCAAGTACGCGGAAGCGGAAGGTGCGCTCACCGACGAGTTCAAAAAGCAGGTCGAGGAAGAGGCCAAGGAGATCGCGCGGCACATCCGCGCCGAGATCGTCGGCGCCGGCCCCGGCCCGGTGGACGAGCTGTTCGAAAACGTCTACTCGGAGATGCCGCAGATCCTGAAGCAGCAGCACGAAGAATTCAAGCGCATCCAGCGCGAGCGGGAGGGCTAGGCGATATGGCATCGGTCACGCTTGCGCAGTCGCTCAACGAAGCATTGCGCGCATCGCTACGCGACGACGACCGCGTCGTCGTCATGGGCGAGGACGTCGGCATCAACGGCGGCGTCTTCCGCATCACCGACAAGCTGCAGGCCGAGTTCGGCGAAGAGCGCGTGATTGACACGCCGCTCGCCGAGTCGGGCATCGTCGGTACCGCGATCGGCATGGCGATGTACGGCCTGAAGCCGGTCTGCGAGATGCAGTTCGACGGGTTCACCTATCCCGCCTTCGAGCAGCTGGTGTCGCATCTGGCGAAGTTCGGCATGCGGTCGAAGGGCAAGTTCCGTCCTAGCGTCGTCGTGCGCATCCCCTACGGCGGCGGCATCGGCGCGGTCGAGCATCACAGCGAGTCCCCCGAGGCGTACTTCGCGCACACGGCCGGGCTCCGCGTGGTCTGCCCGTCCACGCCGTCGGACGCGTACTCACTCCTGATCGAGTCGATCCAGTCGCCGGACCCGGTGATCTTCTTCGAGCCGAAGCGCCGCTACTGGATCAAGGAAGAGGTCGATCTTCCGACCACGACCCAGCCGATGGGCAATGCGGTCGTTCGCCGCGAAGGAACCGACGTAACGCTCATCTCGTACGGTCCGATGATGCGGGTCGCACTCGACGCGGCCGAGGAGGCATCGTCCGACGGGGTCGGCGTCGAGGTGATCGATCTTCGCACGATCTCGCCCCTGGACGTCGGCACCGTGCTCGAGTCGGTCCGCAAGACCGGCCGTGCGGTGATCGTGCACGAGGCGAACGTGTCCTTCGGCGTCGGCGCCGAGCTGGCCGCGCGCATCGCGGAGGCCGACTTCACCTCGCTGGAGGCGCCGGTTATCCGCGTCGGGGGTTGGGACATGCCGTATCCGCCGGCCAAGCTCGAAGAGGAGTACCTTCCTGATGTGGACCGCGTGCTCGATGCGCTCGACGCGGTCCTGAACTACTAGACGACAACCGACCCGGGGGTTCGACGATGGCGCGTGAGTTCCGGCTTCCCGATCTTGGCGAAGGCCTGACCGAGGCCGAGATCGTTTCGTGGCTGGTCAAGGAAGGCGAAGAGGTCGCGCTGAACCAGCCGCTGGTCGAGGTCGAAACCGAGAAGGCCCTTGTCGAGATTCCCTCGCCGTTCGAAGGCGTGGTGGCCAAGCTTCACAGCGAGGTCGGCGACAAGGTCGAGGTCGGCTCGGTCATCGTAAGCTTCGACGCGGACGGCGCCGACGGCGAGCCCGAGGTCGCAGGCGACCGGAAGGAAGGGAAGAAGGAAGGCGGCCGCCGTGAGGTTCTCGTCGGCTACGGCCCCGAGGAAGAAGGAGCGGGCGGCCGTCGCCGCCGCCGCAAGATCGGCAAGCGCGGCGCCGACGAGCCCGCAGCTGAAGAGCCCGAGGAGCCCGACGCCACGGAAGCCGAAGAAGAACCCGAGCCCGAGCCCGAACCCGCGAAAGCGCCTGCGCCGGCTGCGAAGAAGAGCGGCGCGACGGTGCGTGCACTGGCCACCCCGCCGGTCCGAAAGCTCGCGAAGGATCTGGGCATCGACATCGACGAGCTCGGTGGCACCGGCCCGGGTGGCCGCGTGACGCGCGAAGACGTGATGGCCGCCGCCAAGGGAGACGGCTCGCCCGCAAAGAAGACAGAGCCGGCCGCCGCGGCTGCCGCGAAGCAGACACACCCGGCGGGCGGCGAGGAGCGCATCCCGGTGCGCGCGATCCGGCGCTCGATCGCCGAGAAGATGGTTCGCTCCTACAGCGAGATCCCGCACGTCACCGAGTGGCTCGAAGTCGACGCGACCGAGCTGATGCGTCTGCGAAAGGATCTGGCAGGATCGCCCGAAGCGACCGACGGCAAGATGTCGCCGCTGCCGGTCATCGTCAAAGCGCTCGTCGCCGCGCTGCGCAAGCATCCGTTGATCAACTCAGCATGGGATTCCGAAACCAACGAGATCATCGTCAAGCACTACTACAACGTCGGCATCGCCGCCGACACCGAGCGCGGCCTGCTGGTCCCGGTGATTCGCAACGCCGATCAGATGAACGTTTTTGAGATCTCCGACGAGATCCGGCGGCTGGCCGTCGCGGCGCGCGACAAGACCATCGGACCGAACGAGCTGAGCGGGTCGACGATCACGATCACCAACATCGGATCGTTCGGGATGGACGGCGGCACGCCGATCATCAACTATCCCGAGTCGTCGATCTTGGCGCCCGGCGCGATCCGGCAGAAGCCGTGGGTCGTGGACGGAAAAATCGAGGTACGCGAGGTCATGACGCTCGGCCTGTCGTTCGATCACCGCATCGTCGACGGTGCCGAGGCCGGACGGTTCCTGCGCTACCTCGCCGACCTGATCGAAAAGCCCGCGCGGCTGTTCGGCGTCCTGTAGGGCTAGCGCACCGCTCGCCGCGGCAGCGCCACCGTGAACGTCGCGCCTTCCCCGGGCGGGGACTCTGCCCAGACGCGTCCGTCGTGCGCCTCTACGAGCGTGCGCACGATATGCAGGCCCAGGCCCACACCGCGTACGACGCCGCTCCCACGCCGGAACCGATCGAACACGTAGGGAAGGTCGGCGGGATCGATGCCGGGTCCTTTATCGGCGACCGAGATGCGGATCTCGTGGCGATGCCCGGCCACGACCACCTCGATCACCGTCGCGTCCGGCGTGTACTTGATCGCGTTCTCCAGCAGGTTGGTCAGGACGTGCTCGAGGGCCGCGGCGTCGCCGTACAAACCCAGGTCCCCATCGGGCACGGATGTGTGGATGATGTGGTCCCCCGAAAGACCCGAGACGGTACTGACCGCACGGTCCACGACGCCCGCGATGTCGACCGGGGTGCGGCTCAGCTTCTGCGGACCGGCGTCCGTGCGGGCGAACTGGAGCAGGTCGTCGATCATGTGGGTGAGCCGGCGGCCCTGCTGCTCGACGACCTCGAAGAATTCGTCGCGCCGTCGCGGATCGAGCGTGTCGCCGGCGGCGCGAAGCATGCGCGCGTATCCCAGGATCGATGCGAGCGGTGTCTTGAGCTCGTGCGCGATGGTGGCGACCGCGTCGGGAACGTGGTTCTCGCCCCGATCGACGTCGAGCGGAACAGCGGATGGCGATACGAGGCCCGGCCTCACGATGGATCCCCCCTTGTGCCCTTCAGAGGGTCCTCCCTTTGAACCCCCTTTAGTGAATCGGCCTGGGATCGGGGTGAATGAAGGGTCCCGGCACATTTTCGGGAGCCTGCCCGAAACGTGCCGTATGCGCTACACCAGATCGACGGCCCGGGCGCCCGGCACGATCTCGCCGATCACGGCCGGGTGATGCATCGCGGTCGCGTCGAGCACCGCCTGAACCGCGTGCTCGGCGGCGACGAGGACCATGCCGATGCCCATGTTGAAGGTCTTGCGCATCTCGGCGTCCTCGATGCGTCCCAGGCGGCCGAGCCATTCGAACAGCGGCGGAACCGGGATCGCGTCGCGGTGCACGACCGCCTTCGCGCCCTCGGGCAGCGCGCGCACGAGGTTGCCCGCCAGTCCGCCCCCGGTGATGTGCGCTGCGGCGTGCACGGCGCCGGTTCGCATCGCCAGCAGGATCTCGGGCGCATAGATGGCCGTGGGGGTGAGCAGCGCCTCGCCGAGCGAGGTCCCGAGGTTCGCCGGGTCGCCGGACAGGTCGAGGTCGTGCTCGAGGATGAGCCGGCGAATGAGCGAGTAGCCGTTCGAGTGCGGACCGGACGATCGCAGTCCGATGAGCACGTCGCCGGCCCCGACGCGATGCGGTCCGGGCATGTCGTCCCGGTCGGCGACCCCGACGGCAAATGCGGCCAGGTCGTAGTGATCGGGATCCATGATGCCGGGATGCTCGGCGGTCTCGCCGCCGACGAGCGCACAGCCGGCCTGACGGCAACCCTCTGCGATCCCTTCGACGATCGCGGCGATGCGTTCCGGCACGAGACGGCCGCAGGCGATGTAGTCGAGCAGGAACAGTGGCTCACCACCGTCGCAGACCAGATCGTCCACGACCATCGCAACCAGGTCGATGCCCACAGTGTCGTGCTTGTCGAGCGTCTGCGCGATCGCAAGCTTGGTGCCCACGCCGTCGGTGGAGGACAGCAGCACCGGCGTGGTGAACCGCGAGAAGTCGGGGACGAATGCGCCGCTGAAGCCGCCGAGCGCGCCGAGCACCTCGGGCCGCGCGGTGGACGCGACGACATCCTTGATCATCTCGACGGCCTTGTCACCGGCTTCGATGTCGACGCCGGCGCCGGCGTACGTGGTCGTCTTCGGCGGCGTCGTCACTGCTGCGGCGAAGGCTCTTCGAGCACGAACTTGTGCGACTCGTCGTCGGCCTGCGGAATCGGCACCGGGTAGATGCCGTCGAAGCAGGCCCGGCAGAACCGGTTCTTGTCGTTGCCGGTCGCGGCGACGAGCCCTTCGAGCGACAGGTAGGCGAGTGAGTCGGCGCCGACGTAGGCGCGGATCTCGTCCACGGCGAGGTCGCTGGCGATCAGTTCGGCCTTGGTGGCCATGTCGATGCCGTAGAAGCAAGGCCAGCGCACCGGCGGCGAGGTGATCCGCAGATGAACCTCGGTCGCGCCGGCCTCGCGTAGCAGTGCGACGAGCTGGCGGGTGGTGTTGCCGCGCACGATCGAATCGTCCACGACCACGATGCGCTTGCCTTTGATCGCACTGCGCAGCGGGTTGAGCTTGAGGCGGATGCCCATCTGGCGGATCGTCTGCGTGGGCTGGATGAACGTGCGGCCAACGTAGCGGTTCTTCACGATGCCGTCGCCGTAGGGGATCCCGGTCGCTTCCGCGAAGCCGGCCGCGGCGACCGGGCCAGTGTCGGGCACCCCGATCACTAGATCCGCTTCGACCGGCGCTTCGTCGGCGAGGCGCCGGCCGAACTCGCGACGCACCTCGTGCACGCCGTGCTCGTAGAGCAGGCTGTCCGGACGCGCGAGGTAGACATACTCGAAGATGCACAGCTTGGGCGTGGGCTTGGCGTAGATCCAGCTGCGCAGGCCGCGGTCGTCGACGGCGACGATCTCGCCGGGCTCGACGTCGCGCACGTACGCGGCGCCGACGATGTCGAGCGCGCAGGTCTCGGAGGCGAGCACCCACCCGCCGTTGGCGAGCCGGCCGATCGACAGCGGCCGGATCCCGTACGAGTCGCGCACGCCGTACACGGTTCGTTCGTCCATGACCACGAAGCTGAAGGCGCCGGCGAGTTCGGGCATGAGCGACATCAGCGCGTCCTCGAGCGGCATCTCGCCGGTGCGCTCCGCGAGCAGCTCCGCGACGATGTCGGAGTCGGTCGATGCCTTCGGCCCGTTGGTCTTGCGAGTGACCTTGGCCGCGAGCGCCCGGGTGTTGGTCAGGTTGCCGTTGTGGCCCAGCGCCAGGCCGCCGCCGCTCCCGGTCGGCTTGAAGGTGGGCTGGGCGTTCTCCCACCGGGTGGAGCCCGTCGTGGAGTAGCGCGTGTGGCCGATCGCGAGGGGACCGGACAGGGTCGCGAGCGTCGCCTCGGAAAAGACCTGGGCAACCAGGCCCATGTCCTTGTAGACGATGATGCCGTTACCGTCGGAAACGGCGATGCCGGCGGATTCCTGGCCGCGATGCTGGAGCGCGTAGAGGCCGAAGAAGGTGAGCTTGGCTACCTCTTCACCCGGCGCCCAGACGCCGAAGAGGCCACATTCTTCCTTTGGAGAGTCGGCGCCCATTCGTCCTCCAGTCTATCAGGCGAGGAGGTCCGGAAGCGTGCGCTTCCACGCACTTCGGAGCGCCGAAACCGGCAGATCGAAATCTCCGCAGGCGAGCGATTCGCCGCCGACCGTGCCGATGGCCGTCGCGGGCACGCCGGCGGAGGCGGCCGCAACCAAAACGGCTTCCAGGCCGCTCGCGGGACACGAGACCAGCGCGCGGCTCGCCGACTCGCTGAACCACAGCACGTGGGGCGCCAGAGCCGATTCGAGGCTCACGCGGGCGCCGATCTCGCCGGCCATGCACGATTCCGCGAGCGTGACGGCCAGGCCGCCTTCGCTGCAGTCGTGCGCGCTGACCAGCAACCGGCCTTCGGCGAGCGTCGCCAGCAGGTCGCACAGCGCCTTTTCCATCGTCAGATCCAGCTTCGGCGGATGCCCGCCGAGATGCCGGTGCACGGCCCAGGCGTACTCGCTGCCGCCGAGCTCGTCGAAGGTTTCGCCCAACAGCACGATCGCATCGCCTTCGCCTCCGAACGCGATGCCGGTGTGGATCGTGGCGTCTTCGAGGATGCCGAGCATGCCGACGACCGGCGTCGGATGGATCGAGGTCCCGTCGGTCTCGTTGTAGAAGCTGACGTTGCCGCCGGTGACGGGCGTCTCGAGCGCGAGGCAGGCTTCACTCATGCCCTGCGTCGCCTCGGCGAACTGCCACATCACGTCGGGGCGCTCGGGGTTGCCGAAGTTCAGGCAGTTGCTGATCGCGAGCAGCCGCGCGCCGGTGCAGGCGACGTTGCGGGCGGATTCGGCCACGGCGTGCATGCCGCCGAGGCGCGGGTCGAGCTGTCCGTAGCGGCCGTTGCCGTCGGTCGAGATGACCAGCGCGCGCGGCGTGCCTTCGACGCGCACGACGGCCGCATCGCCGCCGGGACCTTGCAGCGTGTTGTGCTGCACGAGATAGTCGTACTGCTCCCATGCCCACGACTTGTCGCACACGTTCGGTGCGCCCAGCACGGTCAGCAGCGCTTCACCGATGTTTTTCGGCGCGGGCAGCCCGGCCGGGTCGTCCGCGTGCAGCGCGTCGATCCAGTCCGGCCGCTCCATCGGACGGTTGTAGGTCGGGCCGTCGTCGGCGAGCGAGCGTGCCGGGATGTCGGCGACGACCTCGCCGAGCTGCTTGATGACGAGCCGGTCGCCGGCGGTGACCTTGCCGACGATCATCGCGTCCACCCCCCAGCGCTCGCATACCGCAACGGCACGCTCGACGTCCTCGGGCTTGACGATGGCGAACATGCGCTCCTGCGATTCGGAGGTGAGGATCTCGAACGGCTCCATGTCGGGCTCGCGCAGCAGCACGGCGTCGAGGTCGATCTCCATGCCGACCTCGCCGCGGCTGGCGGTCTCGCTGGTCGCGCAGCAAAATCCCGCGCCGCCGAGATCCTGCACGCCGACGATCAGGCCTTGCTCGAGCAGTTCGAGCGTTGCCTCGATGACGACCTTCTCGCTGAACGGGTCGCCGACCTGAACGCTGGGACGCTTCGCTTCGGCTTCGGCGTCGAAGGGCCGCGATGCGAGCACGCTGACGCCACCGATTCCGTCGCGGCCGGTCTTGGCGCCGTATAGGATCGCGACGTTGCCTTCGCCTTGCGCGCGGGCACGCGCGACAAGGTCCTTGCGCATGATGCCGATGCACATCACGTTCACCAGCGGGTTGCCGGCGTAGCAGGGATCGAACTTGATCTCGCCGCCGACGGTCGGGATGCCGATGGAGTTGCCGTACTGGCCGATGCCTTGCACGACGCCGCCCAGCAGATGCCGCTGACGCCATTCGGCCGGGTCACCGAAACGCAGCGGATCCAGCAGCGCGACCGGACGCGCGCCGGTGGCGAGGATGTCGCGCACGATGCCGCCGACGCCGGTCGCGGCGCCCTGCACCGGCTCGACCGCGCTGGGATGGTTGTGGCTCTCCAGCTTGAAGACCGCCACCAGACCGTCGCCGATGTCCACGACGCCGGCGTTCTCGCCCGGTCCCATCACGATGCGCGGACCGGTCGTGGGCAGTTTCTTCAGATGCACCTTCGACGACTTGTACGAGCAGTGCTCGGACCACATCGCCGCGTACATGGCGAGCTCGGCCGGCGACGGGTCGCGGCCGAGCGTCTCGACGATCTTGTTCAGCTCGCCCTCGGTCAGGCCGAGCGCGGACGCGCGTTCGATCAGCGTCGCGCTCAACGGGCCACCGCCTTCAGGATCGAGCCAAGAATGATCGCACCGTCGGCGCTTCGAATCCCGACGGTGTCATCGACCGCGTGCTCGGGATGAGGCATCATGCCGAGCACGTTGCCGGCCTCGTTCGTGACACCGGCGATGCCGGCCACCGATCCGTTCGGGTTCTCACCGTCGTATCGCAGCGCGACCTGACCGTTGGCCTCCATGCGCGCGATCGTGCCGGCGTCGGCGACGTAGCGGCCTTCGCCGTGCTTGATCGGGATGCGAAGCGTATCGCCGGCGTTCGTGCCACTCAGGTGCGGTGACCGGTTCGATTCGACCCGCAGCGTCACCGGAACGCAGCGGTACTTCAGGCCCTCGTTGCGCACCAACGCGCCGGGCAACAGACCGGCCTCGCACAGAACCTGGAAGCCGTTGCAGATGCCGAGCACGATGCCGCCGTCACGCGCGAACGCCGCGACCTGCTCCATCACCGGCGCGAAGCGGGCGATCGCGCCGCAGCGCAGGTAGTCGCCGTAGGAGAACCCGCCGGGCACGATGATCGCGTCGGCGCCGCGCAGGTCGTGGTCGCCGTGCCAGATCAGCTCGGCCTGCGCGCCGAGCTTCTCGAACGCCCAGACCGCGTCGCGGTCGTCGAGCGAACCGGGGAACTGGATGACTCCGATCTTCACACGGCCTCCTCAGGCACCTCGTGGAAATCCTGCGGCGACGAGCTGCTGGATCGCACGCTCACGACCGAATTCGACCAGCCGCTGCGCGTCCGTGCAACCGCGATCCCACGCCTCGATGTCGATCAGCAAGCGGCATGCTTGCAGCTCGGCCTCGCGGGCCCGGAACTCCAGCTCGGCCGTCAACGGCTCGTCCGGGTGCAGCAGATGAAATCCTTCGTGCACCAGCAGTGGACCGATCAGCGCGGCCGACACATCCCGCTGCGCGAACCGGATGTTGATCAGGATGCGGACGGGATCGGCGGACGACAGCGTGGAGAAGTCGCCGGACCGCTGGAACACGGCGAATCGCAGCCGGGCCTCGGACAGCGCCCGGATCGACCGCGCCACGTCGGACTCGCCCGCGGCATGCGGACAGAGCCGCTGCAGCACACCGCCGAGCCGGACGTGCGCGGGCTCGCCGCCTTCGATCACGACGCCCTCGACCGCTCGGCACGGCGCACGAGTGACGGGGAGATCCTCGGGAATCGGGGCCAGCACGATCTGGCCGACGTCGTGCGAGAGCGTTTTCGACGGCGGGCTGCGCCGCTCGGCGATCGCGATCTCCGTCGCCGGTGGGTTGATCAGCATGACGACGGTCAGCACGATGCCGGTGAGCGCGACCACCGCGAAGGCGGCCAGCAAGGCCGGGTGCATCGCTTTCCGAAACGGAAGATCGATGCCCTTCGGCTTGGCCGCCTTCTTGGCCGCACGAGCCGCTCTTCGCTCCTGCCGTCGCTGCCGGCGGTAGGAGCGATAGTCCTGCTCGGACGCGGACCGTTCCTCGTCGGTGGTCGTGCTCATTCTCCGGATTCGTCGATCCGATACGTGAAGTCCTCGATCACGGGATTCGACAGGAGCTTCTCGGCCATGTCGCGGACCTGGGCGTCGACTGCCTCGCGGCTCTCGGCTTCGATGTCGAACACGATGTGCTTGCCGATCCGGACGCCGCTGACGCCCTTGAAGCCGAGCGACGGCAGGTTTCGCTCGACGGTCTGGCCCTGCGGGTCCAGGATGCCGTCCTTGAGCATCACGTCGAGCAGGACGCGAACCTTCACTTGGGCTCCAGCTCCGCGGTCGCGAGGTAGCGGTCGAACGACGCGCCGCTGACGACCTCGAACGCCTCGGCGTACTTGGCGCGCGTGCTGGCGACCACGTCGTCCGGAAGCTCCGGGCCGGGCGGGGTGTGGTCCCAGCCGCTCGCGTCGAGCCAGTCACGCACGTACTGCTTGTCGAACGACGGCGGGCTTTTGCCGGGCTCGTACTGGTCGGCCGGCCAGAAGCGGCTGGAGTCGGGCGTGAGCACTTCGTCGATCAGGATCAGCTCGCCGCTCGGGAGCGTGCCGAACTCGAACTTGGTGTCGGCGATGATAATGCCCTTCGAGCGCGCGTAGTCGGCGGCTTCGCTGTAGATCGTCAGCGTCGCGTCGCGCAGCTTCTCCATCGTCTCTTTGCCGGCGATCTCGCAGGCGCGTTCGAACGAGATGTTCTCGTCGTGCTCGCCGGCCTCGGCCTTCGTGGCGGGCGTAAAGATCGGCTCGGGCAGCTTGTCGGACTCTTGCAGACCGGCGGGAAGCTTGATGCCGCACACGGTCTGGTTCGCCTTGTATTCCTTCCAGCCGCTACCCGACAGGTAGCCGCGGGCGACGCACTCGATCGGCACAACGGTCGTTTCCTTGACGAGCATCGCGCGGCCGCGCAACGCGTCAGCGTGCTGCTTGGCCTCCGGCGGGAAGTCCTCGGGTGCGGTTGCGATCAGGTGGTTGCCGATGATGTCATCGAAGCGACCGAACCAGAACTTTGACAGCCCCGTGAGCACGCTGCCCTTATCGGGGATCGGCGTGGGAAGCACCACGTCGTAGGCGCTGATGCGGTCGGAGGCGACCAAGAGGATGCCTTCCGAGGTGCGGTACAGCTCACGAACCTTGCCCTTCCTGATGGATTCCAGACCGGCGAGCGTCATTCGATTCCCTCCAGGCGCTTGAAAACGACATCGACATGAGTCAAGTAACGGGATGGATCCATGATTCGTGCGAGATCGTCGCGACTCGCGACCGCGGTGACCTCGGGTACGTCCATGAGCGTGTCGGCGAACGGCGTGCCGGTCTCCCAGGTGCGCATCGCCGCGGTCTGGACCGCCGCGTACGCGTCTTCGCGGGTCATGCCGGCCTCGACGAGCGCGAGCAGCATCGAGCCGGAGTAAACGAGGCCGCCGGTGGCGTCCAGGTTCTGCCGCATGCGCTCGACGTCCACGGTCATGCCTTCGATCACGTCGGTGGTGAGCTTGAGGATGTAGTCGAGCGCGATCGTCGCGTCGGGCATCATCACGCGCTCGACGCTCGAGTGGCTGATGTCGCGCTCGTGCCACAGGGCCATGTTCTCGATCGCGGGCACGACCGCGGCACGCACCACGCGAGCCAGACCGCTGACACGCTCGCAGATGATCGGATTACGCTTGTGCGGCATCGCCGACGAGCCCTTCTGTCCCTTGCGGAACGGCTCCTCGGCTTCGCGGACCTCGGTTCGCTGCAGGTGACGGATCTCGGTGGCGATCTTGTCGAGCGTTCCGGCCGTGATCGCGCAGGCGGCCATCAGCTCGGCGTGCCGGTCGCGCTGGATCACCTGCGTCGCGGCCTCTGCGCTCGACAGGCCCAGCTCGGCGCAGACGTAGTCCTGCACGAACGGATCGATCGAGGCGTAGGTGCCGACGGCGCCGGCGATCTTGCCGACCGACACGATGTCGCGGGCACGGCGAAGCCGTTCCCGGTCGCGTGCGATCTCGAACGCCCACACCGCCATCTTCAGCCCGAACGTCGTCGGCTCGGCGTGCACGCCGTGCGAGCGGCCGACGCAGACGGCATCCTTGAACTCGATCGCGCGGCGCTTGACCGCCTCGAGCAGGTGGTCGGTCTTGGCGAGCAGGATGTCGCAGGCGTCGCGCATCTGCAGCGCGAGCGCCGTGTCGAGCAGATCCGACGACGTCATGCCGTAGTGGATCCAGCGCGATGCGGGGCCGATCTTTTCGCCCATCGCGGTCAGGAACGCGATCACGTCGTGGTTGGTCGTCGCCTCGATCTCCTCGACGCGTACGGGATCCACCTCGGCGGCGTTGTCCCGGATCGTCGTGGCGTCCTCGGCCGGGACGACGCCCAGCTTGGCCCACGCGTCCACCGCGAGCAGCTCGACCTGCAGCCAGCGGCGGTACTTGGAGCGTTCCTCCCAGACCGCAGCCATCTCGGGCAGGCTGTAGCGAGGGATCACAGGCGCAGTCCCTCCGCGAGTTGCTGCTTGTACTCGTGGAGCTTCTTGCGAAGGTCGTCGTCGCCGGCAGCCAGGATCTGCACCGCGAGCAGGCCCGCGTTCGACGCCGCGTCCACCGCGACCGTGCCGACCGGCACGCCCGAGGGCATCTGCACGACCGAAAGCAGCGCGTCCATGCCGTCCATGATCCCGCCAGAGAGCGGAACGCCGATCACGGGAAGCGGCGTAAGCGAGGCGACCACGCCGGGAAGGTGCGCGGCACGGCCGGCACCGGCGATCATCACGCGCAGGCCGCGTGACTCCGCCGAGGTGACGTACTCGTGCACACGCGCCGGCTGGCGGTGCGCGCTCATGGCTTCCATTTCGAACTCGATTCCGAATTTCTCGAGCACGACGCCGGCCGGAGCCATCTTGTCGCGGTCCGACGGGCTGCCGAAGACGATTCCTACTTGCACGCTCATAGCTTTCTCTCTCCCCCCATCGCACGGGATCCGATATCGCGACGGTATTGCATTCCGTTGAACGAGATCTTGGATGCGGCTTCGTAGGCGCGATCGCGCGCGGACGCGACGTCGTCGCCCATGCCGGTGACGCCCAGCACACGCCCACCGTTGGTGACGACGCGTCCACCGTCGCGGGCCGTGCCCGCGTGGTAGACGGTGACGTCCTTCACCTGCGCGGCGGCGTCGAGCCCGTCGATCGGCGTGCCCGTGTCGCTGCGCGCCGGATAGCCTTCGCCCGCCAGCACTACGCAGACCGCGGTGCGGTCCGACAGGCGGGCGGCGGCGCGGTCGAGGGAGCCGTCGGCGCAGGCGA
>DATLFO010000185.1:0-6293 GCA_035541035.1 Actinomycetota bacterium
ATCCGAAAGCCATCTTCCCGACCGAAAGGACGGACCACCGAGGGCGATCGGGTAGAATCGCCGAAGAACACGCGGGTCGCCCCGCGGGTGCGCCGAAAGGGCCGGTTCTCGGTAGAGCCGATGACCCCGAAGGAGGCCGCCTTGCAGGTCGACGCGTCGGGAGAGGAATTCCTCCCGTTCGTGAATGCGGAGACCGATCAAATCAGTGTGGTCTACCGGATGAGCGACGGAGGATTCGGGCTCCTCGAGCCGGCCGAGTAGTCAGGAATGCGGAGCCGGAACGGAACGGCCGAGTGAGGTGACACGGGTGGCGGACGAGACGACGGTTACCGAGCAGTCCGAGCGCGAGGACCAGATCCGGGTTCTCATCGTGGATGACCATGCGCTGTTCCGGCGTGGCCTTCAGATGGTGCTGGAGCAAGAGGAAGACATCTCGGTCGTCGGCGAGGCCGGCGACGGCACCGAAGCGGTCGACAAGGCCGTCGAAACCATGCCCGACGTCGTGCTCATGGACGTGCGCATGCCGCGCCGGGGCGGCATCGAAGCGACCGCCAAGATCAAGGAGAGCCTCCCCTCCACCAAAATCCTGATGCTCACGATCTCGGACGAGGAAGCCGACCTCTACGATGCGATCAAGGCCGGGGCGAACGGCTATCTGCTCAAGGAGATCTCCATCGACGAGGTCGCGGCCGCGATCCGCAGCGTGCAGACCGGCCAGTCGCTGATCTCGCCGTCGATGGCCTCGAAGCTGCTCGGCGAGTTCGCCCAGATGGTCCGTAAGGCCGAAGAGAAGCCCGCCGTCCCGCAGCCGCGCCTCACCGACCGCGAGATGGAGGTTCTGCAGCTCGTCGCGCAAGGCCGCAACAACCGCGACATCGCCAAAGAGCTCTTCATCTCCGAAAACACCGTGAAGAACCACATCCGCAACATCCTCGAGAAGCTCCACCTGCATTCGCGCATGGAAGCGGTCGTCTACGCCGTGCGCGAGAAGCTGCTCGAGATCAAGTAGCGCCGGCTACGGCACGACGCCGTCGAGCGGATCGGGCCAGGCCACCCGGAACGTCGTCACCGCACGCACCGCCGGCGTCACGCCGCGCACCGTCGCCGTCACGGTGTAGGTGCCCCGATCCTGCGTGTCGCCCATCCGGTCGTAGATGTTTCCCCGCATGCAGATCCCGAGATTCTCCTCGTTGCAGCGCGTCCCGCCCATGCGCACGTTGAAGTTTCCGTGCTGGTTGGGGGTCGCGCCGAACGGATCCCCGCCGCAGATGTCGTCCGGGCCGGGCTCGGAGTCGTAGCACGACGACGCCTTGAAGCTCTGCGACCCGCGTGGCTTGGTGACCACGACGTTGACGTCAATATCCTCGACGCGGCGCGACATCGTCGCGGGGCTGAACCCGTCGCGAACCCAGCCCGTGATCTGCACGGCGTTGCCGGGGAACACGCGTTGCGGGTCGGTCGTCATGAACGGAATCGCCAGCGGGTTGGTCTTGAACCGGGCGACGCCGTCCTGGACGACGCGACCGCCGCCGTCCCGGGCGACGATCTCGATCGTGTACCAGGAGTCCTCGGTGTCGATCGAGAACGTGCGGCCCGCCGTCGTGGTGTAGGTGATCTCACGCGGCATCCAGAACGAGGTGGTCCCGTCCGGCCCGTGGACGATCTGCTCGAAGACGGTCTTGCTCGTGGCGCGGGCCAGCGGCCTGCGGAAGCCCGCGTCCCACGGGATCCGGCTTCCCTGCGGCGGAATGAACGTGGCCCGCACGTGCAGCGGTGGCGGGTGCGAGCCGAGCAGCGCCGCGTTCGGCACGTCGATCCGCAGGTCGTGTCCCGGGTACACCGTGGGAAGCTTGACGACCTGCTCGCCGGGCCGGTGATCGAAGGCCAGCGGATGCGACAGCCGCAGGACGCCGGGACCGTGAACCGACGGGCCGACGTCGCCGCCCTCGATCGCCACGATCTCGCCGGTCGGCTGCTCGCGCACCATGCCGAACCCGGGCAGGTAGCGCTCGCAGGTCAATCCCAGCCGCGCGTAGTTGCAGTGCGGCGAGCCGATCATGATGGTGTCTCCCGCCCGGAAGTGTTTGACCTCGGTCACCACGATGGATGTGTCGCCCGCGTGGTAGTGCGCGTGCCCGTCGGTGGCCGACGCGTTGACCGACGCTTCGTTGACGGCGAGCGAGCGAAAGCAATCCGTCGAGATGACCGGCGCGCATCCGGGGCCGCCGTCGCCGATGGACGGCACGTCGCCGACGGTGCGAGACGGGTCCTGGGACCGATCGTTCGGGTCGCCGGTCTGCGGCCGGTAGACGCCGCGTTTGTCGGCCGCGATCGAAAGGACCCTGATCGCGCCGCTGGTGCCGGGCTCCGACAGGCCCCCGACCGTGATCCCGGCGGCGGACGCCGGTGCGAGCGGGGCGAGCGCGGGCAGTCCCGCGAGCGCGAGCAGCAAAGCCACGGCGCGGAGCCTCACAGCACTCGCACCTCCCACTGGACCTGGCCGCCGACGAACGGGCTCACGTGGTAGACGGACACGATCGCGCGGTACGTGCCCTGTTGCGCGGTGTCCATCGCCGAGTTCAGGTTGCGCTCCATGCAGGGCCGGCAGAACTGAAACTGGCCCCGGGCCTGGAATCCGCGCATGCCGCCGACGTGGATCTTGAACGCGCCGTAGTGGCGCGGCTGATAGCCGACCTCGTCGCCGCCGCACACGGTGCGCGGCCCGGGATCGTTGTCGGTGCACGCGTTCGCGTAGAAGCCCTTCTTCGTGCCGTCGGGCTTGGTGACCATCACTTCGACGGTCGCGTCTTCGACCGGCCGGTTCGCGGCCTCGGGCGAAGACGCGTCCCGCAACGATCCTTCGATCGCGACGGGATAGGTCGGCGGGATCCGGGTTCGATCGATCCGCAGGTCCCGCATCATCACCGGATTCAGCTTGAATCGCGCGATGCCGTACGCAACCGGCCGCCCGGTCGCGTCACGTGAGACGATCTCGACGGCGTACCAGGTGTCCTCGGTGGCGATGTCGAAGCCGCGGCCGATGGTCGCCACGCCCGTCATGGACCGGGGCACGTAGAAGATCGCATCGCCCGCCGGCGAGGACACGATCCGCTCGTAGCGATCGAGATGCGAATGGTCCACCGGCAGACGGAGCCGGTCGCCGGCCGGGTCGCGCGAGGCCGCCGGCGGGATGAGGGTAGCGGTCACGGTGACGGGCTCGAGGCCGCTGCCGAGCAATGCCTCGTGCGGCACGACCACGTGCAGCTGCTGGCCGGTGTAGGCCGTCGGAAGCTTCACGATGCGTGTGCCTTCGGGATGCGAGTGCAGCAGCCCGTCACGCAGACGCAGAAGGCCGGGCCCGCGCAGTCCCTTGCCGGCGTCGCCCCCGGTCACGTAGGCGATCTCGCCGTTCGGTTGCGCGCTCTGGATGCCGAAACCCGGCCGGTACTTGCGGCACGTGAAGCCGAGGGCCCCGAAGTCGCACGAGGGCGATCCGATCATGATCGTGTCGCCCCGGGCGAAGCCGTGGATCTCGTTGACGATGATCCACCGGTCGCCCGTGTGCGTGTGCGTGTGCCCGTCGCCCGCGGACGGGTTCACGTCCGGCTCGTTGCTCGCGAGCGTGCGAGCGCAGTCGTCGGGCATCGACGGGTCGGTGCACGGCACGCCGGCGCCGGCCGGCCACGGCGGCTCCACGTCGCCCACCGTCCGGTTGGGATCGGTGAAGGTGAACTTGGGGTCGCCGTGGATGAGTCCCATCGATCCGTCCGGGCGGACGGCGACCGGCCGGATACGCACCGCGCCGATCTCGCCCGGCGGCGTGAGGTCTCGCTCGGCGAAGGCCGGCGAGGAGGCGGGGAGCGCGAGCGAGGCGAGCAGCGCGCACGCGACCAGGACGGCCCTGCCGGCCGCCCGCCGTGGTCGTGCGTCGTGTCCTGGCATCGTTGGTCGTGGTCGCGCTTCTGGCCGTGGTCGCACTTCTGGTTGCGTCCCTGAGCCCCCGCCCCTTCAGTTCGAGGCGAGCGATGGTCCTCCCCGCTGCGGGATGCCCGGTCGTGCCGCCCGGGCCGCAGTGCCCCGGCTCGTCCGATCCGTCCCCGATGCCCGATGCACCGGGTGGCTGCGGCCGGTTTGGGACGTCAAAAGACGCCAAAAAGAGGAGAGACCCCCGAAGGGGTCTCTCCGCGGCTCGGAGCTATCAGTTTGTTAGAAGATGGCGACGTCGAAGGTGGTGGAGGCGCTGACCGTGGGACGGTACCCGCGGAGCGTCGCCAGCACGTCGTACGTGCCCGTGTCGGACGTGTCCAGCATCCCGTTCACCACGCGGCTGAGGCAGGTGGTGATGCTGCTCGGATTGCAGGTCGGGTTGCTGCCCAGGTGCAGGCCGCTCGGACCGCCGAAGGTGACCAGGAACTTGCCGTGGCCGTTCGGCTGGCTGCGGAACACGTTGCCGCCGCAGGAGTCCGTCGCGCCGGCCGGGGCCGTGTTCACGCACGAGGTCACCTGGTAGCGACGCGTGCTGCCGTTCGGCTTGGTGACCGCCACGTCCACGATGACGTCCTCGACCGGGCGGTACAGGGCCGCGGCCGACGAGTTGTCGCGGACAGCGCCCGTGATCTCCACCGACTCGGTCGGGAAGAACTTGGTGACGCCCGGACGGGTCGGGTTCTCGGCCTTCAGCTCGACCAGCGCGGCCGGCGTGAGCTTGAAGCGGACGATACCGTCGGCGACGAGGTGACCGTCGGTCGAGTCGATCGCCTTGACCTCAACCGTGTACCACGTGTCGGTCTTGTTGACGTTGAACGTGTTGCCGATCGTCGCGGTACCGGTGATCTCCTTCGGGATGAAGAAGGAGAAGTAGCCGGCGCCGCACGGCGTCGGGCCGCACGTTGCGGGAACCTCGGCCGCGAACGGGCCGTTCGGGTTGTCACGGTTGAGCGCCAGTGGACGACGCGGGAACGCCGGGTCGTGCGAACCCTGCGGCGGGAGGAAGTCCGCCGTCACGGTGACGTCGTTCGGGTTGCACGTCGTCAGCAGGATGTCGCAGTCGAGCAGGTCGGCGTGGGGAATGTCCACGCGCATCTGCTGGCCCTGGTAGAGGGTCGGCAGCTTGTAGACCTGCGTGCCTTCCAGGTGTGCGCACGGAGCCAGCGGAGCCGGCGTTGGGCACACGTCGTTGGTCAGGCCGGCGCCGCCCAGCTCGAGCACGCCGACGCCGTGGTTGCCGGGGGCGATGTCGCCGCCGACGACCTGGACGACCTCACCGGTGGGCTGCTCGTCCACGATGCCGAAGCCGGGGACGAACTTCTTGCAGGTGAGACCGAGGAACGCGTGGTTGCAGTAAGGCGAGCCGATCATCACGCTGTCGCCCCGACGGAAGCCGGCGACCTGGTTGACGATGATCTTGGTGTCACCCGTGTGGTAGTGCGCGTGACCGTCCGCGGCTGAAATGTTGACGGCCGGGTCGTTCACGGCGAGCGTCCGGAGGCAGTCGGTCGCAGCCGGGGTGCACGCCGTGTTGAACTGGTTGCTCACGTTGACCGGGACGTCGCCGACCGTGCGGTTCGGGTTGGTCGTCGGGTCCTTGGTGTCACCGACCTGCTGCTTGGTGGCACCCAGGTTGTCCTGGAAGATCGAGTGCACGCGAATCTTGCCCGTCGTTCCGGGGAACGACAGGTTGTTGTGAGTGACGGCCGCGGCCGGCACAACACCGCCGGTGACGGCGATCATCGCCGCCAACGCTGTGAGCGCCAGGAGTGGCCGCTTCACAGACGCGAAGCGAAACTTCATTTGAATCCCTCCCTTTCCTGGCGCTCCGAGCCTTGGTTGAGGAACGCCATTGGAACTTCTCCCCTGACTCCCGCCTGCTGGCGGAAGCCTTTGCCCTGTGTCGCGGATGTTTCGACCGGCCTGCCTTCTCCTCCTGCTCTGTTGGCAGGCGAGCATGTAGGGCTTTACTCATTGGTGGAGAATTTGGCTTAATTCTTCAGGGCAATCCGGGGGAGTCTGTGAAAAGCGGGGTGAGAATGTTCCCTTTCGGCTAGCAACTTGAACAATTCGAACCTTCCGGTACCCCGCCGGTTCGCTGCCCGACCTCACACCCCCCGATCCGCCCGATCGCGCCCCCGGCGCCGGTCCATCCCTCGGCCCCGGCGCGCATATCTGCAACCCGCTTGCACGTCTGCCCGATCGCACGCCGAATGGCCGGTGTCGATTTCAGATCTGCAAGCGGGTTGCAGATATGCGCGCCGGGGCCGAGGGATGGACCGGCGCCGGGGGCGCGATCGGGCGGA
>DATLFO010000186.1:0-3775 GCA_035541035.1 Actinomycetota bacterium
CGGCCACCGGCATGTCCAGCGTCGGCGAGCCCTCGAACCAGCGAACCGAGTTGATCACGATCGAGCCGCCCGCATGACACGACCACTTGCCGCGCGTGTCGGCGGGCCGGCACGCGCGGCAAGTGGTCGTGTCATGCGGGCGGCTCGATCGTGATCAACTCGGTTCGCTGGTTCGAGGGCTCGCCGACGCTGGACATGCCGGTGGCCGACTATCGCGCGCTGGTCATCAACCACGAGACCGGCCACGCGCTCGGGTTCGGGCACAGCGGCTGCGGCGGCCGCGGCACGCTCGCCCCCGTGATGATGCAGCAGTCCAAGGGCTTGTCCGGCTGTCTGCAGAATCCGTGGCCGACCGCGCGCGAGCTCGCGCGGCTCTAGCGTCTCTGCAGCAGCTTCAGCTGCTGCGGCTGCGAACGCCGTGACGCTTTCGTCGCGGGCGCGCGGGGCCTCGCGGGCCGACAACGCCGAAGGGACGGCCTCTTCGAGCGGCCGTCCCTTCGCGGGGAGGAAACTGCGGAGCTAGTCACTAATCCGGCTCGTCTTCACCCGAGCCGTCTTCATCGTCCCCACCGGAGTCGCTTCCCGGCGTGCCACCCGGCGTGCCGCCCGGCGTGCCGGCCTTCTTCTCGGCCTTCTTTTCGGCCTTGTCGGGCATCGCGTCGTCGCCACGCGCGCGCTTGCCTGTGTTCGGCTTGCCGCAATCGCTCTTGGCGGCGGCCTTCTTGGCTTCGTTGCCGCTCTGGATCCCCACGGCCTTCACGTAGTCGCCGTGCGTCCAGTTGCCTTCGAGACCTTCGACACCCTCGCAGCCTTCGTGGATGCGCTCAACGGAGCCGCCACGCACTCCGTCCTCGTCCTCTTCTTCGAGGGGCTCGGTCTCCTGTTCGAGGGGCTCCGGCGCTTCGGTCTCCTCGAGGGGTTGAGGATCGCCGGTCTGGGTCTGCTCGACCGTCGGCGTCTCTTCCTCGGCGGTGGGATCTCCGGCGAGCGCGTACGCGCCACCGACCAGCGTCAACGCCAGCGCCATCGACGTGACGGACAGAAACAGCTTTCTGACGAACCTGCGACCCATCGTTCATCCTCTCCTCGTGCGGCGTTCGGACAAGGAAGCGACGGACTAGTCCGTGCGGGTACGGCGGACAATCGTGCCCGCACAGCACGCACCGGGCCGAAGCGGACTCTGCGGCTCGAAAAAATCAGGCGCCGGAGCGAAGAAGGGGGCCTGGCGGCCCCCTTCTTCGACGATCCCGGTGGTTAGACCGTGAACGAACCGCCCGCGCCCGCGATGAAACGCGCGGCCGTCGGGATGAAGATGTCACAGGTCGTGGCGCCGTGATGGTTCTGCGGTCCGGTCGGCAGGGCGGGACTTTGGTTCTTGTTTCCTGTCTCGCCGGACGCGTCGTAGCGGTTCAACCCGTAGTTCGGGTTGACCTGATAGTCATTGTCCGCGCCGCCGGGTCCCTTGCCGATCGTGACATAGGCCGGAGTCACGGGCGACTCGTTGCTGGTGAAGTACTCGGCTGCCGTCGCGAAGTTCGGACAGTTCGGGCCGGGCAGACGCTCGGTCTGCGGCGTGAACGTTCCGTAGTCGTAGGCCGCGTACGGAGCCCAGTCGACCAGCAGGTTCTGGCCCGCTCCCGTCGGCCCGGGGCCACCGGAGCTTTGCAGGTCCGGCGTGCCGATGAAGACCCCGCCGTGCGTGGCTGCCTGGACACCGACGATCTGGTCGCCGGGCGCCGCGATCTCGTAGCAGTTGACGATGTTGGACAGGTTGATCCAGCAGTAGTTGAACGGCACCGACATCGTCATCGTGTTGCCCGAGTAGCTCAGGTTCACGCCGGTCCCCGGGAAGTTGACGGTCTGATGCGTCGCCGGCGTTCCCGAGCAGAAGCGGCTCAGGACGTTCGACTGCGGCGCGTCGGCCGAGGTGCGGGTCTGGTACAGGATGTTGCCGACCGGGTCCCAGCGGCCCCACCCGTGGTTACGGACCTGGTAGGTACCCGTCGGGCCGAGGTGGACGTCCCAGTACAAGAAGAAGTACTCGTTGTTGCCGGTCAGGTACGGGCCGGCGTGCGAGAAGCGCGTGCAGTCCGGCGCGTCCCCGATAATCTGCCGCGCATTCTGACGGCGGGGGTTCTGGAAGAACACGTAGTAGCCGAACTCACCGCCACCGGCAGCCGCAAGCGTCGACGGCGGGGTGCCCGGTCGCGGCAGCTGACGCGTCGTCATCTTCCAGGTCAGCTTTCCGGGCACAGTCGTCGAGTCGAGCGAGAACGACTGGATGTCCGCCTCGCCCAGGCAGCCGCGCGGGTTCGGCGCACCGTTTTGCACCGGCGGACCGTTGTTGTAGGCGAAGAAGTTCTTGTTGGGGGACAGAACGGCGTTCAGCGTGTCGCAGTTCGAAACCGTTCCGGCCGCGTTGACGCTCTTGCCGCCGAGGGCGGTGTCCCAGGCGGGCGGGTTCGCGGTGGGATTGTCGTTGATGGTCACGCCACCGGCGCTCGCGCTGTTCGGCACGAAGATCGACGCCGCCAGCGCCGCCATCGCGACAGCGACGGCGAAAGTCCTTTTCACTCGCTTCACGGTGAGCCTCCTCATCCTGACGGGATCGATCTAGACGACGGTGACGACGACCGTGGCCGTCGCGCCGACGTTGTCTGCGGCATCGACCGGGGTGGCGTCGACGAGATACTCGCCGGGCACCAAGGCGAATGCCGGAACGTACTCCCACGACCCGTCGTCCGCGATGCTCGCGTGGCCGGACTCGCTGAGGTTGAGCGTCGTGTGCGTGAGGTTGACGGCGATGGTGACGACACCCGAGCCGTCGTCGGACGACGTTCCTTCGACCCCGTCGCCGCCGATGAACTCGTTGACCGTGGGAAGGTTCAGCAACGTAGAGCCCTGCGGCGTGGTGATGCTCAGCGACGGCGCCACCGCATCCACGGTGACCGTGACCGGAGCGGAGTTCGTGACGTTGTCGAGCGAGTCGGTCATGCGGGCGACGAGCTGAATGGTGGTGTCATCCGAGCCGGTCAGCGCGAACTCGAACGGCTCGCTGATGACACTGCCGGCCGAGATGCCGTCGACGAGTAGCTCGACGGATGCGACTCCGTCGTCGTCGTCGGCAGCAACCAGGACGGTGAACGAGCCGGGAACGTATCCCCCGGTCGGCGAAAGGATATCGACGCTCGAGCTTGCAGAAGCCGGCGCCATACCCAGCATTCCGACCAAGACGCCCGCGAGAACGACGAGCGCACTATGGCGGCGCATGTGATCCCCCCTTCGATGGCAAGACGGAATTGTCTCCCTCGGCGGCCCTATTCGCCACCAACCCGAGGGATTCCTTTCGAAAGGGAACATTGCGACGCGAGCAAGCAACCCGGCCGGCGGCTCGGCGTGCCGGCGCTCAGTGGATGCGGTAGGCCTTGGGGAAGCTCTTGGCCAGGACGGCGCCGCCGGTGGCGCGAAGCTCCACGAAGAACGTCACCGTCTTGGTCCCCGGCGAGGGCACGTAGGACAGCCAGGCGCCGCCATGGGGGCACCCGCTCTCGAAGCACAGCCGGTTCGGGCCCTTCTCGGCCGGCAGCAGCCGGATTGCGGCCGGGGTGGTTGACTTGTTCTCGTAGGCGACCAGCGCGATCTGGGCCTTGTCCTGGGTCGACAGGTACGCGACCCCCTCGAACGGGACCCGGCAGGCGCTTCCGACACGCGGGACGAAGCAAGCACTTCCCCACGCCTCGTCCTCGGGAACCTCCGCCTTCACGAAGTCCGGAAC
>DATLFO010000187.1:0-6310 GCA_035541035.1 Actinomycetota bacterium
CCTCGGGTTTGCGCTCGTCGAGGCGCTCGCGCTGTTCGGCTTCGTGCTCTTCTTCATCGTCCCGAGCAACTAACGGCCGTTAGGAGCAGGAAATGGTTTTGAACATTCTGGCGGCGGAAGAGACGCAGTTCATCCTTCCGCACGCGGACGAGCTGATCTGGGGCTCGATCGCGTTCGTGCTGCTGTTCGTCGCGCTTTCGGTCTTCGCGTTCCCGAAGCTGAAGGAGACGATGGCCGCGCGCACCGAGCGGATCCAGGGACAGCTCCAATCGGCGGAGAAGGCCAAGACCGAGGCCGACGCCGTGCTCGAGCAGTACCGTGCTCAGCTCGCCGACGCTCGCAACGAGGCCAACCGCATCATCGAAGAGGCGAAGAAGACGGCCGAGTCGCTGCGCCGCGAGCTGGTCGCCAAGGCCGAGCAAGAGGCCGCGGAGATCGTCACACGCGCCCGCGCCGAGGTCGGCTCGGAGCGAGACCGCGCGATGAGCGAGCTTCGCACATCGGTCGCCTCGCTCACGATCGACGTCGCCGAGAAGGTCATCGGCCGCGAGCTTCAGAACGAGGCCGCGCAGAAGGCCTTCGTGGACCAGACGATCACCGAGCTGTCGCGGATGGGGCAGAACTGATGGATCCGAAGCTCGAAGGGTACGCGGCCGCGCTGTTCGAGGTCGCCCGGGCGGAAGGGGTGCTCGACGACGTCGAGGACGAGCTCTTCCGGTTCGCGCGCACCGTCGAGGCCGAGTCGAAGCTGCGCGAGGCGCTGCAGGACCAGGCGCTTCCGCCGGAGCTTCGCATGAAGGTCATCGGCGAGCTGCTCGGCAGCCGCGCGAACCCGCACACGGTCAACCTGCTCCAGTTCATCGTCGGCGCCGGCAAGGCCCGGCAGCTGTCGCAGATCGTCGATGCGCTCGTCGCCCGCGCGGCGTCGGAGCGCTCGAAGTCCGTCGCGGAAGTGCGCTCCGCCATCCCCCTCGGCGATGAGCAGCGCTCGAAGCTGCGGGACGCGATCAAGGCGGCGACCGGCAAGGACGTGGACATGAAGGTGATCGTGGATCCGAAGGTGCTCGGCGGCCTTCACGTCCGGGTCGGCGACCAGGTCTTCGACGCCACGATCCGCCGGCGTCTGGAACTCGCACAAGAATCTCTAGGCAAGAGCTAAGGAAGAGGAAGCTGATGTCCGAGCTGACGATCCGTCCGGAAGATATCGCCGCGGTACTCAAGGCACAGGTCGAGTCGTTCCGTCCGGCCACGACGATGGAGCAGGTCGGCCGCGTCACCGAAACCGGCGACGGCATTGCGCGCATCTCCGGGCTGCCGGGCGCCATGGCCAACGAGATTCTCGAGTTCGAGGGCGGGCTGCTCGGTCTGGCCCTCAACCTCGAAGCGGACCAGATCGGCGCCGTCGTGCTCGGGGACGCCACCCAGATCGAAGAAGGCGACCCGGTCAAGGCGACGGGCCGGATTCTTTCGGTCGAGGTCGGCGACGCCATGCTCGGCCGCGTCGTGAACGCGATCGGCCAGCCGATCGACGGCAAGGGCCCGCTGGACCGGTCCAAGATCGCCGGCCGCCGCGCGCTCGAACTGCAGGCGCCCACCGTTGTGCAGCGCTCGCCGGTCAACGAGCCGCTTCAGACCGGCGTGAAGGCCGTGGACGCGATGACGCCCGTCGGCCGCGGACAGCGTCAGCTCATCATCGGCGACCGTCAGACCGGCAAGACCGCCGTCGCAATCGACGCGATCATCGCGCAACGCGCCGTGTGGGGCACCAAGAAGCAGGTCAAGTGCGTCTACGTCGCCATCGGCCAGAAGGCCTCGACGGTGGCCGAGGTCGTGGCCGCGCTCGAGGCGAACGGCGCCATGGAGTACACCTGCGTCGTGGTCGCCGGCGCGTCGGATCCCGCACCGTTCAAGTTCCTCGCGCCCTACACCGGGTCGGCGATCAGCCAGCAGTGGATGTACAACGGCGAGCACGCGCTGGTCGTCTACGATGATCTGTCCAAGCAGGCCGAGGCCTACCGCGAGCTGTCGCTGCTGCTTCGCCGTCCCGCCGGCCGCGAGGCCTATCCGGGCGACGTCTTCTACCTTCACTCGCGTCTGCTCGAGCGCGCGGCGAAGCTCTCGCCCGAGCTCGGATCGGGATCGGCGACGGCGCTGCCGATCGTCGAGACCAAGGGTGGCGACGTGTCGGGCTACATCCCCACGAACGTCATCTCGATCACCGATGGTCAGATCTATCTGGTGACCGACCTGTTCTTCGCCGGTGTGCGTCCCGCCATCAACGTCGGCATCTCGGTGTCGCGCGTCGGCGGCAACGCGCAGATCAAGGCCATGAAGAAGGTCGCCGGCCGCCTGCGTCTTGACCTCGCGCAGTTCCGCGAGCTCGAGGCGTTCGCCGCGTTCGGCTCCGAGCTGGACAAGGCGTCGCAGCAGCAGCTCGACCGTGGTGCGCGCGTCGTCGAAATCCTCAAGCAGCCACAGTTCACGCCCATGACGCCCGAAGACCAGGTCATCTCGATCTACGCGGTGACCAACGGTTTCATGGACGACATCCCGGTGCCGGACTGCTCGCGCTTCGAGAAGGAGCTCCTCGAGTACATGCACTCGCGCAAGCCGCAGGTCCCGCAGACGATCTCCGAGACCGGTGCCATGGACGACGCGACCGAGAAGGCGCTGCGCGAGGGCATCGAGGACTTCAAGCGCGGCTTCGCAACCACCGAGATCGCTCCGATCGTCACCGAAGAGCCGACCGGCCCCAACGCGGGCTGGGACCGCATGGAGGCGCAGTTCGAGGAAGTGACCGAGTAACGTGGCCGGGCAGCTTCGCGTTCTTCGCCGGCGGATTCGCTCCGTCCAATCGACGATGAAGATCACGCGTGCGATGGAGCTCATCGCCGCGTCCCGAATCGTCAAGGCGCAACGGCGTGTCGATGAAGCCAAGCCGTACGCGCTTCGCATCACCGAGGCGATTCGCGAGCTGGCCGGCGTCAGCGAGGTCATGGCCACGTTCCCGCTGCTGCAGGAGCGCGAGATCAAGCGGGTGGGCGTCGTCGTGATCACTTCGGACCGCGGTTTGGCGGGCGGCTACAACTCGGCCGTGATCAAGGTGGCCGAGCAGACGCTCAAGAAGATCGCGGCCGAGGGCAAGGAGTACCGCCTGCACCTGGCCGGCAAGAAGGGCATCTCGTACTTCAAGTTCCGCAACTACGACATCGCCACCCAGGTGACCGGGGTGTCCGACACCCCGACCTATGACGACGCGGCACGGATCGGGCGCCGGCTGATGTCGGAGTTCGAGTCGGGCGAGATCGACCAGGTCCTCGTCTGCTACACCGACTTCCGCTCCGCCACCACGCAGGTGGCCGGCAAGACGCAGATCCTGCCGATCCAGCGGGAAGAGATCGCGGCGAAGGAAACCGGCGTTCCGGCGCTCTACGAGTTCGAGCCGGAGCCGGGCGAGATCCTGTCGCTGCTGCTGCCGCGCTACGTCATCACGGTCGTCTACGCTGCGATGCTCGAGTCCAGCGCGGCCGAGCACGCCGCGCGTCGCCGCGCGATGAAGGTCGCGACCGACAACGCCGACGAGCTGATCGGCATCCTGCAGCGCGAGGCGAACCGCCAGCGGCAGGCCGAGATCACCACCGAGATCCTGGACATCATCGGCGGCGCGGAAGCGCTGCGGAAGCAGAAAGAGACCGCGGCGGCGCACTAGCGCCCGGCGATACAAGGAGACCCACAGACATGACGATGACCGAACCGCAGAAGACGGCGCTGGCGGACGGCCGCGTGATCCAGGTGATCGGGCCGGTCGTCGACGTGGAGTTCCCGCCCGCGAACCTGCCCGAGATCAACTTCGCCCTTCAGATCGAGCGCGACGTCGAAGGCGTCAAGGACCTGATCACTGCCGAGGTCGCACAGCACATCGGCGAGAGCACCGTCCGCGCCATCTGCATGCTTCCCACCGACGGGCTTCGCCGCGGGGCCAAGGTGCACAACACCGGCGAGGCCATCACGGTGCCGGTCGGCGACGTCACGCTCGGCCACATCTGGAATGTGCTCGGCCGCTCGCTCGACCAGCCCGACATCAAGGTCACCGAGCGCTGGCCGATCCACCGCGACGCGCCGCCTTTCGACGAGCTCGAGCCCAAGACCGAGATGTTCGAGACCGGCATCAAGGTCATCGATCTGCTCGAGCCCTACGTCAAGGGTGGAAAGATCGGGATGTTCGGCGGTGCAGGCGTCGGCAAGACCGTCGTCATCATGGAGATGATCAACCGCGTCGCCACGCAGCACGGTGGTGTGTCGGTGTTCGCGGGCGTCGGCGAGCGCACGCGTGAAGGCACCGACTTGATGCTCGAGATGAAAGAAACCGGGGTCATCGAGAAGGCGGCGCTGGTGTATGGCCAGATGGACGAGCCGCCGGGCGTGCGTCTGCGCGTCGCGCTGGCCGCGCTGACCATGGCCGAGTACTTCCGCGACGTGCAGCGTCAGGACGTGCTGCTGTTCGTGGACAACATTTTCCGCTTCACGCAGGCCGGCTCCGAGGTGTCCACGCTGCTGGGCCGCATGCCGTCGGCCGTCGGTTACCAGCCGACCCTGGCCGGCGAGATGGGCGAGCTGCAGGAGCGCATCACTTCGACGAAGGGCCGCTCGATCACCTCGCTGCAGGCCATCTACGTGCCCGCCGACGACATCACCGACCCGGCGCCGCACACGACCTTCGCGCATCTGGACGCCACGACCGTCCTTTCGCGTCAGATCGCCGAGCTGGGCATCTACCCGGCCGTGGACCCGCTCGACTCGACCTCGCGCATCCTGGATCCGCGCTACGTCGGTCAGGAGCACTACGACGTCGCGCGTGCGGTGCAGACGACGCTGCAGCGCTACAAGGACCTTCAGGACATCATCGCGATTCTGGGTATCGACGAGCTCGCCGAAGAGGACAAGCTGATCGTCGGCCGCGCCCGCAAGATCCAGAAGTACCTGTCGCAGCCGTTCTTCGTCGCCGAGCAGTTCACCGGCATCCCCGGCACCTACGTCAAGACCCAAGACACCATCGAAGCGTTCAAGGCCATCACCAAGGGCGAGATGGACAGCGTGCCGGAGCAGGCCTTCTACATGTGCGGCGGCATCGACGACGTGCTGGCCAAGCAGCGCGAGATGGAGAAGTAAGCGTGGCCGCAACCGAAGCGACGATGACCGTCCAGGTCGTCACGCCCGACCGTCAGGTGGTGGCCGCCGAGGACGCGACGTTCGTGCTGGCGCACGGCATCGCCGGGGACGTGGGCATCATGGCGGGCCACGCGCCGCTGTTGATCGCGCTCGGCGTCGGGCCGCTTCGCGTGGATTCGGGCGAGCGCAAGACCTGGATGGTCGTGGACGGCGGCTTCCTTCAGGTCAGCCGGAACCAGGTCATCATCCTGGCCGAGTACGCGATCATGCCCAACGAGGTCGAAACGTCGTGGGTCGCGAGCGAGATCCGCGAGATGGAAGCCGCGCTGGCCAAAGGCGAGAACGAGGAGTATCGCGGCCGCTTGAACCGCGCCAAGGCAATCGAAGCCGTGCACGGCATCGCCAAGATGTAAGCGCTCGCTACGCGCGCACCGGCAGATCGAGCCACAACGCGAACGCACCATACTGCGCCTCGCCGGCAGCCTGCCCTTTCCCGTGAGCGGCAGGGTGGTCCACGAATGAGCCGTCGACCAGGTGCCGCCGACCACCACTCCCGGCCGGATCAGGCCGCCTGTGAACGCTCCCATCCGGGGCGTCTCGCCCGGCGCGTCGGAGCGCCAGATGTGGTCCGAGAAGACCGCTCTGCCCCGGATGGTCGCCGTGACTTGACGGGAAGGCGCGGGCAGGCCGACGAAAGAGAACCCGGCCGCCGATGTGACCGACGATGGTCCCGAGATGGTGACCACGTAGTCGTCTCCGGCTTTCATATAGGGCTTCCATGACGTGGACGTGAAGATCGATTCGCAGTAGCCCCGATTCGTTTGTCCCGGCGGGCATCCCACCGCGCCGCCCAGCCCGAGGCCGGTCCACCCGGCCGCAGGGGCAGCAGCAGCATCGCGAGCATGGCGACAACGAGTGTTCTGAGTCTCATCACTCCATAACGGGCCCGCCGTCGCCCACACCGACGGCAGCGGGCCCCATCCCTTTGGGAAGCAACCGACTTGGGTAAGATCGACCCATGGATCACGAGAAGCTCCTCGTTCACGGTGGCGTCGCCCTGAACGGGCGTGTCGCGGCCGGGGGAGCGAAGAATTCGGCGCTGAAGCTGATGGCCGCGACCTTGCTGGCCGAAGGCCCGTAT
>DATLFO010000188.1:0-3071 GCA_035541035.1 Actinomycetota bacterium
ATGCCCGGCAGGCCGCCCGCACCGTTGGACGCGTTCGGCGAAGGCACCGCGCGTGTCGTCGGCAGCACCAGGCACGGGGATTCCGACCAGACCTCGTGCGCGGCCATGTCCTTCACCGTCACGATCAGCCGGTACAAGCCCGGCGTGATCGGCCCGCCTGCCGCCGCCTCGATCTCGGACCACAGCGGACGGCCGTACGTGCCGGTCGGCACCGATGGATAGACCATCTCGACCGCGGGCGTGAACGACGGGTCGAGCAGAACGATCTTGACGCTCATGTGCGGCGACCACGCGTCGGCGATCGAGAAGCGGATCGCGGCCGACGGATCGTCGGGATAAACGGCTGCCTGCGGGTAGCAGGTGACGCCCGCAAGCGTCGGGGGTGTTCGATCCACGATCATCACGCTCGATGAGGCCGGGCCCCACCGGCCGCTCGCGTCCTTGGCCCGCACGTGAAGCTCGTGTGGGCCTTCGGCGAGTTTCGAGGTATCCAGACGCGCGATCAGCCGCTCGCCCCGCGAGCCCCACCGCCCGTCCGTCGGCCGCATCGCGATGCCCTTGCCACGCTGCATGCCATCCACGGTGATCTCCGCCTGCGTCACGCCGCGGAAGCTCTGCGCGGCGGCGAGCACGTCCACGTGGCCCTTCTCGCCCGCGACCGGGACCGCCAGCCACGACGAGCCCGCGCCGCCGCCCGGCCACAGCGCCCGCTCGGCGTTGACGCGACCCGCGCCGGTGTCGTCGTCGCGGCCGGGCTTGCCGAGATCGTCCGCGCCTTGCGCGATGCGTCGTGCGATGTCCACCGGTTTTATCCCGCGGTACTTGCCCGCGACCAGGCCGGCGATGCCAGACACGACCGCGGCGGCGTAGGAGGTTCCGCAGACCTCGCGGCGTATGGTGTGATCACGGCTGTCGCGATGGTTCTGAGGATCCAGGCCCCACATCAGCACGCCGGGAGCCACGACCGAGATGTGACGTCCCTTCTTCGAGCAGAACGCGCGCTCGTCGTAGAAATCAGAGGCGCCGACCGCGATCACACCGGCGTTCTCGGCCGCGAAACCGGCCGGATACTCCGCGTCGTCGCCGCTGCGGTCATTGCCCGCGGCCGCCACGACGACCGCGCCCTTCGCGACCGCCCGGTTCACGGCCGAGCGAAGCACCGACACCTGATTGGCCTTTTGATTCTGGATCGCGAGCGAGACGTTGACCACCTTCGCGCCACGGTCCACCGCCATCGAGATGCCCTTGGCGATTGCGAATGCGTTGGTCATCCCGTCGCCGCGCGCGACCACGACCGGCATGATCTGCGCCGAGTACGCGATCCCGGCGATATCCAGCTCGTTGTCGGTCGAGGCGCCGATGATTCCGGCGACGTGCGTGCCGTGCCAGTCGATGGGGCCGCGAAGGTCCTTCGCCGGCTGGAGCATGATCGCGTCGTCGAGCGCGAGCTGGCCGCCGTTATCGGCGTCGGTCGAGACCCCGCCCGCGTTCTTCCAGTCGTTGTGATCGGTGTCGATCCACGTGTCCACGACCGCGATCTTGACCGCCTCGAGGTCACGGAACGCATGCACCTTCGTGCGCGCCGAGTAGTACGTGCTCGGGTGCACCATCCACGAATACGGCGCGTTGATCCTATTGAGGTACCATTGCCGGTCCCCGAACGTGGGACCGATTCCCTTCACCAGCGGATCGTTGGCTCGGGAGGGCGGCGGTGCGCCTTGCACGCGGCCGATCAGGTTCACCTCGGCGGCCTCGACGCCAGGAATGGACCGCATCACGGTCGCGGCCGCGGTCGCGTCGCCGGGCACGCGAACCAGAAGCGTGTGCAGCTGGTCGATCCGGCCGGCGAGCGTGGCGCCCGCACGGCGCAGCGCGCCTTCCGCCTTCGCTGCCGCGGCGGGTGAGGAGAATTGGATCATCACCTCGCCAGGAACGAACAGATCGGAGGCGCGCGGGGCCTCGCGCAGCGCGCGTCCGGGCACGGCGCTGCCCAGCAGCGCCAACAGCGCCGCGACGGCCGTGCGAAGGTGCGCGCGATCTCTCATATGCGTCTCTCGTGGGGACACTACGAAGCGGAGGCCTCCGGGCCCTGCCCGCATGCTCGGATCGGAGGGTTTTGCCCGCCTCGCATACCGAACCGGACGGAAGAACGCGCCGAAGCGACCGCCCGTTTTCGGCGTGGCGATGCGGCCCGGAGGCGCGCGGTCGCTCTGTTAGACTCGCCGCGTTGATGGTCGACGTCCTCTTCGTTTGCTACGGCAATATCTGCCGTTCGCCGATGGCCGAAGCGCTGCTCGACGCGCGCCTGAATCAGCTGCTCGGCCCCGAGCACGACGTCGTCGTGGGGTCCGCCGGAGTGGGAGCGGCCGACGGAGGACGAGCGACCCGCGAATCGCGCGAGGCCATGGCCGCACGCGGCCTCGACCTGTCCGGCCATCGATCGCAGCGGCTCACGCCCGCGCTCGCGCGCCGGGCGCGCCTCGTGTTTTGCATGGACGAGGAGCAGGCCGCGGTCATCCGCTCCATGGCCCCGGACGCGGACGTGCACGTGCTCGCCGGCGGCGTCGAGGATCCGATCGGTTGCGGCGCCTGGGTCTACGAGGCGGTCGCGCACAAGATCGAAGCCGCGGTCGAGCAGATCGCAACCGGGATCGCCGAGGCCCGCGGCGTTGTCCCTGCCGCCGTGCGGAACGCAACGGATGCACCGCAGCCGGCGGCGTCGCCGGCATTGGAGGGGGAGAGCCTGATGCGCGTCGTGCTGGGAAGCGACCATGCCGGATTCCGCTATAAGGAGCTGTACCGCGACCATCTGATCAAGGCCGGCCACGACGTGATCGACCTGGGCGTCGATACCGACGAGGTGCCGGCCGACTACACCCAGATCTCCGCCGCGGTCGCGCATACCGTCGCCCGCGGCGATGCGGAGCGCGGGATCATCGTCGCCGGATCCGGCAACGGCGAGGCCATCGTGGCGAACAAGATTGCCGGGATCCGCGCGGCCGTGTGCAACGACATGTACACCGCCGAAATGGCGCGGCGTCACAACGACGCAAACGTGCTCTGCGTGGGAC
>DATLFO010000189.1:0-4875 GCA_035541035.1 Actinomycetota bacterium
CCTCATCGTAGCCCTTCTGGGCGGTCGGGCGGACCCGTTCGAAGTCGAGCAGGCCGATGCCGCGCGTGTCCAGGTGCATCCACAGGTCGGCCAGGCCGCTCGCGACGTTCCGGTCGCGCTTTCGCATCGACGCGACGACGGTGGATGCGATCAAGGTCTCGGTCAGGCCGGGTGGGCCGTGCCGCCGGCGGATTTTGGCGCGCAGGCTCTGCGATCCCGAGACCCACAGGCCGAACTCTGCCTTGGCCCGGGGGCCGACCGGCGGGGACACGTCCACGGTGATGATGGTGGCGCCGGGGAAGCGGCGGCGCATCACGTCGGTCGGCACGTTGTTGAGCACGCCGCCGTCGATGTGCAGGTCCTCGCCGAGCCGGACCGGCGGCAGAAAGCCCGGGATCGCGGCCGACGAGCGGATCAGCGGCACGATCGGTCCGCGCGTGTGCGTCACCTCGGTGGCGCGCGTCAAGTTCGTGGTGATGCAGTAGTACGGAATCCAAAGGTCCTCGACGTGGTGGTCGCCGAGCTGCTCGTGCATCGCACGGGTGATCCTGCGTCCCTTGATGATCGACACGAACGGCAGTGTGTAGTCGATCAGCTTCGCGAAGCGCTTGGCGGTGATGTCGATCATCTCGTCGGCTTCCACACCCGACGCGGGACCGATCGCCATGATCGACCCGATGCTCGCCCCGCCGATCGCGTCGATGGGGATGCCCAGGTCGCGAAGCGCGCGGATGACACCCAGGTGCGCGAACCCTCGCGCCCCGCCGCCGCCGAGGACCAGCGCGACCGGCCGCCCCGAGGCGAGCCGCGCGAGACGCTCGAAGTCGGAAGGCGATCCTTCGCGAATGTGCGTGACATCGTCCACGTCGCGGTGCTCGAGCCAGCGGCTCGTCCCGCTGGGAAGGTCCACGCCGTCGGGCTGAAGAATCGCGAGCACGGTCCGCGGCCGCTGCTCGCCGCGCAGCAGATCGGCCAGCGCTCCCTCGAGCATGCTCGGAGCGTGATCGCGGCCGTTTGCGACCAGCAAGACCACGTCGGCCTGCCGGACGGTGCGGCGCGTCCACGAGGTCGGCGACCGGTCCGGCTCGTAGACGACGAAGCGGTTCGCGTCCTCGGCCTCGAGCAGCCATTGGGTCAGGCGGAGTCCGGCCGCGTCGTCGCCGCTCTGAGCGATGCCGGCACGATTGAGCGCATCGTCGGCACGCGCGCTCCACACGTGCATCGTGGGGCCGTAGACGCGAAGGCATTCCGCGACGCGCGAGGCGACGAGCCGCACATCCACCGAGTCGCTCGCCGGCACCACCGCGATCGTCACGCGGTCGTCGCCCTGGCGGACCGGCGCGCCGCTGTGACGGCGCACGATGGCACGCGCGATCCCGGTGACGGCCCCGGGGTGACGGCGGGAGATCACGTCGAAGGCGAGCTTGGGCAGCCGGACCAGGTACGAGTCGCGGATCGCGTACGCCGATTCCGCGCGAGGCGCGTGGTCGATGAGCGCCTCGGCGCCGGCGAGCTGCCCGTGGCCGCGTTCCTCGCTCGTCCCGTCGGGCGTGGTCAGGCGCACGCGTCCGAACGAGACGACGAACGCGTCGTCGGAGGGCGCGCCCGCGTCGTAGAGCTTCTCGCCGGCCGGCAGCGCGACCCACTCGACCATGCTGCCGATCGCTGCGCGCGTTCGCTCGTCCAGCGGGCCGAAGAGCGCAGCCAGATCGGTCGCGAGGTGCTTGTCGAGCAGCCGCCGGTGCGCCTCCTCCGCGAGCCGCTCCTCGAGCTCGGGGTAGTCGTGCAGCAGCTGCGCGAAGCGGGTCGGAGTGAACCGCGCGACGCGCGATTTGATCTCGGCGCGCACGGTCGCGGCGCGCTTCGCGCCGGTCATGAACGCGATCTCGCCGATCACGTCGCCCGGCGACAGGTGCGACAGCACCTCACGATCGCCGTCGACCTCGACGCGCAGGCGGCCGCCCAGCACCACGTAGACGTCGCCCCCGTCCGAGCCTTGCTTGATCAGCGTGCGGCCGCGCGCAACCTCGACCAGACGCGCTTGCGAGGCGATCGCGCGCAGATGCTCCGGCGGAAGGCTGCTGAACGAGCGTGAGGCGGCCAGCGACCGCACCACACCCGGCGAAACTCGTCCATCCGGCATACGGGGCTCCTTCCGGACTATTCGGGCCGAATCCTAGCGCCCGGGCGGCTAGGCAAGGCAAGCGGGCTCAGCCCGGGAAGACCACGGCATAGACCGGTCCCGCCGGCGCCGACGCATTGCCGGCGAGGTCGTCCGCGACGGCGTGAACCGTGGCCACGCCCGGCGGCAGCGACACGCTCACCCGCCACCACACGCTCGCGGCGGCGCACTCGGGACAGTCGGCGACGACCTCGGAAAGAAGCCGGCCGATCGCGTCGGAGGAGCGAATGCGGATTCGCGCCACCGCCACGTCGTCGGACGCGTCGCCGAACAGGAACACGCGGCCGGCGCCGCCGCTGACGAGACCCGAATGGATCGTGACCTCGGGCGGTGTCCCGTCCGGCGCTCCGCCGACGGTGAACGTGCGCGTCACCGACCCTCCTTGCGACCCGTCCGCGCCCAACGCGAGCGCCGTCACGGTGTGCGTTCCGCCCGCCATGGAACGCACGATCGACCAGGCGCCATTCTGTGCGGCGAGCACCTCGCCCAACGTCGCTCCGCCTCCGGTCAAGCGAACGATGACCCAGGGCTCGGCCGTTCCCGAAAATGTCACGCTGCCCGCCGGGACGGTCGCGCCGGGTGCGGGCTCCGCGACCACCGGTGCCGCCGGCGGCGCCGTGCGATCGGTAAGCACCCCGCACATCCCGGTGCAGATCCCGCTCGAGCTGACCGTGGAGTGCGGCGTGCAGCGATACAGCACCTCTCCGCCGGTGTACGCGCGGCTGTAGGGCGGACTGGAGGGACTCATCATGTCGGAGGCGAAGCTCATTGCCCCGGCATAGGTCACGACGTCGTGTGCGCCGGTGCGCACGGTCCAGCGCACGGTGTCTCCTTGAACGGGCCTGGCCACGTCCGGAGCGAAGAAGTTCGATCGCACATCGATGTCGATCGTAGCGCTCGCCCGCGCCCAAGAGCCCGGCAGCAGCGCGGCCAGCAGGCAGACGACAAGCGCGACAGGCTTCACGAGACGGCCGCCTCCGCGGCGTCGTAGGCATCCCAGGCCGCGCAGCGCGCGTCCGGCGCGATGCGCGAGAACGTGAAGCCGACCGCGCGTGCCATCCGGATCTGCGCGCACATGACGTGATCGCCGATCGTGGGCGAGACGTTGAAGATCACGTTGTCGTTGATCGCCACCTGCGAGGCGACCGCGGGCCAGGCCTCGACGGGCGCGATCAGATAGCCGAGCTGGTCGTCGGCGAGCGCGAGCGTCCAGTGGCGCTGCGGCGGCACGTTGGTGGCCTCGGCCACGCCGGCGGCGATGTTCGGATACGGCTCGCCGGGTGCGCCGCTGATCAGCAGATCGCCGATGCGAAGCGCCGACACGATGGTGCCGACCGTCGTTCCGGTTAGCCACGGGCTCTGTTGCGAGCGCTGGATCGGCGCGCCGACCGCGTCGCCCTTGAACAGCAGCGAGCCCACGATCGGGTTCTCGACGTTGTGGCGGATCATGGTCTGCGCGCCGGCGACCGGGCCCTGCACCTCGGGCGCGCCGGTCATGGCCTGCTCCACGTGGTACATCAGCATCGTCGTGTACGACTTCACGCGGTCCGCGATCTCGTAGCCGGGCTTGCGCTTATCGGTGAACGAGCAGCGCGGCCGGCACGGCTGCGTTCGCCCGTTCGTGCCTTGATAGGCGATGCCGGTGCCGCCGTAGCGCTGCGTCAGCGCCTCGGACATGAACTGCGGCCAGTCGCCGTGGACCCCGGCGCCGCCGCCGAGCGTCGCATGCGCCGCGTACGACATCGCCGTCGCGATCACCGATCCGTTGCCGGCGTCGCGCGCTTGCAGCACGCGAACCCACGAGTCCTTCGACTCGAGGAACGGATCGCACACCGTGTTGGGGAAGTTCGAGTCCGGGCTCTGGTTGAGCGCCTCGGTGCAGGTCTGGTTGTAGATCAGGTCGGGTGCATCCGAGGCGCCCGCGACGATGACCGCCCCGCGCCGAGCCTGGTAGGCGGCGACGACGGCGTCGACCGTCCGGGACGCGATGTGCTCCAGGTAGTCGCTCGGGATGAAGCCCCACACGCCGATCGCGTCGGGCCCGGCATGGGTGTGATCGTTGGAGATCGTCACGTTCGCGGGCGGAAGCGCCGGAACGGCGGCATGAATTCGCTGCGCGATCGCGTCCAGCCCGGACTCAGGGTCGTTCTGGTAGGCAGCGAACATGCCTTGGGTCTCGACGCTGACCATCGCGACGGCAACGCCCGTGGCGGCGTCTTCGACCACCAGTGCGCGCGCGGCGATGTGGTTGCCTTGGAACGAGCTCCGGCCGCCGCGGCCCAGCGCCTGGCTGACCGGCGACGAGCCGTCGCCGAAGCCGTAGCCGCCGGTGTTGATGGTTCCCCAGCCGATCGGGCTGATGTCGCGCACGGCCGCGCCCACGCGATACGGCGCGGCGACCTGCGAGCGGGCGGGCAGGCACGCGGCGAGCAGCGCTGCGAGCAGCGCGGGTGCGACGAGGATGCGGCGCATGGACGAATCTCCCGGGTCGAGGGTCAGACCGATCACTTCGCCGCGGAGCCGTCTCGGTCCTTCCGCCGGGATCGTCCGGCATCAAGCGGCAGGAAAGGAACCGGACGGGGCCGCGTCGAAAGGGCGATGACATGAGTCGGATCGCGCTCGTCCTTGCCGCCGCCGCCTTGGCCGCCGCCTCGACGACCGCGCGCGCGTCCGCCCCGCACGTAGTCACCGCC
>DATLFO010000190.1:0-18246 GCA_035541035.1 Actinomycetota bacterium
TGACCGCTCCTTTGCCGAGCACCTCACGCGATCCGGCGATCCCGACCGGAACGATGGTCGCTCCGCGGCGAGCGGCGAGGCGGGCCGCGCCGCGCTTGAACTCGTGGATGCGGCCGTCGGGGGAGCGCGTTCCTTCGGGGAACAGAAGGACCGACCATCCGTCGCGCATCAACCGGTCGGCGCGATCGAGCCCGGCGGTGCCGCAACGCGGGAAGGGGAACGCGCCCACGATGAGCGTGGTGAGGGCTCCGCGAAGACGGGTGCGGAAAAAGTAGTCGGCCGCGGCGGCCGGCGCGAGGCGGTTTCGCTGCACGCGCGGCAGCGACCGCAGGATCAGCGGCGTGTCGGCATGCCCGGCGTGGTTGGCGACGAAGATCACCGGCCCGCCGGGGATGCGGTGCGCGCCTTCGACGATGCGGCGCCGGCAGAACAGGCGAACGATCGGGAACAGCAATACGGCGCGGAGCGCCGCCCGCACCACCACGGCCGGGCCGCTGCGGGCCCATCCGGCCGGCGATGCGTGCGGTCTCGCGCGCGGCCGCATACCCGTGAACGCGCCCGCGTGCTCGCCGGTGTATTTCCAGGTCATCCCCAGATCACCAGCACGGTGTAGGAGACGGGCAGGACCACGAGCAGCGAGTCGATGCGGTCCAGCAGCCCGCCGAAGCCGGGCAGCCACGAGCCTGCGTCCTTGACGCCGAACTGCCGCTTGATCAGCGACTCGAGCAGGTCGCCCCAGATGCTCGCGAAGGCGACGGCGATCGGAAGCGTCGCGCGCACCACGGGGTTGAGCGTGCCGGGGATGGCGAAGCTCATCAGCGCGAAGCCGGCGCAGGCACCGGCGAGGTTTCCGATCGCGCCCTCCCAGGTCTTGTTCGGGCTGAGCCTGGGTGCCATCGCGTGACGGCCGGCGAGCTTTCCGACGGTGAAGGCCCCCACGTCGCTCGCGGCGACCGACGCGCCGAGCGCGAGCAGGATGGCCGCTCCCCCGTCCACGTGCTCCAGGATCAAGATGAAGTACGCGAGCAGCCACGGGATGTAGGCGAAGCCGAGCGCGGCGTACGCGAGGTCGCGCACGCCGCGCGTGATGTCCTGCATCAGCAGCGGCGGGATGGTCGCGGCGATCAGAAGGATCGGCGGCATGCCGCGCCAGACGGTGAGCGAGAGCGCGGCGACGGGCGCGCTGGCGATGCCGGCCGCGTAGAGCACAACGCGGTACGGCCGGGGAAGCGACACGATGCGCGCGTACTCGCGCAGCCCGACGATGGTGAGCACCTCGACGAAGGCGACTGCGGCCCAGCGGCCACCCATCACCGCGCCGCCGAAGATCGGGGCGGTGATCGCCCAGGTGCGCCAGCGCACGAACAGCACGCGACGCGTCATCTCCTTGAGGTGGCGCCGCTCCGCGAAGGCAATCAGGCCGAGCGCTCCGCCGAGCGCGAGCGACATGCGTGCGGCGCTCTCGATGGCGAGGCTAGACATCGGCGAGCCTCCGGCGGATGCGTGTCACGCGAGCGGCGGCGGTGATCAGCGCGCCGGACGCGACGGCGATCGCGGCGACGGTCCACGCCCGCGGCTGCATCGGGGCGACGAGCGAGGCGACGCCGAGCACCAGCATGCGGTCCGCTTTGCCCATCGGGCCGCCGTGATCGCGCGTTCCGGTCAGCGCCTGCGACAACACGCCGGCAAGCGAGGCGAGGAGCGTCGCAGCGAGCGCGGCCAGCGCAAGCGCGGGGCCGGCGACCCACGCCAGCGGTACGAGGAAGAGCGCGTCGGCGATGCGGTCGGAAGCTTCGTTCAGCAGCGCGCCGGACGGCCGCGCGGTTCCCGTCCGGCGCGCGACCGATCCGTCCAGGGCGTTGAGCGCGATCCGGGTGAGCGCCAAGGGTGCGACGGCGAGCCAGAGCAGCGGCGCGCCGGTACCGGCGACGATCGCCACGCCCGCGCCGGCCGCCGCACCGACCGCCGCCCACGTCAGCGCGTCCGCGGAGACGCGCAACGACACGAGTGTGTCCTCGACGCCGCGGAGCCGCCGCACGAACCAGGGCTTGATCGCATACAGACCGTCCATGCCTTCGATGATCGGACGCGCGCGCCTTCACGCCTAGACGGAGGCGAACTCATTCGCGATGCCGGTCCCGCTCAATCGCCTCTGGGTAGTTCCGGCACGGGCGGTTCCGAGCCGGCGCGGCCGTGCCACCTCGCCACGCCGCAAAGACGCGAAATCCCTCCGGCTCGTGGTCGGCCGGAGGGATTCGCCAGGCAGCGCGCCGGCGTCCCCGGGGGGTGTGTCGGCGTTACTTCGGGCAGCCCGACTCGTCCGGGAGCAGAGGACGAAGGATCAGTTCGTACTGCTTGCCGTTGCTGGTCCACGGCGTCCTCGTGTTCGAAGCCTGGAACTCTTTGAGTGCCTTCTCGAGGTCGGCTCCCTCGAGCACGCCGCAGCGGTACCCGGCGGCGCCGGCCTCGCCGAAGGTGGCGAGATCGGAGCCGAGCGGCCACGCCTTCGGAACCTGCTGGCCCTCGTCGGGGTTGGGAGTCTCGTACGGCTTGGCGAAGACGCGCAGCTTCTCGATCTCGTAGACCTTGTCCTCGCCGAGCGACTCGCGCGGCAGCCAGGACGAAAGGTCGAGCAGCTTCTCGCGCAGCTTCGCGAGCTTGGCCCGCGCCTCGCGCTCCTCGGCGGTCTGCCCGGGAGGGGCGTCTCCGCCGTCGGCCTCGAAGCCGAGCGCGTAGGCGCGGATCGTGTGAGTGACACCGTCGTCGTCGACGAACGTGAACACCGTGGTGCCGGCGTCCGCGACGAGGTCGTAGCGATACTCCTTGTCCGGGCCGTCCAGGCCGGCGGCCTTGGCCTCGGCGATGATCTTGGCGACCGCGTCGGACTCGATCGGCCGGACCAGCAGCGGCGGCAGCGCCGGCGGCGGGTAGATCTCGATCTGCGCTCCGATCGAGAAGACCCGTCCGTCGCCGGTGAGCGTGAACTCGGGCAAATTCCGGAGGTTGAATTCCACCGGGACGAAGCCGCCTTCGGTGAACACTCGAAGGATGAGCTCGTCGGCCCCTCGGGGGGCCGAGCGTCCGTCGGATCCGGGTGATCTCACGTCCGCCTTCCCGCAGGCTGCGCCCAGCATCGCGAGCATGAGCAGTCCTGCTACCGCTTGCCACCGTCGCATGGTCGTTCTCCCCGTTCTGTCTGAAGCGATCGATGCACCTTGGACGGCGACGAGGCGCGCCGGGTTCCCGCAATTATTCAGGGGCCTTGTCGAGGCCTTTTCGGATCGCGTACCGCATCAGCTCGTAGCGGCGGGACAGATGCAGCTTGGACAGGATGTTCTGGACGTGGTTCTGGACGGTCTTGACGCTGATGAAGAGCTTTTCGCCGATCTCGCGGTAGGTGTAGCCCTTGGCGACGTAGGTCAGGACCTCGGTCTCGCGCGGGGTGAGTTTGGGCTCGTCGGCCGCGGCCGGCTTGCCGCCGGAGGCCATGCGCCGGAACTCGCCGAGCACCAGGCCGGCCAGCGAGGGGGTGAAGACGGGCTCGCCGCGCGCGACGCGCTCGATCGCGTCGCGGAGCTCGTCACCGGTGGCGCTCTTGAGCAGGTAGCCGCTCGCGCCGGCGGCAACCGCCTCGAGCACGTCGGACTCCTCGGCGGAGGCGCTCAGGATCAAGACCTTCACGTGCGGGGATTCGTCGTGAATGACGCGCGTGGCCTCGGCTCCGCCGGTGACCGGCATGTTGAGGTCCATCAGCACCACGTCGGGCATGGTGTCGCGGACCACGTCGATGACCTCGCCGCCGTCGCCGGCCTGGCCGACGACCTCGATGGTGCCGGCCTTGGCAAGGTCGGCCGCGACGCCGTCACGCCAGACGGGATGATCGTCGGCCACGACGACTCGGATGGCATCGCTCATGTTTTGGGCACCGTCATCTCGATCTCGGTTCCGCCGCCGGGCTCGCTGCTGATCGCGAACCGGCCGCCGATGTCTTGGATGCGCCCCCGCATGCTGCGCAGACCGTATCCGTTGGCCGCGGCGATGTCGAAGCCCCGGCCGTCGTCGCGCACGGTCACCTCGGTCGCGTCGTCGCGCTCGTCGACGAAGACGGTGACCTTGGCCTTCGGGCCGGCGTGCTCGACCGCGTTGTCGATCGCCTGCTTGGCCGCGGCGACGATCTCGTCCACGTGCGCGCGGGGCAGATAGGCGGCGCCGGCGCTGGAGACGGTGACGGCGATCGTTCCGGCATACGACAGGCCGAGCGCTTCGAGGTGGTCGCGCAGGCTCGCGGTGCCCTGCGGCGGCTCGACGTCGGCGCGCACGATCAGCGATCGAAGCGCGCGCTCCTGCGCGCCGGCCAGCTCGGCGAGCGAGCGGACCTCACCGGCGTCCACCGGCCCTTCGCGGGCGAGCTCCTTTCCTTTCTTGTGGACCAGCGCGAGCGACTGCAGGACGCTGTCGTGGATCTGGCGGCCGAGCGCCTCGCGCTCGGCGAGCCGCGCGGCGCGCTGTGCTTCGCGCATGCGTTCGGCAAGCGCGGCCTTGAGCTCGGTTCGGGCACGGTCGATCAGCCGGGAGACCAGCCCGACCGCGCCGCCGGCGAGCGCATAGGTGACGATGCCGTTCGCGAGCGTCTGCCACTGCGCGGTGGTGAGCTCGCCGAGCGCGATGCCGTTGGCGGGGCGCGACAGGATCAGCGCCAGCCCGGCGGCGGCGCCGGCGGCGAGGCCGCCGCCGAGACCCTTGGCCACGGCCCAGGCGAGCACGGCCGCGGCCGGATAGGCGGTGGCGAAGAACGGACGGCCTTCGACGACCGCGCCCTGTGGCACGACGAAGCCGGAGAGCACGATCAGCGTGCACGCCAGACCGAGGTCGAACCAGAGCGCGGCGGGATCGGGCTCGCGCAGCACGCGCGCGGAGACGATCGCGGTCCAGGCGACCGCGGCGCCGAAGGCGAGCCAGGCAAGGCCGGGGCGGCGAAAGTCGCTGCTGGTGGCGGCGAGCGCGCCCATCCACGCGAGCGACGCCCAGCGGAACGCGAGAACGCCGAGCGGGAGCGTGGCGCGCGCCCGGTCGGCTTCGTTCAGCCGCGCTTCGCTTCGTTCCACAGGTCGATGAGCTCTCGCTCGGACAGGTCGCGGAGCGTCTTGCCCTGCGCCTTCACGGCTTCCTCGATGCGCGCGACGCGAGCCTTGAAGCGGCGGCCGGCGCGGCGCAGCGCGGTCTCGGCGTCCACGTCGAGGTGGCGCGAGAGCGCGACGACGGCGAGCAGCAGGTCGCCGAGCTCGTGCTCGCGCTCCGCGTCGGTCGCGGCGGCCCCGAGCTCGCGGAGCTCCTCGTTGACCTTGTCCATCGGACCGTGCGCGTCGTCCCAGTCGAAGCCGGCCTTGCCGGCGCGGCGCTGCAGCTTCGCGGCCCAGGCGAGCGCGGGCAACGATTCGGGGATGTCGTCGTGGACGCCGCTGCGGCCTTTCTCTTTCTCTTTGATGACGTCCCAGTTGGCGACGACCTCGTCGGCGCCTTCCACGGTGACGTCGCCGAAGACGTGCGGGTGCCGGTTGACGAGCTTCTTGATGAGCGTGTCGGCGACGTCGTCGATGTCGAAGGTCTGCGCGTCGTGGCCCATCTGCGCGTGAAACACGACCTGCAGCAGCACATCGCCGAGCTCTTCGGCGATGTCCTCGCTCGTGCCTTCCTCGATGGCGTGCAGCAGCTCGTAGGCCTCGTCGAGCAGATGTTTGGCGAGCGTCTGATGCGTCTGCTCGGCGTCCCACGGGCAGCCGCCGGGGCTGCGCAGCCGTGCCATCACCTTGACCAGATCGAGCAGCAGGTGACCGCGCGGGACGCGGCCGACGACGACCTCGACCTCGAGCCCGCCCTGCATCGCGCGCTCCATGACCGCGCGCACGACCGGGGCGGCATCGGCGGGAAGGATGTAGGCGACCTCGCCGCGCGCGGCGGCCTCGCCGGCGAGCCGGGCCGCGAGCGCGCTCAGGCGCGGATCCGCCGCGCCGTGCTGATGGCCGAGCAGGTTGAGCCGCGGCTTGGGCTTGTCGCCGGCCGGCGCGGGCTCGGTCGCGGCGTGGATGCTCTGCGCGAGATCGATCCGCTCGACCGGAAAGCCTTCCTGCGCGAGGCGGTCGCCCAGCTCGTCGTTCGGGTCGCAGAGCACCGGCCGGCCCGTCAGCGCTTGCCAGACCTCGAGCGAGCACAGGTCCGGCGCGCCGGCGCCGGGTCGAACGAGCAGCAATCGAGCCATCGGCGCAAGCGTACCGGCCGGCCGCGGCCGGGGCGGAGATGCGTACCGGCCTGGGGCGGAGATGCGTCCCGGCCGGGGGCTGCGGGGCGGGACCCGGACGGCCTCCTGCGCGACCTCGTAGCGGGCCGGGAAGGGCGCAAAAGGAAAACTTCGTATGCGGGCGGCGAAGGCACGCCCCAAAGTGGATGACAGAGGACGCCGGCGGTGGCACACTGTGCTCACGCGAGAAAGGAGGTGGTCCCAACTTGTCGTTACCGCATAGGACCCGCGAGGTGGCTGAACGCTAACGGGTGCGATTCGGGAACCGCAGGGCACTCGCTAGCGGAAACCCGTCAGTCCACTGAGCCGCGGGAAGTCCGGAGTGGTCCACCGGGCCGCCTCCTTAACGGAAAAGTCGTTCCCGCGGAGGAATTCAGAGAGGAGAGCCATTCGGCTCTCCTCTCCTCTTTTCAGGCGAAGGGCGACCGCGGCAGGTTCTCGGGCTCGACGGTCATGAAGGTCGCCGCGCCTTTGGCGAGCATCCGGCCGTCGGCAGTGACCAGCTCCCCCTCGCCGTGCCCGGCCCGGCGGCCGGCGTGCAGGGAGCGGCCGCGCGCGACGATGGTGCCCTCGCTGGCCATCCCGATGTACTGGATGCTCATGGTGAGCGTGACGTGCGGCGAGCCGAGCGGTCGCGCCGACCGGAGCGCGAGGCCGATGGCGGCGTCGAGCATGGTGGCGATGACGCCGCCGTGGATGATTCCTCCCGGATTGAGATGATGCGGCTTGAGCTCGAGCCGCATCTCGCACTCCCCGTCCGCTGCCGAGACGAACTCCATCCCGAACCAGCCCGCGAACTCCGACGCATGAATGCGTTCGCGGATGGCTCTTTCGATCTCGCTGCTCATGGTGCCGGGAGAATACCGGGTTCGCGTCACCTTTCGGACGCCGCCGCGTTAGACGGGCGGAGGGTCCGCATCCTCCGACGGGTGCGCAACAGGTGTGACCCACCACGAGCGCAGCCGCCGCACCTTGCGGCCCAGCCGCTTGCGGGGTGATGGTTTTCGAAATGACCCGGACCACGAGTCCGGGTCTTTTCGTTTTCCGCCTCAGGCGGCGGCGATGAACCGCTTGATCTTGCGGTGCGTCGCGGCCGGGTACTCGAACTGGGGGACGTGCCCGCAGTCGGTAATGACCTCGACGGTCGCGTGCGGCAGCGCCTGCTCGACATGCGTGGAGTAGAAGGACGGCACGAGCGGATCGGCGTCGCCCCACAAGAACATGCTCGGCGCCTCGATGCGCTCGAGGCGCTTCCAGAAGCCCGCGTCGCCCATGGGCTCGTCGGTGACGATGTGGCGCAGCGCGTCGAAGAGCGCGTATCGCGCCTGGCGATCGCGGTAGACGCGCAGGAACTCGTCGGCGGCGGCGTCGTACCAGGATCGGCGCAGCCGCTCGGGCGCGACGAACAGCGAACGGATGCCGGCCACGACCGCGCGATGCGGGATCGGCTGCGGCAGGAACGCGAGCTCGGGCCGCATGCGCCGCATGATCGGCGCGAGCCAGCGGCGCTTGAGGAACGCGACGGCCGGGCACAGCAGCGACATGCTGCGGACGCGGCTCGGGTCGGTCATCGCGACTTCCAGCGAGATACGGCCGCCGAGCGAGTTTCCGACCAGATGCGCCCGCTCGATCTGCAGCGAATCCATCAGGTCCAGCACGAACGTCGCAAAGGTCTGAGGCGAATAGCTCACGCGCGGCTTGGCGGTGTCGCCGTGGCCGAGCAAATCGGGAACGATCACGCGATACGACGGCGCGAGCGCGAGCATCGTCGGGATGAACGACACCTTGGTCGCGCCGAGGCCGTGCAGCAAGATCACCGGATCGCCTTTGCCGGCCTCCACGATCGAGACCTCGTGGTCGCCGGCGAGCGCGATGCCGTCGCGCGGCGCGGTGATGGGACGCTTGACGAGCGGCTCGAACAGCGACTCGGCCCGCAGCGCGAGGTTCAGGTTGCCGCGCACGCTGATCAAGCCGTCCAAGAACGCGCCTGCGCCGCTGACCGCACCCGATTGGATGCCGACGAGCGTCGCGGTGTCGGCCCGGACGACGGTGTCGGCCCGGTCAGGCGCGCCCGCGCCGATGGTCATGCGGCCCCCCCGGAAGTACATGGTCCAGACTTCGTCGGGGCTTTCGAGCACGAGCGAGGCGTCGAGCCCGCGGATCCGGTCCGGGATCACGCGGCCCGTCAGCTCGAGCAGGATGGCGCCGAGTTCGCTGCTCACTTCGCTCCTTGAGGCCATGTCCGCTTCCTTCGACGAAGCAAGCGGACGTCCTGCGACGAGTTTCGATTGTTCCACCTTAGAACAACGAACCCATGGCTCCCGGGATGCGCGAGCGCCTACTCGCGGGTGGGGACCTTGACGCCGGCGCGCATCAGGTCGCGCAGCGAGACAATGCCGATGAGCCGCTGGTCGTCGTCGACGACGGGCAGATGGCGGAAGCCGTGTTCGAGCATGATCTGGCTGGCCTCCTCGACCGAGGTGCCCGCACCGGCGGAGACGGGACTGTTGGTCATGTAGTCGCGCACGTGCGCAACCTCGGAGTCGGCGCCGTCGGCGACCGCGGTGACGATGTCTCGCTCGGTCATGATCCCGACGAGCCGGTCCTTCTCGGTCACCGCCAGGGACGAGATCTTCCGCTCGCGCATGGCTTGCGCGGCCTCCTGCAGCGTGGCGGCCATTTCGACCTCGAGCACGTCGGTGCGCATGATCTCGCGAATCGCCGTCATCGTCCCTCCCGTAAGTTTTGAGCCTCCGATAATGGTAGACGACCCGGGCCCGGCGCAAGCCGGTCCCTTCGTATACTTCGAACGACGATGCTTGCAGCGCTTTGGATGATCGTGGGCGCCCTGTTCGGCGTCGCATGCGGCTTTGCGGCCATTCCCCGGAACCGGTCCGCCGTGGTCTGGTGGTTTCTCGGCGTTCTGTTCGGTCCCGTGACCTTGGCGGTGTTGCTCCGGCAAGGCGAGCGGGCCGGCCCGAAGGCGATCCTATGACCGGGCGGCTGGTGGGCCTGCTGGGCTCGGGGGAGTATCTGCCCTGGGCCGCCGAGGTGGACCGCTGGCTGCTGGACCGGGCCTCGGTCGGCGACGGAAGCGTGGCGCTGCTGGCCACCGCGGCCGCACCCGAGGGCGACGCGATGTTCGACAAGTGGTCGAACATGGGGCTCGAGCATTACCGGACGATGGGCGTGCCGGCGAAGGTGGTTCCGCTCAAGACGCGCGAAGACGCCTCGCGCGAGGCGATCCTGAGCGGCATCGACACCGCGTCGCTCGTGTTCTTCTCGGGCGGCAACCCCGCCTATCTCGCGAGCACGCTGCGGGAGACGCCGTTCTGGAAACGGCTGATGGAACGCGTGGACGAAGGCGCGGCGGTCGCCGGATGCAGCGCCGGCGCGTGCTTGTTCGGCGAGGTCGCCCCGGACCCCACCAAGATGGGCTCGCCCGGCGAGGCCTTCGCGCCGGCGGGGCTGGCGGTGTTTCCGGGCTTCGCGTTCGGCGCGCACTGGGACGTGCTCGACAGCTACTACCCGGACCTTCGGGGCCTGTCGATTCGGTCGATGCCGCCCGGCTGCCGGATGGTGGGCATCGACGAAAACACGGCGATGGCCGCCGACGACGGAACTTGGACGGTGTTCGGCGCCGGCGGCGTGCACGTCTACCGAAGCGACGAGGCGATCACCTACACCGCCGGTCAGACGTTCACGCTGCCATGATCGAGATCCGGCCGGCCGCGCCGGGCGACGCCAAGACGCTGACCGCGCTCGCGATCCGCTCGAAGGCGCACTGGGGATACGACAAGACGTTCATGCAGGCGTGCCGGCCGTCGCTGGCGATCCACGCCACGTGCGTGCAGCCGACGTTCGTCGCCGAGGTGGACGGCGCGACCGCGGGGTTCTATCAGCTCGAAGGCTCGGAGATCGGCGCGTTCTTCGTGGATCCGCCGTTCATCGGTCGCGGCGTCGGCCGTGCGCTCTGGGAGCACCTGATGCAGGAAGCGCAACGACGAGGGCTCGCCGCGGTCGAGATCCTGTCGGATCCGAACGCGGAAGGCTTCTACCGGACGATGGGGGCCGAACGCGCCGGAGAGGCTCCCTCCGACGTGTTCGGCCCCGAGCGAATGCTGCCGCTGATGCGCGCCGCTATACGACGCTGATGCGCGCCGCTATACGACGCTGATGTGGTGCACGCCCGCGGCCGGGATCCGCAGCACGAGCGTCGCGCCGTCGTAGGACACGACGGTTGCGCCCGTCACGGCCGGCTGCGAGGGCCACGTTCCGCCGAGCCGGAGCGTCATCAGCCCGTCGGTAGCGACGCGGCCGGAGATCCCGGCGGCTGTGGACAGGCTCATGCGGGCAAGATCCAGCGTCACGTCGGAAAGGTTCGTCGCGGTCATGTCGAAGACGTTTGCGGCGTCCCCGCGTCCGTTGGACACCCAGCGCTGGCCGTGCATCGTGTACGGGCCGAACACGCCGGCGCTCGCCTCGGGAAGCAAGAGGCGGGATTCGAGCCCGCGGCCGTAGGTGGTGACGTCGATCGTGCCGAGGTTGGACGGAGCGCGTCCCGGCGCGCGGACCTTCATGCCGCTCACCCAGTAGGCGCCGTTGAACTCGAAGCCGAGATCCACGCCGGTCGGCACGCTGATCGTGCTCACCGCGTGGTTGAGCGCGGGCGAGACCTTGTAGGTGACGCGCTCGGGGTTGCGGTCGCGCCGGTGCGACCACATGGAGGACTGCATCTCGCGCCAGTCGTCCCAGATCGGTGCGGAGAAGTGCTCGTAGGCGTGATACAGGTAGGTGCGGTAGCGATAGCCGAGATCGTGCAGGCGCTGGCCCGCCGCGATCGCGCCGGTGACGGGAACGAGCTGATCGGCGGTTCCGTGCAGGATCGCGTAGGGAAGGTTACGCGCGTTCTCGAGCAGCGGATACAGGAACTCGGCTTCGACGTCCGCACCGTTCTGCGGCGAGGACGGCGGACCGGCCCCCGCCCAGAGGCCGGGAACCAGAAGACCGTCCTGCGGGTTCGACGCGGCCCAGCGGTCGGGGAACAGAAGACCGAGCAGCCACGAGGCCCAGCCGCCCATGGAGTGCCCGCCGAGATAGGTGCGATCCTCGTCGATCGACCAGCGCGCGTGCGCGTCGTCCCAGACGTCGAGATAGTCGACCATGCCGCGGCCGGTGTACCAGGACGACTCGCCGCGAGCGCTAGGCGTGACCACGATCGCGTCGCCGCCGTCGCCGAAGTCGTGCAGGACGCCCGGCTCCCACGCGGCCGCGTCGTGCGCGTGGCCGCCGCGATAGTGCATCCAGAACATCGCGGGATGGACGTTGCCGGGACGATAGGTGTCCGGCAGGTACACGCCGTAATGCTGATACGGGCCTTGGAAGTAGCCGTTAACGGTTTGCTCGAGGTTCACCGGCGAGCCACCGTTGACGTAGACGGCCTCGTAGTAGCCGGGACGCATCGTGAAGGTCTCGGTCGCGCCGGCCTCCAGCGTGCCGAGATCGATGGACGCGAAGAACTCGTCGATGCTGCCGTCGCGGAGCGCGAAGGTTTGGCGCTCGTCCATCCAGATGCGCGCGGGCTCGCTGCGGAACGCGACGTTGATCAGATCCGATTTCGCGTCGCCCGCCTTCATCGCCGCGATCCCGCCCGGACCGGCGATTCCCGTCGCGACACCGATGCGAAGCGACGACGGCATCGCCGCGTCGAGCGCGTCACGCCGGATGGCGATCTCGACGACGTTGTCGAACCCGGCCGGGTTCGACGCGACGGTCCACGGAGCCGGAACGCACGGAAGCTGGCAGCCCGAGATCAGCGGCACGCCCCGGCGATACAGGCCGGTGATCTGGTTGCCGGACGCGACGAAGACGTGCTCGGCCATGGAGGTCACGCCGCCGGCGGCCGGCGGATACGAGTAGGGCCCGCCCGCCTCGATGTCGAGGAAAATCGCGACGGCCGTCGCCGGCGAGGACCCCGTCATCGCGAGCGTGCGAACCATGACGTAGAGGTGCTCGGGGTCGGCGGCGATGCGGACCTCTTCGATGTCGGCCTGCTCGCGCACGCCGGGGGGCGGGACCGTGTCGCCGTAGCGCAGCGACGCGCCGACGGGCCGGCCGGCGCCGAACTGCGCGCCGGCCGCTTGCTGGAGCGCATCCACGCGATAGGTACGCGACGAGACGCTCTTCGCGGTGTCGAGCGCCGCTTTGCGGCCCGCGTCGTAGCCGTCGTCGGCGCCCCACGCATCGCCGAGATAGTCCTGGTAGACGTACTCGCCGCGCGAATAGACGGCGGTGCCGCCGAGGCGCGTGATCTCGCCGGTCCAGTCGCTCGCGTTGCCGTCCACGACCTTGGCGGTGGGCGGCTGGTTCGGCGCCGCGTGGCGCACGATCGATCCGGTCTTGGTCTCGGGGGTCAGGACGGGAACCTTCGGGACCGCCTCGGGAACGGCGACGGCGGTAGCTGCTACGGCCGAGCAGACGGCCAGGATCAGGGCGGCGATGCGGGGTGGGCGCACGAGGGGTCCTTTCCGGCTTGCGGAGTCGTCGCCGGAAGGTTCGCGGTTCGTTTTGCGGAATCCTGCCGGTCCGTTGAGCCGGTCCGTCTACAGCAGGTGCCGGCGGATCTTGCCGCCGGGGGTGCGGGGCACCTCGGGCACGACGATGACCTCGCGCGGCGCCGCGTAGCGCGGCAGGTGCGCAGCGACGAAGTCGCGAACCTCCTCGAGCGACAGCACGGCGTCGGGACAGACGATGAACGCGACCACCTTGGAGCCGAAGGCGGGATCCGGCCGCGCCGCCACGACCGCGTCTGCGATCTCGGGATGGCGGATCAGCACGTCCTCGACCTGGCTCGGGTAGATCTTCTCGCCGCCGCTGACGATCACGTCGCCGGCGCGCTCGGCGCGGATCAGGCGGCCCTGCTCGATCACGCCGGCGTCGCCGGTTCGCAGCCAGCCGTCCACTGTGAACGGCTGACCGCCCGCGCCGAGGTAGCCGCGCATGACGGTCGGTCCGCGAAGCTCGATCATGTCGCCGTCGGCGAGCCGCATCTCGGTTCCGTCGAGCGGCACGCCGTCGTAGACGACGCCGCCGCATGACTCGGTCTGGCCGTAGGTCTCGACGATGCGCGCGCCGGCCGCCTCAGCGCGTTCGCGCAGCGGCGCGGGCGTCGCCTGCCCGCCGAGCAGGATCGCGTCGAAGCGCGACAGATCGGCGCCGGCGTCGAGCAGCCGCGCGAGCATCGCCGGCACGAGCGAGGTGTAGGAGGCATTCGCGGCCGCGAGGGCGGCCGGATCGAAGGCCGGATGGATCGTGACCGGAGCGCCGAGGATCACCGCGCGCAGCACCACCAGCAGCCCGCCGATGTGGCCGAACGGAAGACACGCCAGCCAGGAATCGTCGGGTCCCGCGCCGAGTCGCGCGGCGCTCGTGCGCACGGCGGCCTCGACGGCCCGGTGGGAAAGGACCGCGATCTTGGGCTCGCCGGTGGTGCCGCCGGTGGTGCCGCCGGTCGCGACCGCGACCGCGGCCTCGTCGCCGGCCGGACGCGACTCGAACTGCGGCCACCAGGATCCGTCGAAGATCGCCGCGGGACGCGCGGCCGCGAGCAGGCGCTGAACCGCCGCCGGAGGAAGCCGGTGGTCGATGGGCAGGACCGCGGCCCCGGCATCCCAGACCTCGCGGATCAGATCGGGCCACGGATGGCCGGGCGCGAGCGCGATCGCGGCCAGGTCGCCCGGCTTCAGCGCGTGTGTGCGCCTGGATTTTCCCGGGATTTCCATGTCGGCTAGGCTAACCGAAGGTTTGAGTAAACGCTCTAGGAGTGAATGGTCATGGATTGGATCCGCTCGGGGGACTACCAAGACATCAGCTACGAGACGCTGGACGGGATCGCCAAGATCACCATCTGCCGTCCCGAGGTCCGCAACGCGTTCCGTCCGCAGACGCTGTTCGAGCTTCAGCGCGCGTTCGAGGTCGCGCGCGACGACGCCACCATCGGCGCGATCATCCTGACCGGGCAAGGTCCGGATGCGTTCTGTTCGGGCGGCGATCAGCGGATCCGCGGTGACGACGGCTACGTCGACGCCAAGGGCATCGGCCGGCTGAACGTGCTCGACCTGCAGGTGCAGATCCGGCGTTTGCCCAAGCCGGTGATCGCGATGGTCGCCGGCTACGCGATCGGTGGCGGCCACGTGCTGCACCTGGTGTGCGACATGACCATCGCCGCCGAGAACGCACGCTTCGGCCAGACCGGCCCGAAGGTCGGCTCGTTCGACGGCGGCTACGGCGCGGGTCTGCTCGCGCGCACCATCGGCTTGAAGCGCGCGAAGGAGATCTGGTTCCTGTGCGAGCAGTACGACGCACAGACGGCGCTGCAGTGGGGGCTGGTCAACCGGGTCGTGCCGCTCGAGCAGCTCGAGGAGGAGACGGTGAAGGTGTGCCGGCGGATCCTTGAGATGTCGCCGCTGGCCCTGCGCATGCTCAAGGCGGGGTTCAACGCCGACACCGACGGGCTCGCCGGCATCCAGCAGCTCGCCGGCGACGCGACGCTGCTGTTCTACATGAGCGAAGAGGCGCAGGAAGGCCGCGACGCGTTCGTCGAGAAGCGCAAGCCCGACTTCTCGAAGTTCCCGAAGCGTCCGTGAACGAGGCGGCCGGCGCGCGCGCGAACGCACCGAGCGGTGCGGGGCTGTGGCTCGCCGGCGCGCGGCCGCGCACGCTCGGCGCGTCGGTCGCGCCGGTGATCGCGGGGGTCGCGGCGGCGCCGTCGATCTCGTGGCTGCGCGCCGCCGGCGCATTGGTCGTGGCGGTCGCGCTGCAGGTCGGCGTCAACTACGCCAACGACTACTCCGACGGCGTGCGCGGCGTGGACGCGCAGCGCGTGGGGCCGGTGCGGCTGACCGCGTCGGGACTCGCCTCGCCCGCGGCGGTGCGCCGCGCGGCGCTGCTGTCGTTCCTCGTCGCGGGCCTGACCGGCCTGGCGCTGGCGATCGCGGTGGATCTGCGGCTGCTCGCGGTCGGCGCCGCGGCGCTGCTGGCGGCCGCAGCGTATTCGGGCGGACCGAAGCCGTACGCGGGCTTGGGGCTGGGCGAGGTGTTCGTGTTCGTTTTCTTCGGGCCGGTCGCGACCGCGGGAACCGCATACGTCACGTGGGGCGCGGGCGGCATCGGATCGCTTCCGTCGGTCGTGTGGTGGGGCGGCGCGGCCATCGGGCTGCTCGGCGTCGCGATCCTGCTCGCCAACAACATCCGCGACATCCCGACCGACGCCGCCGCCGGCAAGCGCACGCTGCCGGTGCGGCTCGGTGACGCCGAGGCGCGCGCCCTGTACCGCGGCGTGGTGGTCGCCGCGCTCGCGACCGTGGTGGTTGCCGTGGTCCTCGACGACGTGCCGCCGCTTGCGATGACCGCGCTGGCGGCCGCGCCGTTCGCGGTGCCGCCGCTGCGCGCCGTGGGATCGGCCCGCGGGCCGGCGATGGTGCCGGTGCTGCTGGGAACCGCGGCGCTGAACCTCGCGTTCGGCATGTTCCTCGCGGCGGGGCTGACGATCCACCGGGTGACCTCGTGAGCGGCCACGCCGAGATATCGCTCGCCTGCGCGTCGCTGCTGGCCGACGAGCTCGCGCGCGGCGGCGTCGAGCACGTGTGCGTCTCGCCCGGCGCGCGGTCCACGCCGCTGGCGCTCGCGGTCGCGCGGCATCCGCGGCTGCGCGTGCACGTGATCCTGGACGAGCGGTCGGCCGCATTCTTCGGCCTCGGCATCGCGAAGGCGACCCGCCGGCCGGTCGCGCTCGTGTGCACCTCGGGAACGGCCGCGGCGAACTGGCATCCCGCGATCGTCGAGGCACGCTATTCGCAGACGCCGCTGATCGCGCTGTCGGCCGACCGGCCGCCGGAGCTGCGCGACACCGGCGCCAACCAGACGATCGATCAGCGTCACCTGTTCGCGTCGGCGCCGCTGTGGTTCTTCGAAATGCCCGTGCCCGCGATCGAGCACGACACCGAGCGGGTGTGGCGAAGCGCCGGCGCGCGCGCCGTCGCGACCGCGTCGGGACCGCCCGCCGGTCCGGTCCACCTGAACCTGCCACTGCGCGAGCCGCTCGTCGCGTCCGGCGACGTGCCGGACCTGGGCGCCGGCCGCGACGGCGGCGCCCCGTGGGAGCGTCACTCCCCCGCCGCGATGCTGCCGTCCCCGGGCGAGGTGGACGATCTGGCGCGCGTGATCGACGCGACCGACGACGGCATGATCGTGTGCGGCGCCCTGGATGCCGACGCCCAAGAGATCATGGACCTGTCCGAGCGCGCCGGCTGGCCGCTGGTGGCCGAGCCGCTGTCGGGTCTGCGGCACGGCATCGCGCTCTCGGCGCCGCAGCTGATCCTGGACCGGATCGAGCCCTCGGTGGTGCTGTACACGGGTGCGCCGCCGACCTCGCGCGCGACGCGCGCGCTGCTGGATCGCACGCCACGGGTGCTCGTGGTGGATGCCGCGCGATGGAACGATCCGGATCACCGGTCGTCGTGGACCGTTCGCGCGGACGCGGCGCTGCTGGCATCGGCGCTGAGCGCGGTGGTCAAGCCGCGCGAGGACCGGACCTGGATGCAGCGCTGGCACGATGCCGACGCGAGCGCACGGGCCGCGGCCGACGCACTCATGGATTCCTGGGACGAGCCGTTCGAAGGCCGGATCGCCCGCGACGTCGCGGCCGCCGTGCCGGACGGGGGCGTGCTCGCGATCGGATCGTCGCTTCCCGTTCGCGACCTCGACTCGTACATGCGGCCGCGCGAGGATCTGTGGGTGATCGGCAACCGCGGCGCGAGCGGCATCGACGGCTTCATCTCGACGGTGCTCGGCATCGCGCAGGGCGGCGACCCGACGGTCGGGCTGATGGGCGACCTGACCTTCCTGCACGACGCCGGCTCGCTCGCCTGGCTCGCGCCGCGCGCGAAGCCCGCGGTGCTGGTCGTCGAGGACAACGGCGGCGGCGCGATCTTCGACCTGCTTCCGCAAGGCGGCGTGCGCGAGGCCGACGACCTGTTCGTCACCCCGCACGCGATCCCGATCGAGCCGCTCGTTCGCGCGGCCGGATGCGGCTACGAGCGGGTGACGCGCGCGGACGCGGTCGTCCCGGCCGTGGCCAAGGCGGGAGACGCGGGCGTCACCACGATCGTGCACGTCGCCTGCGATCGCGCGGCCGGGCCGCAACGCCGCGCCGCGATCGCCGCCGCCGTCGCGGACGCGCTGCGTTAACGCGCGAGCGCAGCGCGCATCACGGCAAGCTTCGCGTCGGTCTCGGCGAGCTCGGCGTCGGGATCCGAGCCGGCGACGATGCCGGCACCCGCGTAGAGGCGCATCGTCGCGCCGCGCACGTGGCCACAGCGAAGCTGGATCGCCCACTCGCCGTCCCCGGCGGCGTCGGTCCAGCCGATCAGGCCCGCGTAGAAGCCGCGCTCGACAGGCTCGAGGTCGCGGATCGCCTGCAGCGCCGCCTCCGCGGGCGTCCCACCCACGGCGGGCGTGGGATGCAGCGCGGCCGCGAGCGCGAGCGCGTCCGGCGCCGGAGCGCGCAGCCGGCCGTCGATGCGCGTGCGCAGATGCCAGACGCGGCTGGTCTCGAGCAGCGACGGCGGATCCTCGACGGTGAGCGTCTCGCACCGCGGCTCGAGCGCGTCGCGGATCGCACGCACGACGAAGGCATGCTCGGCGTGGTCCTTCGACGATTCCAGGAGCGTCGCGGCCGCCGTGCGATCGGCCCCGGGCGTGGCGCCGCGCGGCGCGGTGCCCGCGAGCGGGCCGCATCGCACGACGGCGCCGCGCCGCTCGACGAGCTGCTCGGGCGTGGCGCCGATCATCTCGCCGAACGCGAAGGTGTAGGCGTGCGGGTCGGCGTCACGCAGCGAGGCCAGCAGCGAGCGCACGTCGGGCGCGCCGTCGAAGCAGAGCATGAGCGTGCG
>DATLFO010000191.1:0-27989 GCA_035541035.1 Actinomycetota bacterium
CAGGAGCATCGCGGCTACGATGGCTACGGTTCCTATGCGCACCCGCACGGTGCCCTCCCTTCGCGACTTGCCTTGGTTCTACTTCGATACCCCAATCAGGATCCCTCTCCGGCGAACGAAAGGAGCGTGCCGCACCGCCCCACGACCCCCTCCGGTAAATTGAACCCCGCATCAAGGAGGAAGCCACGACCGCACCAGGTTTTCGCCCGGGTTTTGGCCATCCCCCGCCCCCGTAGCCCAATGGATAGCGCACCCGCCTCCTAAGCGGGAGATGCAGGTTCGATTCCTGCCGGGGGCACCCAGTCCACCAATCTCGTGCGTCGTCAGCCGAGGCGGATCGTGACCAGGGTCTCCCGATCGGTTTCGGTGACCTCCCCGATCACCGATCCCCACGCTGCGCCCGAGACGCCGGCCGCCGGACACAGGCTCCCCTGCTCGGTTGCGGAGCGGAGCTTTGCCGAGGTGCCGCTCCTGCGGTAGCCGGCCGCAATTCCCTCCTCCATTGGGGTGGGGAACAGGACGGGCGAGATCGCCCCTTCGGAGTCGTAGGACCGTTCGGACTGGCCTCCGGTCCAATCGAGGTCGATGCGGCAGCCGTCGACGTCGGCATGCAGCCACGCCGACGAGCGGTCCGCGGCGATGAACGAATCGCCGGCGGCCAGCTCGGCGAAGAAGGACGGGCCGCTGGTCCAGCACCAGCCACCCGGGGCGCTCCCGTCGTGGTCGCACATCGACTGTTGCACGAAGGCGACCCGCTCGATGACCCCGTCGCCGTCGTAGTCGTCATCGCCGGCGCAGACGTCGGTCCACTCGTACTCGTCCCCCGCGGGCTCGATCCAGGTCGAGCACGCGAGCAGCTCGACGCGATTGCTGCTGGTCTCGGTGATCTCGACGGGGTCGGCCTGGGATGGCGCCGGCAGCGCGAAGGCCGCGGCGACGAGCGCCGCCAAAAGACGCGCTTTCATGCTCGTTCCTTTCTCGATCGGTGAGGAGACCGCTCCTGGCCGGTCCCCGAGCCCGAGAGCTCCGGCCGGGCGATTGAGCCGCCCGGCCGAGAAACTTGCCCCCTTTGCCCCGATTGAGACTACAAGACTCCTGCCAAACATGACAAGTGAAACAATTTGCCTAAGCGAGCGTTAAGCCAGAGGCTTGGTTCCGCGCTACCAGACGGCGGTCGACCAGCCCCCGACGACGCCGGTGGCGTCGCAGTCCGGCGACTTCGTCACGCGGAACCGGGGTCGCCGCTCAGGGCACGAAGGGACCGGAGATCTCGTAGGTGATGCCGTCCCCGTGACCGCCGCGCTGCGAGGACACGTAGAGCCGGGTTCCCGACGGGTCGAACGCGGGACCGGCCAGCTCCGAGTCGTGGTGGCCCTCCACGCGAATCAGCGGCTCGACGATTCCATCGGTCGTGATGAGCACGAGCTCCATGTTCCCGCCGTCCTCCGCGACGAGCACGTCGCCCGCCGGCGTGACCACGACGTTGTCCACGCCCGACAGCGCCCCGCGTTGCCGTCGGCCGTCGTAGAGAACCTCGATCCGCTCGTCGTCGGGCCGGTAGGCCCAGACGCGGTCATCGCCTTTCGTGGTGAAGAAGACCGTGCGCGTGCGGTCGTCGAACCAGCATCCTTCGCCGCCGCGGAAGCGCGTCGATGCCGGCGCCTGCAGCCGCGTGGGGGTGCGGCGCGCCGACGGATCCTCGATCTCGATCCATTCGACGCTGCCGTCCTCGCTCGCGCGCATCGCTTCCAGGCGTCCCTGCTCGAGCGACGGGTACAGCGTCGGCGTGAAGCGATAGAAGCGGCCGTCGGACTCGTCTTCCGTCAGATAGAGCCGCTTGCCGCGGTCGTCCACCGCCGCGGCCTCGTGCTTGAACACGCCGAGCGCGGGCCGGGCCTCCGCTTCCCGCTCGCCCTGGGGATCGCACTCCCAAACGCGGCCTTGGGCGAACTCCTCGCACGACAGCCACGATCCCCACGGCGTCGGGCCGCCGGCGCAGTTGCGGGTCGTTCCGTCGAGGATGCGGTACGCGTCGGCGATCTCTCCTTGCGCGTCGAAGCGGACGGCACCCACGCCGCCCCGCCTGGAAACCTCGCTGTTGGACACGTAGATCCATCCGTCGTCGGGAGAGGCAAACGTCGCTCCGCCGTCGGGCGCGCGGTGCCAGGTGTAGCGCGATCCCGGGACCCGGTCGTTGGATGTCGCGATCACGCGGCTGGTGAATCCGTCAGGCAGGCGGATGCCATTGGCGTCGGGGGCCTGAAGCGGCCCGTAGCGCCGATGCGGACCGGACACCGTCGGCATCGGAGACATCGGCGCGCGCGAGCACGCGGCGAAAGCGAGCGCCAGACCGGCGGACTTCAGAAAGGCGCGGCGATCCATTCCGCCGATTCTTCCACAGCCGCGGAATCCGCGCGCCCCCAATCGCGTCCACCGAAAAAGGAGGAACACCGACCGCCGCTGCCGAAGGAGCCGGCCATGCCCGTCATCGAGCTGGATGCCGCCACGTTCCGCCGCCACGTGCTCGAAAGCACCACGCCGGTGGTCGTCGACTTCTACGCGGACTGGTGCGGACCGTGCAAGCAGGTCGCGCCGGTGGTCGAGGCGCTCGCCGCGGAATGGGAGGACGAGGTGACGTTCGCCAAGCTCGACATCGACGCCTCGCCCGAGGTCGCCGCCGCCTTCAATATCCGCTCGATCCCGGCGATCATCTTGTTCGAGGACGGCGCGCCGAAGGCATGGAGCCTGGGCGCGAAGCCGGGGTATCTGCTCGAGCGCGAGCTCGGTCTCGCCAAGCGCAAGCGCGACAAGGCCCGCGGCGAGAAGCGCTCATGGTGGCGCCGGTAGGCACGCCTTCGGCGGACTCGCCGTGCGGCTCCCGGGGATCGTTGCGGTCCGCGCCGCCGGGGTCGCTGCGCGCTAGGCGTCGCTGCGTCGAGCGGCCTCGTCGCCGCGCTGCGAGCGAACCCACTCGTTGGTGCGGTCGAAGATCTGGGCAACCGGCCACCCGTTGAGCCCGGCGTAGGCGCCGATCTGCGCCCGGTGCGCGATCTCGTGCTCGGCCATCATCATCAGCGCGCGCCACGCCGAGATCGTGCGGTCCGGCGCTGCAATCAGCTCGATCCGGCAGGTCATCGCCTCGGGCGGCAGACCCTCGAGCGCGTCGCGTACGGCCGCGAACGACGACTCCAAGGCTTCGCTCCACTCGGCCCGCGTGGCGAGCTCGGACTCCCACGTGTCCCAGATCCAGCCGCGGTTGAGGAACGCGCCCGTGAAGTACAGCCGTCCTTCGCACAGGTGGCGCACCAGATCCGGCACCCCCCACGCCACGCCGCTTTCGGGATCGGGCGCCGGCGGCAGCCACCGCTCGGCCGCTTCTGGGAGCAGCACCACGTCGCGAAGCGTGCGGCGATGAACGCCTTCGAACCAGCCCAGGAATGCGCTTGCGTCCGCGAACACCGGCCGCGCTCCTACCGGTTGAAGCCGGGCGAGCGGCTGCTGCCCGGCGGGTCGACCTTCGAGGGGATCGCGACGGCCGAGACCTCGTCGAGCAGGATCAGAACGAACGGGGTCTCCTTGCGCACGGCGTCGTCGGCCGACTCGATCAGCATCATGCCGTCACGCCGCCAGACCATCGAACCGTGGACCCAGCCCGCGCCGCCGCGCAACGCGACCGAGACGGGGTCGCCTTCCTCGAGGTTTTCCAAGATCGACTTTTCCACGGCTGACTCCTCCTACAGATCCAAGGTGCGGAAGTATTCGATGGTCCGGCGCAAGCCCTCACGGACGGGAACCGCCGGCTCCCAGCCCAAGACTTCGCGCGCGCGGGTGATGTCGGGCCGGCGCACGTTCGGATCGTCCACCGGCCGCTGCATGAATGTGATCTCGGACTTCGACTCGGCGATCTCGACGATCATGCGGGCCAGATCGATGACGCGATACTCCTCGGGATTGCCGATGTTGACCGGCTGATGCTCGCCCGACTTCACCAGCCGGACGAAGCCTTCGATCAGATCGCTGACGTAGCAGAAGGATCGGGTCTGCGAGCCGTCGCCGTGCACCGTGATCGGCTCGTTGCGCAAGGCCTGCACGATGAAGTTCGACACCGCGCGGCCGTCGGTCGGCCTCATGCGAGGTCCGTAGGTGTTGTGCGCCATGATCCCCGTCCCGGCCCAGAAGTTTTCGCGGCCGGGGACGCAGAAATCGTAGACGAGATCCGTTGCCGGAACCTGTTCGATCGCTTGAACCTGCGCCCATACGATGTCGCCGGTGCGCACCGCCTGCAGCACCTGTTCGACTCCACGATCCCATTCGAGCATGTCCCAAGGAGCCACGTGCGCGAGCGTGAGTCGCCAGAACGGGAACCGCTTCTCGCCGGAGCGCGGCTTGTCCGTCGATTCATATCGGCCGACCGAAGGCAGCAGCCCGAAGCGAGCCAGCGCCACGATCAGATCGTCCTTCAACTCATCGGATGTGGTCGAAAATTCATGACGGATCGCCTCGGCCATCTTCCCCGAGTGAACACCGTCACCTTCACGGTACCCTTCCAGGAACCACTTCAGCCGCGAGAGCGGAAGGCCAAGGATCCATCCTGGGATTCGTTTGCGGCCCGCTCCGAATCCCAGGTGCTCGAGCACGCGAAGCAGCAGCGTTGAATGCACGACCATCGAAGCGCTGCGCTGTGGTGTGTGCGGAGTTCGCACGACGTGCAGGGCAAGGTCACGCTGCAGGATCTTCGCAGCGCGGTCGAGTGTTTCTTCTTCGCATGACAGGGTGATGAACGCCGATTTCGTCGGGCGTTCCTGCCAGCATCCTTCGGCGACATACAGGCCGAGGAACCACAACAGCTCGTCGGTGATTTCGATGTGCGCGGGGAGCGGCGTTGATCGGCCGGCTGTCCTCGGAAGGACCCATGCTTCGTCCGGCACGGGAACGCCTAGTGCACGAAGCCCGGCAAGCGGCACGGAGTTTCGCTCGCGCATTCCACTGATCATGCCCCAAACCGCGCTGCGCCACTTCGTCGCGCCACTCCACTTTCCGGTGGCCGCCATCGCGCCGAAAAGATCGAAGCGTTTCTCCCAGGCAATGGCACCGAGGCCCGGCGCGACGACCATCAGATCCCACGGATCGCGTCCGCCGGCTTCCCAGGCCTCGATCGTGCTGATATGCGAACGCTCACGTTCGGGAACCTCGATCCGAGCAGCGACCGCAATTTTGTCGCTCGTCGAAAGCTGCGACACGGGGCGCGCCATGGGCAGGCCTTCGGGTCCTTGAACGAACACACTGTGATCCCCGGTCACGCGAATCGAGCGGCCGTAGCGTGTCCGCACCACGAAGCACGGACCCGTCGGAGGATGACCGACCAAGGCCGACGCCTCCGACGACCGGATCGCGCCATCCTGGTCGAACGCGGGCACCGAATAGCCTTCGAGATCGATCTGCCCTCCGACGCGAGCGGCCAGTTCGCCGATCGTCTCGCGACGGAGCTGCGTGCCGTCGTCGTAGAGGACCTGTTCGTCGGCCAGGATCGAGTTGAAGATGCGCACGATGCGCGTGTCGAGTTCGTGCTCGCGGTGGTAGGCCATCGTCATCGCCTCGGCGTAGCGCTTCGCCTCGTCGTAGACGCCGCGCGGGCCGATCGGGTTGACATGGCCCCAATAGCCTTCGGGCTGCGGGTGGATCTGCGGGTCGCCGTAGACCTCGGAGGTGCTCGCCAGGAAGTAGGTCGCCCGGTGAAGCTTGGCGATGCCCAGCGTGTGGTGCGTGCCGAGCGCCCCGACCTTGAGCGTCGGAATCGGATGCTCCAGGTAGTCGATCGGCGAGGCGGGCGAGGCCAGATGCATCACGACGTCCACCGGCTTGTCCACGTACAGCGGCAGCGAGATGTTGTGCTCCAGGAACGAGTACCGCGGGTTTCCTGCGAACATCTCGACGTGCTCGCGCCGGCCCGTCAAAAGGTTGTCGACGCAGATGACCTCGTCGCCGTCGCCGAGCAGACGCTCGATGAGATGAGAGCCCAGGAAGCCGGCGCCGCCGGTGACCAGATAGCGCATCGGCGCGGAGTCTACCGAATCCGGTGTAGGGTCGCGCCGTGGCCCTGATCGAAGATCTGATGCCCGCCTGGGACGTCCGCAAGCGCTACGAGCGCCTGGTCCGCGCCCCGGCCGGTCGAACCTGGGCGGCGCTGCAGCGCTACGACATCTCACGCAACTCGTCGGCGACCACCAAAGCGCTGCTCCGGCTGCGCGGCTTGCGCCCCGAAGCCGGCACCGGGGTCGGCGCCTTCGCCGGATCCCGCTTCTCGGTCGTCGGCGAAACGCCCGGCGCGGAACTGGTCGTCGCGATCGCGGGCAAGTTCTGGGCCATCCGGGAATCGAATGCGCTGGAGCCGGTCGAAGACGCCGCACAGGTCTCCGCCTACGACGCGCCGGGACGCGCTGTGGCGGTCTGGTCGTTCGAGGTCGCCCCCCGGAACGGGCGCAGCGTGCTCGCCACCGAGACCCGCGTGCGCTGCACCGACGACCGCGCCCGCCGAATCTTCAAGGCCTACTGGACCGTGATCGAGCCGTTCAGCGGCATGATTCGGCGCGACATGCTTCGCACCGTCGCGGAAATGGCCGAGGGCTCGTAGAAAGGCGAAGACGGGGCGCCTCGCAGGGCACCCCGCCTTCGGTCCTGGTCGTGCCGGTTAGCGCCAGGTCACCATGTAGCGCTGGCTGATGTTCCAGGCATGATCCCGGTCCTGCGTCGGGAAGGCGACGCGGAACAGCAGGTTCACGGCCGAGTTCGAGCGGTACCAGAACTGGTAGTAGTTGCGCGAGCCCAGCTTCTGCTTGGCGAGCGTGACCCACTTGCCGCCGAGGTAGGCCTGGAACCAGACCTCCTCGCCGGGGTGCGCCGGCAGCACCCAGCCGTTGATGTGGAACCACTGACCCCGCTGCAGCGACGTCGAGTTGACCCGCGACGCGACCGCGACGGCGACCCAGACCTGCTGAGGTGCGCTGGTGGAAGCCAGGTACGGACCGTCGCCGTTGAAGATCGCGCGATACTCGGCGTGACGGTCGGGCTTGAACCAGTAGGCGAACCGGCCGTCGGCACCGGTCGTGGCGGTGACGAAGGACTCGAACACGTCCGTGCCCCAGATGCGGCGCTGGATCGTGACGGTCTTGCCGGCCACGCCCGCGTCGTTGCCCGTCAGGAAGCCCACCATGTAGGTGCCGGCGCCGTAGACGAGCGAGTTCGGCGAGGACGACAGCGTGATCGCGGTCTCGGTGATCGACTCGACGGTCATGTTCGAAGCGGACTGAGCCGCTGCCGAGTTGCCGAAGGCGTCAAGGGTCGAGATGCGAACCTTCAGCGCCTGCGTGTTGAGCTCGGGAACGGTCCACAGGTAGCCGCCGCCCTCCACGCCGCAGCCGAGCGAGCCGCTGCGCGCCAGGCCGGAGGCGATCGAGTGCGGATAAGTCGCTCCGCCGTCGGTGGAGTAGCGAAGCTCCGCGGCGGTGAAGTCGTTGCCGGTCTCGTCGCCGGTCCACTGGATGCAGACCTGGTCGCCGCCGGCGAAGGTGCCGGTGTGCGGACCGGCCAGCGTCACCGCGACCGGCGAGTAGTCGGCCACGACCTCGAGGCCCTCGCTGACGGTGCAGTTGCTCGCCGAGTCGCACAGGTTGATCGTGAGCGTGTGCGGGCCTTCCGCGATGGCGCTCTGCAGCGCCGCCGCGTCGGCGAAGGCGGTCGTCACAGTGATCGAGGTTGCGTTCTGGTCGATGCCGGCGATACGCACCGGCGTCGCGAACGGCTGGCCGTCGAGCAAAAGCTCGGCGGTACCGCCGGTGGTCTGGCCCACCATGTGGAGCTGACCGGCGGTGATCGATGCGGTCACCGACAGGTTGCGTGTCTTGCTTCCGATCTTGTTCTGGCCGATCGACGGAGCGCCGTCGATCTGCTGCGCGGCCGACGCCAGGCCGGTCGCCGCGGACGGCGCGACCGTGTCGGCGACGACGGCGACCGGGGTCGCAGCCACCTGCGCATTGCCGACGGTGTCCTTCGCGCCGGTCAGCGTGATCGAGGACTCGCAGCCGTTCTGCTGGTTGCAGTCCTCGGCGGCCAGCGTGACCGTGCCGTCCCAGATGTGCGGCGCGGCGTTGCGGAAACCGTTGGTGTGGTTGGCGTCGCTCACCGGCGTGATGTCTTTGTCGCCGAACTTCACGACCGGTGCGACGTTGGTGTCGAGCGGCTCGCTGAAGGTCGCCGAGACCGAGACGGTGCCGGTCCCGAACGGGCTGGCCGGGGTCGTGGTGATCGAGACGACGAACGGCTTCGCTCCGTCGGCGACCTCGGGCGCGGCCATGGTGAAGCCCTGCGTGTTTTCGTTCCCCGCCAGGTCGGCGATCGAGCCGGTGAACGCGAGGCCCACGTGGCCGGTGCCGTCCTTGGCGACAGTGATCGTGACCAGGTTGTCGGTCGCGGCCGGGGTCGGGTCGAGCGCGCTCGAGCCGAAGCCCGACGCGGCCACGCCGTCCACGGTGAATGCCGCGGCGTCGAGGGAGCCGGCGGCGACCGGCTCGCTGAACTCGATGGTGACGCGATCGGTCGTGGCGTTGTTGCCCGACGACAGAGACGTGGCGCGCACCACACGCGGCGCGGCTCCGTCGGCGGCGTTGAACGTCTGTGTCTTCATCGACGCGCCGGCGGTGTCGGTGGTGTTCCCGGCGCTCTGGTTGTAGGAGACGGCCGGCGTGGCGCCGGTGCCCAGCGAGGGCGACTCGGTGATCGCCAAGTGCAGGGTCGCGCCGTTGACGGTCATCCCCGTCGCCGGCTGGCCCGCAACGCTCCAGCCTGCCTGCGTCGCGGTCGAAGCGACTGCCTCGGTGACGTTAACGCGAACGGTGTCGATCAGGCCGTTGGCGTCGTTGTCGAGCGCGGCCGATCCGAGGACGGCCGGCGGAACCTTGTCGAGCGCCTGGACGCCCGCCGCCCCGCCGAACGAGCCGGCGCATGCGCGAAAGCTCGCGCCGGTCGGCACGTGCGCCTTGAGCGTGCACCCGGATCCGTCGAAGGACACGACCGGGCGGACGCCGCCGCCCCACTGGACGCCCGTGACGTGCACGAGCAGCGTGGAGTCGCCGGTGGCGCCGGTGGTAACCGAGCTGACCGTCGCGATCTCATTGCCGTTGCGAACGGTAACCTTGGAGGCGAGCGCGTCGGTCACGGTCGCGTCGTCGAGGTTGTGCTCGAACATCACCGCGATCGCGTCGACGAAGCCGTCGCCACTCGCGGGGGTGAGGTCCTGCGTGGACAGGCCCGGCTCGCCGTTCTGCGCGTAGAACAGGTCGGTGTTGGCGATGCCGATCTCGCGGCGATACCGATTCACGGCGCCGAAGTCCTGGTGGACCGCGTTGTTCGGAGCGGGAGCGACGCCGTCGGTGATGTGGCTCGCGCCGGTCTGATCGACGCCGACGCCGCATCCGCCGGGGATGGCCGGGGTCTTGATGCTCGAGGCGTTGTGGGCTGCGGGATCCACGAGACGGACGCGCACGCGGGCGCTCCGTTCGCCGCTGGCCGGCTCGACGATGGGATCGACGGTCTGGCCCGTCTTCAGGCTCGGGAAGTTCGTGCTTCCGGCCGGCTTGTTGGTGTCCTGCGCGTCACCGTTGCACACGCCCAGCGACGAGAACTTCATCGCGAGCTCAAGGTTAGCGATGCGCGCTGCCGCGGTCGCGCCTTCGATCCTGACGGGCTCGCTGAAGTTGAACTGAAGCTCGTCGGGCGCCTCGGCGAACACGTTGGGCGTCCCGAAGTCCTTCGCCCGGGCGCTCATCAGAACCGGACCCGCGGCATCGACGATCGTCGTGTCGTTGGCGGGAATCTGGGTGTCGGGCAGCTCGCTGCCGGACGTCCCGATGGCCTTGGCCTTCTGCGAAGCGGCCGCGTAGCTCACTTCCGGACGCAGCGCCGTGTCCCCGCCCGTGCCGAGGTTCGGCACGAGGTTGACCTGAAGCTGCACGGCGGAGAGCCACTGCGAAGCCGGCGAGCCGGGCTGGAACCCGGCCACGCGGAATCCGTTCGGAGCGGCGACCGACTGGTCCATCAACGTGTCGAACGTCACCACGACGGCGTCGAGATAGCCGTCGCCGTTGAGATCCTTGGTGTCGACCTTGACGATGCCCGGAGTGGGCCCGGCGGCCAGCGACGCTTGCGAGACGAGCGCCGACGCTGCGACGACGGCAAATACCAGTACGGCCTTCAGCCCGCGTCTCGGAACGCGCGCGAAAGCAACTGCACCCAGGACCTTATCGATCACGTCGATTCACCCCTATGACTTTCTCCTGCTCGGAATTCGGATCGGTTCGACGGTCCAAACGAGGGATGACTGAACCAGTTGCAGCGGCACCGACGGACAATCCGATACCGGCCGAGGGGACGGACCGGACGTCACGTCCGGTTTCGAGGAGATCGAGCGAATCGAACCGGGCGGCCGACCGGCCGAAGCGGCACCGAAGCGGACACACCCGGCATCGGTGTTTTTACAAAGGGCGAAACCGACGCATCGTCGCCGCACCGCTCAAAAACGGCAGCGGCCGGACACGAGGTCCGGCCGCGGATGTCGCACGCACGACCGCTAGCGGCCGACGCCTTCGTAGGAGAAGCCGAGCTGGCGCAGCGTGTGCGGATCGAGCAGGTTGCGGGCATCCACGATCGCCGGCGCGCGCATCGAGTCGCGCAGCCGCTCGAAGTCGAGCCAGCGGAACTCGTTCCACTCGGTAAGCAGCAGAACCGCGTCGGCGCCGTCCGCGGCCTCCATCGGCCCCGGCGCCCGCTCGATGCCGAGCTGGTCGTAGACCGACTCCGCCACGACCGGGTCGTAGCCGCGGATGGTCGCGCCGCGATCCATCAGCTCGCGCAACACGGCGATCGCCGGCGAATCCCGCACGTCGTCGGTGTTGGGCTTGAACGCCAGGCCCCAAGCAGCGATGGTCTTGCCGCTCACGCCACCGGTGACCTTTTCGACCTTGTTCGCGATGATTCGATGCTGCTGCTCGTTGACGTCGAGCACGCCGCGAAGCAGATGGAAGTCGTAGCCGTTCTGCTCGGCGACACGGATCAGGGCCTTGATGTCCTTGGGAAAGCACGAGCCCCCGAAGCCCGGCCCCGGCTTGAGGAACTCGAAGCCGATCCGCGCGTCGTAACCCATGCCCAGCGCGACCTCCTTGACGTCGGCGCCGACCGCGTCGCAGATATTGCTGATCGCGTTGATGAAGCTGATCTTGGTCGCCAGGAACGCGTTGGACGCGTACTTGATCATCTCGGCGGTTTCGGGGTCGGTCACGATCAGCGGCGCGCCCAGCGAGCGATACAGCTCGGTCAAAAGACCCGCGGCCCGCTCGCTGCGCGTGCCGATCACGATCCGGTCGGGATGCATGAAGTCGAACACCGCCGAGCCTTCCCGCAAGAACTCGGGGTTGGACGCGACGTCGGTCTCGACCCCCGGCGCCAGCCGCTCGCGCACGATCCGCTCGACCCGCATCGACGAGCCGACCGGGATCGTCGACTTGTTCACGATGATCTTGTAGGTCGAGATCAGCGGCGCGACGTCGGTGGCGACCTTCTCGACGTGCGACAAGTCGGCGCTGCCGTCCTCCGCCGGAGGCGTGGGCACGCAGATGAACACGAACTGGGCCGGCCGCACCGCCTCGGCCAAGGACGTGGTGAACGAGAGCCGTCCCGCGGCCAAGTTGCGCTCGACGATGTCGGGCAGGCCGGGCTCGTGGATCGGGATCTGCCCGCTGCGAAGCTTGGCGACCTTCTCCTCGACCACGTCCACGCAGATCACGTCGTGGCCCATGTCGGCCATGCACGAGCCGGTGACCAGACCGACGTAGCCGGTCCCGACGATCGCTACCTTCATCGCTCTCCCCTCGCGGCTAGACGCGCTCGCGCCAATAGTCGAGCGTGTCCTTCAGGGTCGTCTCGAACGGGATCTGCGGCTCCCAGCCGGTCACCTTCTTGAACTTGGTCGCGTCGCACTCCAGACGCGGCACGTCCGACGGGCGCATGCGCTCCGGGTCGGTGCGGATCTCGACCTCGACGTCGCTGTAGTCGAGCAGCGTCGAGAGCATGTCGCGGATCTGCCAGGCGTTGCCGGACCCGATGTTGTAGACCTCGCCGGGCTCGCACTTATCGAGCGCGAGCATGTAGGCGCGGATGATGTCGCGCACGTCGGTGTAGTCGCGATAAGCGTCGAGGTTTCCGACGTGGATCACCGGCTCCTTCTTGCCTTTCTCGATCTCGGCGATCTGCTTGGCGAAGTTCGAGGTCACGAACACCTCGCCGCGCCGCGGCCCTTCGTGGTTGAAGGCGCGGGTGCGCACGATGTACATGCCGTAGGACTCGTGGTACTGGTAGCCCATCAGGTCCTGGGCGACCTTGGACACCGCGTAGGGCGACAGCGGCCGGAGCGGGTTGGACTCCTTGATCGGCGTCTCGTCGGGATGAACCATCCCGTACTCCTCGCTCGAACCCGCGACCTGGAACCGGCAGTCGGTCAGCCCCGCCTCGCGGATCGCTTCCAACAGGTTCACCTGCGAGATGATGTTTGTGCTCAGCGTCTCGGCGGGGCTCGCCCAGGAGGCGTGCACGTACGACTGCGCCGCGAGATGGAAGACCCGCTCGGGCTGGAAAGCCTGGATCACCTTACGGACCCCGACCGGGTCGCGCAGGTCCGCGTCGTGCAGCGCGACCTTGCCCTTGACGATGCCCAGATTCTCGTCCCGGGACCGCCACCGGAAGGTGCCCGCGACCTCGTGCCCCTGCTCGAGGCAATACTCGGCCAGATGGCTTCCCACGAAGCCGGTCACGCCGGTGATCAGCACTCGCACGCGCTCTCAACTCCTTGATTCGGAAGGGATCGACGGGCCGGGCCCGAGCCCGGTTCTCCGGCGCCAGCGAGACTACCAGAGCGGCGCCCGGTACCCTCTAGGCCGACGTGAAGATCGCCAACATCGTGGGCGCCCGCCCCCAGTTCATCAAGGCCGCAGCCGTGTGCGCGGCCGCGCGCGCCGACGGCCGGATTCAGGACTACCTGATCCACACCGGCCAGCACTACGACGCGGACATGAGCGACATCTTCTTCACGCAGCTGGGCCTGCCTCGCCCCGACGTCGAGCTCGGCATCGGATCGGGTCCGCACGGACAGCAGACCGGGCAGATGATGATGGCGCTCGAGGGCACCCTGTCGGATCTGTCGCCCGACGTCACGCTCGTCTACGGCGACACCAACACCACGCTCGCGGGCGCGCTGACGGCGCAGCGGCTCGGCATCCCGGTCGCTCACGTCGAGGCCGGCCTGCGCTCGTTCAACCGGACCATGCCCGAGGAGATCAACCGCATCGTCACCGACCGCGTCTCGGCCATCCTGTTCTGCCCGACGAAGACCTCGGTGGCCAACCTCGAGCGCGAGGGAATCACCAAGGGCGTGAACCTGGTCGGGGACGTGATGATCGACGTCATGCGCGGCTCGGTCACGTGGGCGCGCATGGGGATCCTCGGCGAGCTCGGCGTCCGCACCGGCGCCTACTATTTGATGACGCTCCACCGCGCCGGCAACACCGACGACCCGGAGCGGCTCGCGACGATCCTGAAGGCCGTAGCGAAGCTGCCGTACCCGGTCGTGTTCCCGGCCCATCCACGCACCCGCGCCAAGATGAGCGCGGCCGGCCTCGAGCCGGAAGGAAACCTGCGCATGATCGAGCCGGTCGGCTATATGGAGTCGCTCGCGCTCCAAATGCACGCGCGCGCGATCCTGACCGACTCGGGCGGGGTGCAGAAGGAGGCATACTGGCTCGGCGTGCCGTGCGTGACGTTGCGCGAGGACACCGAATGGGTCGAGACGATCGAGGTGGGATGGAACATCCTGGCTGGCGCAGACCCCGAGCTGATCGTTGCCGGTGTCGAACGCTTCCCGCCCGAGGACCGCCCGCCACTCTACGGCGACGGCTCGACCGCGCGCCAGATCGTCGAGCGGCTCGCCGCGGGCCCGCCGTGGGACGCGCCGATGCCCAAGCCCGAATCGAAGGCGTCCCGGCCGCGCCCCGCCAAGCCCACCCCCAAGCGCGCGGTCGCGGCCGCGAAGCCGGCTCCGAAGAGGAAGGCCGCAAGCGCGGACAACAAGGCCGCGGCTAAGGCCCCCGCGAAGAAAAAGACGACGACCACCAAAAAGAAGGCATCCGTGAAGAAGACCGCCGCGAAGAAGAAGGCCGCCGAATGAGCGCTCGCATCCATCCGACCGCGACCGTGGACGACGGGGCGATCATCGGCGAGGGAACCAGCGTCTGGCACCAGGCGCACGTGCGGGCCGGCGCGGTGATCGGCGCGGGCTGCATGATCGGAAAGAACGTCTACGTCGGTGCGGACGTTCACATCGGCGACCACTGCAAGATCCAGAACAACGCGCTGATTTACGAAGGCGTCTCACTCGGCGACGGGGTGTTCATCGGCCCCGGCGCGATCATCGCCAACGACCGCCGGCCCCGGGCCGTCAACCCGGACGGCACCATCAAAGGTGCCGGTGACTGGACGCTGGCCGAGGCGCGCATCGAGCACGGCGCGTCCATCGGCGCGGGCGCGATCCTGATTCCGCCGCTGATCGTGGGCGCCTGGGCGATGGTCGCGGCGGGCGCGGTCGTCGCGCGCGATGTCGAGCCACAATCGCTGGTCGCCGGCAACCCGGCGCGTCACGCGGGCTGGGTCTGCGTGTGCGGCGCCCGCACGCAGCCCGACGACAAATGCGGCGACTGCGGCCGCATCCTGGAGGCATAGATGAGCACGAAGGTCGCCGTCGTCGGACTGGGCAAGATCGGCTTGCCGCTGTCGGTCCAGTTCGCGCTCAACGGCTGCGACGTGATCGGGTGCGACGTCAGCGAGGCGCGTGTCGCCGAGGTGACCACCGCGACCAACCCGTTCCCCGACGAGGCACATCTGGACGAGCGGCTGCGTGCCGCGGTCAAGCGCGGCCAGCTGCGCGCGACGACCGACACCACGGCCGCGGTCCGCGACGCCGACGTCGCGATCCTGATCGTGCCGCTCTACGCGGGCCCGGACCACACGCCCGACGTGTCGATCATGGAGTCGGCCGCCGACGCGGTCGCGGACGGCCTTCACGACGGCATGCTGATCGTGGTCGAGACCACGATGCCGGTCGGCGCGACGCGACGGCTTGCGCAGCGCATGGAACAGCGGTCCGGCCAGACGCCCGGCAGCGGCTTCTTCATGGCCTTCTCGCCCGAGCGTGTCTACTCGGGGCGGATCTTCGCGGACCTGCTCGCCTACCCGAAGCTCGTCGGCGGCTTGGACGCCGAGTCGGGCAAGCGTGCCGCGGCCTTCTACCGCTCGGTGCTGCCCCACGTCGAGGTCCGCGAGCTCGCCAACGCCGAGACCGCCGAGATGGCAAAGCTGGCCGAGACGATCTACCGTGACGTCAACATCGCCCTCGCCAACGAGCTCGCCCGCTACGCCGACGGCCGCGGCGTGGACATCGGCCAGGTGATTGCCGCGTCGAACTCGCAGCCGTTCAGCCACATCCACGAGCCGGGCGTGGGCGTGGGCGGCCACTGCATTCCTCACTATCCGTGGTTCGTGATCGCCGACGATCCGGAGGCGACGCTGATGCCGGCCGCGCGAGCGATCAACGACGGCCAGCCCGGCTGGGTGCTCGACCGTGTCGCGAGCGAGATCGGCGGCCTCGAGGGCAAGCGCGTGCTCGTGCTCGGGCTCTCGTATCGTGCGGGCGTGAAAGAGCCGACCTCCTCGCCCGGCATCGACCTGGTGCGGCTGCTGCCGGAGCGCGGCGCCGCCGCCTACGGCCACGATCCGCTCTTCGACGACGACGAGATCGCCGCGTTCGGCGCCACACCCGCGACGCCGGAGGATCTCGGCGAGTTCGATGCGGTCATCGTCCAGGCGGCTCATCCGGAGTACGGCCGCATCGACTGGTCCGGCTGCAAGCCCGGCTGCGCCGTCGTGGACGGCCGCAACACGATCGATCGCGCTTCGGTCGAGGCCGGCGGCGCGCGCTATCTGGGGATCGGGCGATGAGACGGCGTCGCCGCGTGCTGATCGTCACGCACTCCTACTATCTGCGCGACACGCGGCCGCGCCGCCATGCCGAAGCGCTCATCGACGCGGGCTTCGAGGTGGACGTGCTCTGCTGCCGCGACGAAGGCGAGCCGCAGAACGAGCGGCACCGCGGCGTCAACATCCGGCGCTTGCCTTTCCGCCGGGAGCGCGGCGGCAAGGTCCGCTACCTGTTCGAGTACGCCTCGTTCATCCTCGTGGCGCTGCTCACCGTCGCTGCGATGCACCTGCGTCGCCGCTACAAGGTCGTCTGGATCCTGTCGATCCCCAACACGATGGTCTTCACCGGGCTGATTCCGCGGCTGCTCGGCACGCCGGTCGTGCTCGACGTGCGCGACCCTATGCCCGAGTTCTTCTTCTCCAAATACGGGATGTCGCCGGGCTCCCCGCTCTCCCGGGCGCTGCTGACCGAAGAGCGCCTGTCGGCGCGCTTCGCGAGCCATCTGGTCACCGTGCACCGGCCGTTGCTCGACGCGCTGCTGCGCACGGGGGTGCCGCGCTCGCGCACGACGGTGGTGATGAACGCGCCCGACCTGCGGCTGCTCGACGTGCCGGACCGGTCGCTGCGCGATCCCGACGACCGCACCGTCCTGTACGCCGGCACGATCGCGGCGCGCTACGGCGTGGACGTGGCGCTCGAGGCCGTCGCGCTGCTGCACAGCGAGATTCCGCGGATCCGGCTGCGGCTCGTGGGCGACGGCGATCTGGTCCCGGCGCTGCAAGCGCGCGCGCGCACGCTCGGCATCGCCGACCGGATCTCCTTCGACGGCCCGGTCTCGCTACCCGAGATCCCCGCGATCGTCGGGCAAAGCTGGGTCGGGGTGCAGGCGCATCGCCTCGATCCGTTGATGCGCTTCTCGACCTCCACCAAGGTGCTGGAATGGTGCGCGCTGGGCTTGCCGGTCGTGGTGTCGCGCACCGACGGCGTCACGCATTTCTTCAGCGACGACGACGTCACCTTCGTCGAGCCGGGTGACGCGCAGGACCTGGCCGCGAAGCTGCTCGAGCTGCATAAAGACCCGGCCCTGCCGGCCGAACGCGCGCGCAACGCGCGCGAAACCGCGCTCGAGCGCTTCGACTGGGACAACGAGAAGGCCACGCTGATCGCGCTGGTCAAGCGCCTGGGAGGCCTGGCGTGAGCCTGGCGCTGGTGCTGGGGGATCCGCGCGACTTCGCGCCGGCCGCGGCGCTGGTGGCGGGCGCGAAGGACCGCGAGCTTCGCGCCCACGTCGTCTCCGCCGGCGTCGCCCCCGGCCCGGACGCGTCGCTGATCGAGCCGATCCACGTGCAGGTGCTGCTCGGCCGCGGCTCGCCCGCGGTGCGCGAAGGCCTCGCGCTGATGGGCTTGGAACGCGAGCTGATGCAGATCCGACCCGATGCGATCGTGGTGTTCGGCCCCCACGAGGTCGGGCTGGCCGCCGCGCTGGTCGCCGCGAAGGAAGGCATCCCGCTGTGGTACGCGGGAGCCGGCCGCTGGGCGTTCGCGCCGCGCAACCTCGAAGACATCGGCCCGCCCGGCGTCGACGAGGATCTCATCGCCGTGCTCGCCGCCGGCATGCTCGCTCCGACCGAGTTCGCCGCCACCGCGCTCGCCGGCGCGCGCTACGACGTCAAGCGCATCTGGGTCACCGGCCCGCTCGAGGCCGAGACGCTTGAGCGCCGCCGCGACGAGATCGAAGCCGAAAACGCCTGCGCCGACCACAACGTCAAACCCGCCGGCTACGTCGTCTCCTCGGTCGCGGACCGTTCCGTGCTGCCCGGCCAGCCGCTCCCGGTCGTGGACGTGCGCGACCTTGCCTACGTCGAGCGAATGTCGCTCGCCGCCGACGCGAGCGTCGTGATCACCGACGACGACCGGATGCAGATCGAGGCGTGCCTGCTCGGCGTGCCGTGCCTGGTGCTCGCGCCCGCCTCGCCGCTGCGCGAGACGCGCGCGGTCGGCGCCGCGAAACGCTGCCCGGCCGATCCGGCCTCGATCGCGCTGGCGGTCGCCGAGCAGGCGGCACGCACGGAGCGCGACTGGGACGCACCCCCGATGTTCGATGCCGACGTGTCCGCCCGCATCATCGCGCTCGTCGCGCCTCACGCGGCGCGCGCGTCGGCGCTGCTGGACTAACGCCAGTCCACGCGGCGGTTCAGGCTTGCGTTCCAGGCGTGGTGGAAGTCGCTCGGGGTCACGGTCCGAAACAGCAGCCCTCCCGGCGAGCGCTTGACGACCCGGAAGCGATACGAGGAGCTCGCGTCCGTTCGCGTCGTGGCGATGGTGCGCCAGCCACTTGCGGTGAGCTGCTGCAGATGGACCGGATGGTTGCCGTGCTCGGGAAGGATCCGTCCGGCGAGCACGACCGGCCGGCCCGCACGCAGCGTTCGCGCCGACGGGGTCATGTGAAGGCCGACGCGCACGTCGGCCCGATCGGTGCCGCTGACCGCGCTGTCGTAGCCCGAGCCGCCGGGAAACACGGCCCGGTACTCGGTGTGCATGCTCGGCTTGGACGTGATCACGAAAAGCCCGTTCTCGTCGGTCGTGGCGATCGCAATCTGTGTCCACGCGGCGGGTCCCGCGCCGGCCGGGCGTGACGAGACCACGATGTTCTTGCCGGCGATGCCGCTGCTTCCGGCCGAGAGCACGCCGCTGATCGCGAAGTCCGTTCCCCACACGCCGACGTCGGGCGAGACGAGCAGCGACAGTTCCGGCGGCGCCTCGATCCAGCCGAGCACCGCCTCGGCGCGGCACACACCCGCAGGCGCGCCGGCCGGATCCGCGGCCGCGAGCTCGCAGTCGGTATCGGCCGGCGAGATCGAGGCCGCCACCGTCTGGGAGCCCACCTGGCCGGGCTCGGTCGCGACCGCCGCGGTCGCGGCTCCGCCGGGGCCGGTCGTCGCGTTGATGCTCGCGGCGCCACCGGTGAAGCCGCCCGGCCCGTCTTCGGAGAACACCACCGCGACGCCCGGAACCGGGTTGTCGAAACGGTCCCGCACCGTAGCCGTCACCTGGACGGTGCTCCCCGACACGGCAGCCGCCGGCCCGGCGAGCGCGATCGTGCGCGCGGCGCCGGCGATCCAGGCGGCGGTGCCGTCGGCGATGACGGAGCCGAACGATGCGCGCACGGTGGTGGTTCCGGCGAGCGTGGAGCGAACGAAGACCGTGTTCACGCCGCCGGCCGCCTGGGCCTCGAGCGAGGTGCCGTGGTCGGCCGCGCCCGTCGCATCGGTGAGCACGCCCGGTCCGCCGGTGATCGTGAACGTCACCGGCCCGGCCGCGAGTGCGTCGGCGGAGGTAAACCGGGCAGCGCAGATCGTTGCCACGCCGCCCGCCGCCGTCGCCGGGCCGGCCACGTTCCAGGTCGCGGCGTCGATCGGCGCGGCGGTGTCGCCGTCGCAACCGTGCATGTCGATGCGCAACGCCGACGGACCGTTGCCGGCGGCGCGCCAGTCGGCCGTCGCGGTCGCGGCGGGCTCGCCCGATCCGGCGGTGCCGTCGCCGTTGAGGTCGACGAGCGCGCGAACCGTGTCCACCGTCACCCGCGTGCCCGTCCAGGTGACGGAGCAGAAGCCCGACGCGTTCGTCTGACAGCGGCCGATGTATCCGGGCGGAGTCGTCGCGTTGCCGTCGAGGTCGTCGGCCGCGTGGCCGCCGTCCGTGACCTGCCAGTCCACGGCGACGCCGCTGAGCACATTTCCGGAGGCATCCCGCACCGTCGCGACGGGCGCGTGCGCGGCGCCGGTCACGATCGTCTCCACCACCGGCGTCACCGCAACCGATGCGGCCGCGGCGGCGGCTGCGGACATGACGGGCAGCACCGCAAGGCAAGCGAGCGTCGCGAGCACGAGTGAAAGCGAGCGTCGCATGGATGAGATCACCCCCGAGGAAAGATTGAACGATCCATGCGCAGCGATCCTACGACGAAGCGGCCGCCAAACCCGTGAAGGTGAGCGTCAATACAGAGCCCACAGCGTGATGCCGTCGAACCAGACGTCGCCCGTCGGGTTCTGCGCCATCGCGTAGACGTCGATGCGGTCGTAGGGCTTGGGCGCGCTCACGAGCATCTCCTGATGCACCCAGTCGTGCGCCGGGTTCGGAAAATACGAGTTGCGCCATGTGGTGGTGCCGTCGCGATTGCGGAATCCGATCGACAGCCACACCGAACCGGCGGGGTTGTCGGTCGCGGTCTTGTTCCATCCCGACACGAGGATCTGCACACCGGCCGAGCCGCCCGAATCCAATGAGACTCTCATGCCTTTCCGGTTCGCGGGGCCCAGCTTGAGCGCGGTCGTCGCGTCCCGCACGGTCGCGCTCGCGACCCCGTCTACCGCGTCCACCCATGTGCCGGTCGGCTCCCACGGCGCCTGTCCGTTGTCGAACGATCCGTTCGGGATCCGGTTCTCGCGCAGCCGCAGGCCGTCGAAATAGATGCTGCCCGACTGCGACGAGACCGAGGCGATCACGTCGATGGACCGGAAGCTCTTGAGCGCGGCAACGTGGTTCTCGACGAACTCCCACTCGTGCGAGCCGGCCGTCGCCGCGGTCGTATAGGTGCTCTGACTGCCGTCGTGGTTGTTGAAGATCACGGTGATGGCGGTGAAGCCGCTCGCGTTGGCGTCCTCGGCCTTCGTCCAGCCCGCGATGCGGAACATCCGGCCGGGCGCTCCGTTCACCGGCACCCGCTGCCTGAGGCTCTTGGTGCCGCCGCCGAACCGGACCGACTGGTGCCCGTCCACCACGACCGCCGAGCTCGGCCCGTCGCCGGACGCCAGCCCCGAGCCGGTCCACGACGCCAGGCCGAGGTCGAAGGACGGATTGGCCAGCGAGGTATCGAAGATCCGGAAGCCGTCGAAGTAGACCCGGCCGGTCTGATTGTAGAACACGCCGTAGAGCTCCGCGCGCGTGAACACCTTGGGGGCCTGCACGACCCGCTCGACGTACTGCCACTCGTGCTCGCCACGCGAGAACTCGACCGGATTCCAGGTCACCGATCCGTCGCTGTTGTAGAGCGCCAGGTTGATCAGGATCGGGCCGCCACCCGCGCTGGTTGCGACCGTGCGCGCCCAGCCGCCGATCACCACGCGCCGGCCCGGCCCGCCCGCCATGGACAGCTTCTGCACGATTCCCTTGCGTCCGCCGCCCGCCAGATGCATCGAGCGGCTCCCGTCGCGCACCGCGCCGGTCGCCGGGCCGTCGCCGCTCGTGATGCCGCCGTAGCCGCTCCATGCGGACCAGCCGTGCTCGAACGATCCGTTCGTGAGCATGTTGCCGATGTCTTCGCGCCAGCCGGTCGTAATGTTGACCGTGATCGTGATGCGAAGATCGTTCATCCAGGTCAGCCCTTCGACGAGCGGCCGGAACATCTCGGTGTAGGTGCCGGGCGCCACGTTGGTGGCATGCAGCAAGAATCGGAACTCGGCAACCTCGCCCGGCCCGACGGTCGCGGCCGTCGGGCGCGGCACGTTCTTGGTGACGGCGGCAGGCTTCGCCGGGGTGATCCAGTCCGGTCCGGCGAAGCGGCTGTCCTGTCCCGACGGAATCGCGAGCCGCTCACTGCTGTTGACGCGCCACTCGTGGTTGCCGACGTTCTTCAGATAGACCGCCACCGGGATCTGCGAGCCCGCCGGCGCCGAGACCGTCTCGCTGTGATTGATCAGCTGCGCCATATACGTGCGCACGTTGAACCAGTCGCTGCGCAGCCCCATCTTCGAGCGGAACGTGCCGCCCGAGACGGTCACGCTCCCGCCGGTCCCGCTGATGATCATCTCGCTCACGCGGCCGCCCCACTGGCCGAACCCGTTGCGCTTGGTGATGCGGATGCCGGTCAGCGAGCCGATCTCGGGCCACGCCGTCTGGATCGAAGGGACCGCGATCCGCGTGGACCAGGTGTGATACGGCGAGATGCTGTCGGTCGGATCCGGGACGGCCTCCTGGTAGGGCTGCGATCCGCTCGCGGTATACCCGCCGGTCGTGGACGAGTACTCGGCCAGGATCGGCTTGCCCGCATGCGTGATCACCTTGCCCGAGGTCGCCTCGACCGCCGCGTTCGCGGACGGATGCTCCAGCACACGCGGCTCCTCCGAGGTGGTGCCGCCGGTCGCGTAGCCGCTGTAGACCTGGCATGCCGTTGTCGAGCAGATGTCGTAGAGCTTGCTCGCGGCGCGGGCTGCGTCCTTCTTGTGCACCGCGTAGGTGCGCGCGGCGACGGACTGCGCACGCACGGCCTCCGCCGCCCACGTCGCGGGCATCTCGCGCGGCACCACGCCGTACAGGTAGTGCTCGAGGCCCAGATCGTTGATTGCGAGCATCGAGTTCGAGCCGCCGGGCAGGCGGGCCTCCATCGTGCCCCGGTAGTAGGTGACCGCTCCGCTCGCCCACACCAGACCGAGCGGCTCGCTCCCGGGCCGGAACTCGGCCGGTCCGCTCGCGGTCGCCAGCGTCGTCCACGGCCCGTTGCGCGACGATGACTTCTGCACCACGACCTGCGAGCCGGAGATCGCCGCGCGCAGGAACGGCTCGGCGGAGGTCGAGTCCGCGATCTTGGCTCCGCCGCTCCACCAGACGCTGAACGTCGCCTTCGACGTCATCAGCACGTCGGGCGAGTCTTCGACGAGCACCCGGATCGTCTCGGCCCCGCGCGTTTCGATGGTGGTGTTGCGGTAGTAGTGCGCGACGATCTCGGTCCAGGGCTTGCCTTGGTCGGCGAGCCCCCTGGCTCCGTACTGCCCGAGCCCGCGTCCGTGTCCCCAGCCGCGCCCGTCGGTGCCGACGTAGCCGTCGGCCGGCAGCGTGGAGGAGGCGGTGGCCGGCGAGACGGGCGCGAGGATCGCGGCCGCCACGAGCGCCACCGCGAGCAGGCTCCGAAGGGTGGACCCCGAGCGCGACGCAGGGGATCGGCGCGCCGGGAGCAAGCGTCCCGGCCGGACTTCGGCTCGACTCATGAACCGTACGATGCTAGCAGCGGAATCGCTTCGAACAAGCGAAGGCCGCGCTAGCCGGAGAAGAAGCCGCTGCCGAACAGCCAGATGCTCTTGCTCGCCGAGGCCGTCAGGCCTTGCGCGTCCGCGACCGTCAGCGTCACCGTGTAGAACCCTTGCTGGTAGGTCTTGCTCGGGTTCTTGGCCGTCGAGCTCGTGCCGTCGCCGAACGACCAGGACCACGACACGACGCCACCGTCATCGGTGCTCGTGTCGTTGAACGAGCACACGAACGCTGAGCACGCGACCGAGAACGAGGCCTTGGGCGGGTTGTTCGTCGAAGGCGGCGGCGGAGTCGGGGACGGGGACGGAGATGGCTGCTCTCCCGCGGTCAGCGTGATCTCGTTCGAGCACGTCGTCGTCCATGCCTCGCAGACGCGGAACGTATAAGTCCCGGCTCCGGGAAGCTGATTGGCGGCCGACGTCTTGCTCCACACCTGCATGACCGGGGTTCCGTTTCGGTAGACGTCGGTCGCGCGACCCTGGATGCCGCTCCAGGACAGGTTCGCGTACAGCGACGAGCCCGATGTGCTGATCGACCCGCTGAGCAGGATCCCGCTCGACGGCGGCGTCGTCGCCGGTGCCGTTACGGTGACCGTGGTGCTGCTGGTCGAGGTCAGCCCGCCCGCGTCGGTGACGGTGAGCGAGATGGTCTTCGCTCCTTCCGTTGCGTACGTCTTAGAGGGGTTCTTGGTCGTCGCGGTGCTTCCGTCGCCGAACGACCACGACCAGCCCGTGATTCCGGTGTCGTCGGTGCTGGTGTCGGTGAAGGAGCAGGTCAAGCCCGAGCACGAGTGCGTGAACGACGCGACCGGGGCGGCGTTGGCGGGTGGCGGCGGTGTGGTGCCGCCGCTGCCGGCCGGATCAACATACAGAAGCAGGTTCGGCGAGCCCGAGCCGGCGTTCGAGACCGTGCCGCTCGTGGCCGCGGTGAGCACGGCCGAGGCGACCGCGGTCACCGACGCCGCGGTGTTGCTCTCGAGATACCGGGCGACGGCTCCCGCGACGTGCGGCGCCGCCATCGAGGTGCCCGACAGACTCGCCGTGGCGGTGGACGAGGTGTGCCACGCCGACGTGATCGAGCTTCCCGGCGCGAACAAGTCAAGGCAGGATCCGAAGTTCGAGAACCACGAGCGCCCGTCGGAGCTGGTCGTCGAGCCGACGGTGATCGCCGAGGGCTCACGCGCGGGCGAGGAGTTGCACGCGCTGGTGCTGTCGTTGCCGGCGGCCACCACGACCGGAATGCCGGCCGCCGTGAGCGACGCCACCGCGGAGTCCATCGCGCTCGACGCGCCGCCTCCGAGGCTCATGTTGACCACGGCGGGCTTCTTGGCGTTGTTGGCCACCCAGTTCAAGCCACCGATGACGCCCGACGAGGTGCCCGATCCCTGGCAGTTCAGGACCCGCACGCCGTGAAGCAAGGCAGCCTTCGCCACGCCGTACGTCGAACCGCCGACCGTTCCGGCCACGTGCGTGCCGTGGCCGTTGCAGTCGTCGCCGCTTCCGCCGAAGGCGTCATAGACGGCGTCCGCGCGGCCGCCGAAGTCACTGTGGGAGATCTTGATCCCGGTGTCGACGACGTAGGCATGCACGTCTTTGCCCGTCGATGTGTACTCGTAGAGTCCTTGGAGCGGAAGGGCGCGCTGGTCGATCCGGTCCAGACCCCACGGCGCGCTGGTCTGCGTCGCGAAGGCGCGCACGGGCATGTCACGCTCGACCACCGCGACGCGATGATCGGCCCGGAGCGCGGCGGCCTGGGCTGCCGTCATCGTGGCCGCGAAGCCGCCGAAGCGACCCTCGTAGAGACGGTGGCGGCGGCCGGCGTCGGCGAAAGGACGCGACAGGGCCGTCGCCGAGTTCCCGGCCTTCAGCAGAACGACGAAGCTTTCGAGCGGCTCGTCGCCGCCGCCACCGGCCGCGGCAGCCGCGTTGGCCGGCGAGACTTCAGCCGCCGAGCCCGCCTTCACGGATTGGGACCCGACGGATGCTTGTCCGAGCGATGCGACTTCCGGAACCGATGACTGCGGCGCGGTCTCCGCCGCGGCCCATGAACCACCGCCGCCAGCGAGCGGAGCGATCAGAGCAATCGGCATGGCGGTCGTCGAGTCAAGCGATGCAAGCGGTTTCGCGACCACCGGGGTCGAGCCGAGCGAGGCCGGCAGGAACAGCAAGGCGAGAAGGAGCGGGCGCAGGAGTCTCATTCTGTCTCTAACCTTCGGAGGGGGACGTCGTCGGCTAAAGCAACGATCGAAGCCGAATCCTGCGACAGTCCGGACCATTTCCCCCTGAGGCGCCCTCCCCCCGAGTGCGATAACCCCCGAAAAGCCTTGTGGGGCGCCTTTCGGCGCCCCACAAGCCTACTGCTTCGGCTTCCTTATGCCCAGGTGACCCGCGTGTTGCGGCTCACGTTCCAGGCGTTGAGGATGCCCTGCGTCGGGTAAGCGACGCGGTAGATCAGGGACTTCGACGAGTGGTGCGTGACGCGGAAGGCGTACGTGCTCGAGGAGCTCAGGCGAGCAGCCGCAATGTTCTTCCAGCCACGACCGTTGTCGAGGACCTGCAGGACGACGACCGCACCCGGGTGGGCCGGCAGGACGCGACCGGAGATCCGGACGCTCTGACCGGCGAACACCGTCGGGTCCGAGACGTTCATCGCGATACCGACGCGGACCCACGCACGGTCGGTGTCGGACGTCGCGCCCGTGTAGGACACGTTGCCCGGGAAGACCGCACGGTAGTCGCTGTTGTACGCGAGGTCGACGTCGGTCATCGAGAACGCGCCGGTGCCGTTGCTGATGACGCTGCGGATCTCGACCCAGTCGTTCGAGCCGAGCGTACGGCGCTGAATCGAGACACTGGCCGAGCTGACGGGGTTGGAGCCACCGTCGAGCAGCGTGCCCGAGATCACGAAGTCGGTGCCGAAGACGCCGATCGTGGGCTCGACCGAGAAGCTCGTGATCGAGCTGCTGGTGACAACGCCACCCCAGTTGACCTCGAACTGAGCCGGGGTCTGGTCGCAGACGCCGTCCGAGTCGCCGTCACCGCAGAACAGGACCGCGGTGGTGCGCCCGGCGTCGAGCACGCTCGAGCCGATCGTGGCGTCGGCCGTGCCGTTGGCGTCGGTGGTCTGCTCGGTCGAGACGAAGTGTCCCGGCGAGTTCGTTCCGATGCGCCAGATGACCGGCGTGTTGGCCAGGCCCTGGTGGCCCTCGGTGTGCGCGATACCGGTCAGGTTGACCGTGCCACCGGCCGGGGCCGCGATGGTCGCGGTGCCCGTGTGGCCGTCGGTGCCGGCGGTGCCGGCCAGCCACAGGTGGTTGTGGTTACGACCGCTCGGCGTCCACTCCATGGTGGCGGTGGCGCTGACCTCACCCGCGTCGCAGGAAAGGTTGCCGTTGAGGTCGACGCACGCACGGTAGACCGTGGTCCCGGTCTGGAGCGAGTTCACGGCTGCCCAGTCCACACCCCAGTTGGCGAGCGGGTCGGGCGTACGGAAGCCGTTGGTGATGTCACCGCGCTGGCACGAGCCGAGCGAGCAGACGTTCGCGCTGAGGCGGCCGAGGCTGTCGATCAGCGGCGGCTCGGCGACGTTGCCGGGACGGCTGTAGCCGTTGAAGATCGGGCCCGCACCGGTGTTCCGGTAGCCACCCGAGCACGGAGCCGAGAACGGCGGGGTGCAGGGAACCCAGCCGGTCTCGCGGTAGGTCGGGCTGTCGGAGTCGATGTCGCCCGGACCCGAAACAACCTCGTAGGCGACCGGAACGCCCGCGACCGGGATGCTCAGACCCGAGTCACCCGTGACGCAGACCTTCAGGACCGGAGCCTGGGTGTTGTAGACGTCCAGGACGCCGCGGGCAGGAGCCGGCGGGACCGTCACGTTCGGGGCCCACGCGTCGGTGCGGCTCGTCGCCGCCGAAGCGCCACCCTGGCAGGTACGGTCGCCGGGGCCAGCAGCGTAGTCCCAGACGAGCTTGACGTTGCGAGCAAAGTGCGAGTTGTCCCGCATGAACATGTTGTAGTGCGCAGCGGGGGTGTCGGTGGCCGAGGGGCCGCCGGCGCAACCGAAGGTGCTGCAGACCACGCCCTCGACGCGCACGGCACGGCCGGTGGCACCCAGCGGAAGGATCACGTCGGGACCCGGGCCGGCGGTGCCGAAGCTCAAGGTCCAGACGGTCGGCCCACCGTTCGCGGGAACGGTGTCGATGATGCAGCCTCCACCGTAGATGGTGGATTCGGCGCCACGACCGGCACCAATGCCGAGGTCGGGGTCGACGCCCGTGCAGACGGAGACCGAGACGCCCGTGGCGTCCGGGGTGGTCTGCCAGGAGATCGTGCTGGTCGACGCCGGAAGCGCGTCACCGTGGTAGCCGTTGTTCGGGAACGAAGCGGCGCGAATGACGGGGCGGGTGTTATTGATACGGACGTCACCCACGTAGTCCCAGCCGATCGTGCCACCGACGCCGTCGCAGTTGTTCGCGAACGGAAGACCGCCGATCGGGAACGCAAGGTTGCGGTCCGGACCGTCGTAGGCACCGTCACGGCCGTACGAGCTGTTGCCGTCGCCGCAGACCTGGACGAATACGTCCATGGCCGAGGTGATTCCGCCCGGAAGGGCCGCCGTGTTCACATCGACCGAGAACGCGCGGAAGTTCTGCGTGTCCTCGGCGATGATGTCGGGACGGACCTCCAGACCCGGACCCTGACCGAGGAAGACCGAGGTCGAGGCATCCGGCATCGTGGGCGTCGAGTCACAGCTCAGCAGGTTCCAGTTGTTGTTAAGACCGGGTCCGCCGGAAGTGGTCTGACGCGCGTAGAAGCAGGCGATCGTCGCCGCGTGGTAGTCATCGCCACCGTCGGCAACCGCCGCCAGCTCGGCCGTCAGGCCACCCTTCGAGGAC
>DATLFO010000192.1:0-5188 GCA_035541035.1 Actinomycetota bacterium
GATCCAGGGCGGCCGCATCGCCGTCGCCGCGGCTGCTGCTGCTCGACGAGCCGTTCGCGGCGCTCGACGCGGAGACGAGAGCGACGACGCGGCAGGCCGTTCGCGAGCATCTGCGCACGCACAACGGCCCCGCGCTTCTGATCACCCACGATCCGCTCGACGCGTTCGCGCTCGCGCAACGCATCGCGGTGCTCGAAGACGGGCGCGTCGCGCAGCAGGGCACGCCGGCCGAGATCCGGGAACGTCCCGCCTCGCGCTTCGTCGCCGAGCTGGTCGGCGTGAACTGGTTCCGCGGTCTGACCGAGCCCGGCGCGCTCGCAACCGGCGGCGCGAGCATCGCCGCCGCGCACGAGCTGCCCGCCGGCCACGACGCCATCGCGGTGATCAGCCCGCGCGCGGTGTCGCTGCACGCGATGCGTCCGGAAGGCTCGCCGCGTAACGTCTTTCCCGCGACCGTGGTGGATCTGATCCACGCACGCGAGGTGGTGCGCGTGCAGATGGACGGGCCGGTCCCGCTCGTCGCCGAGATCACCCCGCCGGCCGCGGCAGCGCTCGCCCTGCAACCGGGGACCGCCGTTTTTGCCGCCGTCAAGGCGACCGAGGTGACGGTCTTCCGCGTCTGAGCGCGAAGAGGCCCCGGACGCGATGCCGGGGCCTCTTGATGCTTCGACGGGCTAAGCGTTGAGCTTGTCGATCACGGCGTCGGCGACCTGGCTGGTCCCGACCGCGGTCGGATCGTCGCGACGCTCCTTCAGGTCGTAGGTCACGCTGGTGCCTTCGCGGATCACGTCGGCGAGCGCCTGCTCGAGCGCGTCGGCGGACTTCTCTTCGCCCAGGTGACGCAGCATCAGCACGCCCGAGAACATCATCGCCATCGGGTTGACCTTGTTCTGGCCCTTGTACTTGGGGGCGCTGCCGTGCGTGGCTTCGAACACTGCCGCCGACTCGCCCACATTCGCGCCCGGCGCCAGCCCGAGGCCGCCGATCAGACCCGCGCACAGGTCCGACACGATGTCGCCGTACAGATTCGGCAGCACCAGCACGTCGTACTCCTCCGGCCGCTTCACCAGCTGCATGCACAAGTTGTCGACGATGCGCTCCTCGAACTCGATATCGGGGTACTCGTTGGCGACCTCGCCGGCGACGCGCAGGAACAGCCCGTCGGAGAACTTCATGATGTTGGACTTGTGCACGGCGGTGACCTTCTTGCGGCCGTACTTGCGTGCATGCTCGAACGCGAAGCGCACCACGCGCTGCGTACCGAAGATCGAGATCGGCTTGATCGACACGCCCGAGTCCTCGCGGATCGTCTTGGACTGGATCGAGTTGAGGAAATCGATCACCTTCAGGGCGTCGTCGGATCCTTCCTCGAACTCAATGCCGGCGTAGAGGTCCTCGGTGTTTTCGCGGACGACGACGACGTCGGTGCCGGGGAACGCGCCGGGAACGCCTTCGTAGAACTTGCAGGGTCGCAGGCAGGCGAACAGATCCAGCTCTTTGCGGATCGCGACGTTGACGCTGCGGAATCCGCCGCCGACGGGTGTCGTGATCGGGCCCTTGATCGCAAGCTTGTTGGCGCGAATCGAGTCCAGAACATGATCAGGCAGCGGTGTGCCGTACGTATCCATCACGTCGGCGCCGGCTTCCTGGACGTCCCATTCGAACGCGACTCCGGTCGCTTCCAGGACGCGGCGCGTCGCCTCGGACAGCTCCGGGCCGACGCCGTCGCCCGGAATGAACGTCACCTTATAGGTCATCGTGGTTGCTCCTTTTCGAACGGTCCCCGGCATTATCGCCGCCCGCGTGGCCGGGCGAACAATCGGGCGAACACTCGGGACCGCTTGGCCTGCCGTCACTCCGATGTGGCATGATGGACGTGCCCGGACCCCCACAAGAGGCCGGGACGCCCCCATCGCCCAGGCCAACAAGTCAGGAAGGAGCGGGATGCCAGGAGCCGGCCTCGAAGACGTCGTCGCGGCGGCGACAGCGATCTCGGATATCGACGGCAAGCTCGGTCGTCTGTTCTACGTCGGCTACGACATCCACGACCTCGCACCGAACTCGACGTTCGAAGAAGTCGTCTATCTGCTGCATCATTTGGCTCTGCCCACGCAAGGCGAGCTGGACAAGCTCACCGACAACTTGATCAGCGAGCGCGACCTGAACCCATGGGTCGCGGCGCTGATGCCGACGTTCGCCAGCGAATCATCCCCCATGTCGATGCTGCGCACCACGGTTTCCGCGATGAGCGCGCACGACCCCGACGGCTGGGACAACTCTGCCGAAGCGAACTACCGCAAGGCGATGCGGCTGATCTCGCGCCTGCCGAACGCGATCGGCTCCTACCACCGGCTACGCAACGGCCTCGAGCCGCTGCGCCCCAACCCGAAGCTGACCCACGCCGGCAATCTGCTGTGGATGATCACCGGCGAGGAGCCGGACGAGGACGCCGCGCGGGTGATGGACATCTGCCTGATCCTGCACGCCGACCACACCATGAACGCCTCGACGTTCGCGGCCCGCGTGGCCGCTTCGACGTTGTCCGACATCCACTCGGCGATGACCGCGGCGATCGCGACGCTCAAGGGACCGCTGCACGGCGGCGCGAACGAGGCCGTGATGAAGATGCTGCTCGAGATCGGCGATCCGTCCAAAGCCCCGGACTACATCAGAAAGGCTTTGGCCGAGAAGAAGAAAATCATGGGCTTCGGCCACCGCGTCTACAAGACCGAGGATCCGCGTGCCACGCACCTGCGCCGCCTTTCGAAGGAGATCGGCGAGCGCATCGGCGACATGCGCTGGTTCGAGATCAGCCAGGCGATCGAGCAGACGGTCATGGAAGAGAAGGGCCTCTACCCGAACGTGGACTTCTACGCTGCCAGCGTCTACTACTGTCTCGGGCTGCCGATCGATCTGTTCACGCCGATCTTCGCCGCGTCACGCGTGGCCGGCTGGACGGCACATGCGCGCGAGCAGTACGCCGACAACCGACTGATCCGGCCCGAGTCCGAGTACATCGGGCCGCGAAACCAGAGCTACCGCCCGATCGACCAGCGAGGCTAAGCGCACATGAAGATCAGCGAGATCATGACCAAGGCGGCGGTCGTGGACGCCGCGGACGACACACTCGCGGACGCGGCGAAGAAGATGCGCGCCGCGCAGACCGGATCGCTGTTGATCATGGACGGCGAGCATCTGAACGGCATCGTGACCGAGCGCGACGTGCTGCGCTGCGTGGCGGAAGGCCAAGACCCTGCTGCGATGCCGCTGAAGGACGTCATGACCACCGACGTGATCACGATCAGCCCGCAGACCTCGCTGAAGGAAGCGGCCGCGCTGATGGCCGACAAGTGGATCCGCCACCTGCCGGTCGTCGAAGGCACGAAGGTCGTCGGGATCATCTCGCAGCGCGACCTGACCGGCGTGCTGGCCGCGGCGCTCAACGAGCCCGAGGCCCTTCACCGCATCGTCGAGGGCTCGCAGCTGATCAGCGAGCGCCGCCTGAAGCGTATCGAAGCCGGAGACCTGGACTAGATCGGGTCTTCGTCTTCATACTCCGGAGCGGCCGATGGCCGCTCTGCCGCTATCCAGTGCATGCCGGGTTCGCAGGTTTCGCGCGCCGGGCAGAACAGGCAGTGCGGCCCGGGGTTCATCACCGGCTGACGGCTCTGCAGCGCCGCGATGCGCCGGATCCCGTCCGCGGTTCGCCGGATCGCGGTTTGCAGCAGCTCTTCGGTGACGGTCTCGACGTGGAAGTCGGCTTCGTGCAGGTAGTAGCTGGCGACGCGGTACGGCGGCACGCCGGTCTTGAGCGTCTCGATCAGCGCGTAGTAGCGCAGATCGTCCACGTGGCTGGAGTGCCGCTTTCCGGTCTTGAAATCGACGATCACGACCCGCGCACGCATCCCGTCGGGAGGCCCGAACGCCATGTCGTACTTCGCGCCCAGCTTCACCCGCCCGCGGAACAGCTGCACGCGCACGCTGGCTTCGGTGCGGGGGTACCAGCGACGGTCCACCTTCGGCCAGTCGCTCATGAATCCGACGACCGCGTTGTTGGCCTCGCCTTTCAGCCGGGCCATGTCGATCGGATCCAGGCCCTTCAGGAACGTCGCGACCGACTCTTGCTCGGATCCGTCGCTGAGCGCCGCAACCGCGCGGTCGATCAGATCGAGCGGCGCGCCCGCATCCGGATCCATCATCGCGATCTCGATCGCGGTATGCGCGACGCGCCCGCGGATCATCTGAATCGTCCACGCGAACTCTTTCGCGTTCTTCGCCGCCCAACGGCCTTCGCAGCGATGAATCAGATCCAGATCGTATTTGCCGACGAAGATGGCCGCGCCCATCGCATCCACGGCCGCGCGGATCGAGTCCTCGAGTTCCGAGCGAATGCGAGTGCGGATGTCGCCATCCCAAACCGGCCGCTCCTCGCGGCCGAACAGCTCGTCGAAGATCCGCTGCTGCGCAGGCGTCCGCTCGGTGGTCACGGGGCCATGCTAGCCGCAGGGGCCGACAGCGACCAGGGAGCTACGACAGGGTTGCGGCGAGCGCGGTGTTTTTCAGCAGCATCGCGATGGTCATGGGACCGACACCCCCGGGAACCGGCGTGATCGCCCCCGCAACCCGAGCCACCGACGCGAAGTCCACGTCGCCGATCAGCTTGCCGTCCGGGCCGCGGTTGGTGCCGACGTCGATCACGCTCGCGCCGGGCTTGATCATCTCGCCGGTCAGCGAGCCCGCGCGGCCCGCGGCGACGACGACGATGTCGGCCTGCTTCGTGAACGACGCGACGTCCCGGGTGCCCGTGTGGACTAGCGTGACCGTCGCGTTGAGCCCATCGGCCTTCTGTCCCATCAGCACGGCGAGCGGGCGGCCCACCAGGTTCGAGCGGCCCACCACGACCACGTGCGCGCCGTCCACTTCGATGCCGCTGCGGTGCAGGATCTCGACCACGCCCGACGGCGTCGCGGGAACGAACCGCGGCCGTCCCAGCATCAGCAGACCTTGATTTTCGGGATGGAGCCCGTCGACGTCCTTGAGCGGATCGACGGCTTCCTGCGCGACCACGGCATCCAAACCGCGAGGGAGCGGCAGCTGCACGATGATGCCGGTCACGCTCGCGTCGGAGTTGAGGTCGCGGATCGTGCCGAGCAACCGGTCCATGGTCGTGTCGGCCGGCAGATCGGCG
>DATLFO010000193.1:0-31084 GCA_035541035.1 Actinomycetota bacterium
CGCGTTCCAGCTCGGCGTGCCCGGCCTCGAGCTGCGCCGCCATGCGGTTGAACGACTCCGCGAGACGGCCGATCTCGTCGCCGTGCATCACCGCGGCGCGCGCCGACAGGTCGCCGCGCTCGAGTTCTTCGGTCGTTTCGACGAGCCGGCCCACGGGCAGAGCGACCGCACGGGTCGCGACGATACCGATGCCGGTCGCGGCGGCGACCCCGAAGCCGATCAGGATGGCCCACAGCGCGGCCGTGCCGCGCACCCCGGCAAGGATGTACTCGGCCGAGTAGCCGACGGCGAGGGTGCCGAAGACGCGGCCGCGATGCAGCAGCGGTGCGTAGAACGCTTCGAAGGGGCTGCCACCGCCGATCGACGCCTGGATTCCCGCGCCCGGTTGTTCGAACGGGATGCGTCTGCCGCTGGCCGCGAGCGCCGATCCCTGCGCGGAGAACAGCGTCACCGCCGCGCCGGTCGATCGCGCGAGCTCGTGAGCGACACGCGATGCATCGGTTGCCACCACGATCACTCCCGAAACCGGCCCGCCGGCTGCGGCGCCCGGCGCGAGCACCGGCCCGGCGACGAACATCTCACGATCCCGGACACCGAGGTGCTTGTCGCCGTAGCCGTCGGCGATACCGGATGCCGCGGCGAGCACGGCGGGCTCGGCCAGGGACCCGCCGCGCGAGACGGCGAGATCGCCGTCCGACGCGTCCACGGTCACGAGCACCTCGCCCCGCGCATCGGTGACGCGCAGAACCCGGTGCCGGCCGTTGGCCGCGACGGGAACCAGAAGCGCTTCCAAGGCCGCGGTGTCGCGGGACCCGACCGCCTCGCGCACACCGGGAAGCTGAGACGCAAGCCGGACCGACTCGACCAACGAGGCCTGCTCGTCGGCAAAGGCGGCGCGGGCCGTGTCGATCGCCGTCGCGAGCTGGGCGGTCGCGCGGCTGCGGGCCTCGCCGTCACGCGAGCGCACCAGCACCAGCGTGCCGAAAAACCCCCACACGAAGATCAAGATCACGAACGGAACGAGCAGCTTCGCCCAGATGGGCAGTTCGCCGTACCGGAGCCGGCTCATAGGCCGCCCACCCCGGCGAGCACGCCGTCGATGCCGGGCAGCGACGGAATCGCAGGCACCGCGGGCAGCAGCGGCGCGGGCCGCGGAGCCGGCACCGCAGGAGGGGGAGCGGGAGCAGGGGCGGGAGCGGGAGACGCCGGGGCCGCCGGTGCTTCGCTGTCCGCGGCCGACGGGATTCGGACCCCGGCAACCCGCGACGACGGCGAATGGTTCTTCACGGGGTCCGCGATGCCGGCCGCGGCTGGCTCCTCGACTCGATCGGCGCCGTAGCCGCCCTCGGCCCACGGGGCGAGCGGCACGGCACGGACGGACGGGACGTTCAGGCCGAGCATCAACGCGCTGTAGATCGTCACGGTCAAGGCGGCCGCTCCTGCCGCGATCCAGCGAACGGGACCGGCGTGCAGCAGGGTCATGCGTCCTCCGCCGGAGGGAACACGAGCGCGATCTCGCCGTCGGTCACCTCGACGAGCCCGCCGAACGCGCCGGCGACGGCGACCGCCGCGAGCGCGAACGCCGAGTCGGCGTCGTCGGGGGTGTCCTTGGCGAAGGCGGCGGCGCAGCGCCCGGCGTCATCGCACGTGAAAGAGACGACCACACGCTCGCCGGGATCAACCGTAGCGGCGGTTCTCATCGACCCGCCCGCCGCGAGCTCGGCCATGTTGAGCAGGCACTCGCCGAGCACGGTGGCATCGGCGGTGACCGGGGCTTCGACGCCCTGCACCGTCATCGTGCCGCCGAGCGAGGCGAAGGCGTCCGATGCGGCGCGCACCGTCGCAACCATCGCCAGGCGCGCGAGCCGGAGGGACGGAAGGCGGCCGCTGGCCGCGAGCGCCGCGGACATCATCCGTCCGACGCGCGCGCTCTGGACAAAGGCGATCTGCGCGTACTCGCGGGCGACGCCGCCGATCGTCGGATCGGCCGCCAGACTCGATGTGGCAAGCGCGAGCGGCCCGAGGGGGACGCGCAGGTCGTGGGCGAGCAACGAGACGAGGCCACCGCGCGATGGTGGTGGCGACACGGACGGGCGAGCGGCCGCGATGGCGGCATCGCCCGACGAGCCGTCGAAAGCGGCGTGGGCAGAACTCATCCTTCATCCCCCTCTGCGCACGGTAGAGGCCGCGAGCAAGAAACTTCCCCAATGTTCTCGGAGTCCGCATCGACCACCTTGAGTGGTGGAGTCGCTCCCAGGAGGTATGCTCGCTCGTTCGACGAGCGGCGGCTTTTGCCCGGATTTGCGAGGCCTTTTCGCGCCGTCAGGAAACTTCGCGCAGCTCCCGCTTCAGCTCGTTGATCTCGTCCCGCAGCCGCGCTGCGTACTCGAAGCGAAGCTCTTTGGCCGCCTCGTGCATCTCGTCCTCCAGCGCTTGGATCAGACGCGGAAGCTCCTCACGCGGCGTGCCTTCGAGGTCGCGGCGCATCGCGCGCTTCTTCTTGGCCGCCTTCGACGGCGTGGTGGGCGCCTCGGCCAGGCCGGCCGCGACCAGGATGTCGCTGACCTTCTTGCGGATGGTCTGCGGATCGATGCCGTGCTCGGCGTTGTAGGCGATCTGCTTGGCCCGGCGCCGCGCGGTCTCTTCCAACGCGCGGCGCATCGAGTCGGTGATCTGGTCGGCGTACATGATCACCTGGCCCCCGACGTTTCGCGCGGCACGCCCGATCGTCTGGATCAGCGAGGTCTCGGACCGAAGGAAGCCTTCCTTGTCCGCGTCCAGGATCGCGACCAGCGACACCTCGGGCAGGTCGAGCCCTTCGCGGAGCAGGTTGATGCCGATGAGCGTGTCGAACTCGCCGAGGCGAAGGTCGCGCAGGATCTCGATCCGCTGGATCGTGTCGATGTTCGAGTGCAGGTACCGCACCCGCAGGCCCATCTCGAGCAGGTAGTCGGTCAGGTCCTCGGCCATCTTCTTGGTCAGCGTGGTGACGAGCGTGCGCTCGCCCCGCTCGGTGCGGACGCGGATCTCCTCGATCAGGTCGTCGATCTGACCCTTCGTCGGCTTGATGATCACCTCGGGATCGACCAGGCCGGTCGGCCGCACGACCTGCTCGACCACCTGCTTGGAAACCTCGATCTCGTACTTGCCGGGCGTGGCGGACAGGAACACGACCTGGTTGAGCTTCTGCAAGAACTCCTCGAACCGGAGCGGCCGGTTGTCGATCGCACTCGGCAGCCGGAAGCCGTGATCGACCAGTGTCTGCTTGCGCGACAGGTCGCCTTCGTACATCGCGTGCAGCTGCGGCACGGTCACGTGCGACTCGTCGATGACCACCAGGAAGTCGTCGGGAAAATAGTCGAGCAGCGTGTAGGGAGCCTCGCCGGGCGCGCGGCCGTCGATGTGGCGCGAGTAGTTCTCGATGCCGCTGCAGAAGCCCATTTCGCGCATCATCTCGATGTCGTAGGTCGTGCGCATGCGCAGGCGCTGCGCCTCGAGCAGTTTGTTCTCTCGTTCGAACCGGGCGAGCCGCTCGGCAAGCTCGGCTTCGATGCCGTTGATCGCCACCTGCATGCGCTCCTGGCTGGCGGCGTAGTGGCTGGCCGCGAAGATGCTGGTGTCGGTGACGTCGCCGACGATCTCGCCGGTCACCGGGTTCATCACGGTCATCTTCTCGACCGTGTCCCCGAACATCTCGACGCGCAAGATGTGCTCTTCGTAGGCGGGATAGATCTCGATGGTGTCGCCGCGCACCCGGAATTTGCCGCGCGCGAGGTTGTAGTCGTTGCGGTCGTACTGCATGTCGACGAGCCGCTTCTTGATGAACTCCATCGGCACGTCCACGCCTTGGATCAGCCGCAGCAGATGCTGCTCGTACTGCTCGGGCGAGCCCAGCCCGTAGATGCACGACACGCTCGCCACGATCAGCACGTCGCGTCGCTGCAGCAGCGCCGCGGTTGCGCTGTGGCGCAGCCGGTCGATCTCGTCGTTGACCGAGGAGTCCTTTTCGATGTACGTGTCGCTGGAGGGCACGTACGCCTCGGGCTGGTAGTAGTCGTAGTAGCTGACGAAGTACTCGACGGCGTTGTTGGGGAACAGCTCCTTGAACTCGGACGCGAGCTGCGCCCCGAGCGACTTGTTGGGTGTGATCACCAGCGTCGGCCGCTGGATCTTTTCGACCAGGAACGCGGTCGTCGCAGTCTTGCCCGAGCCGGTCACCCCGAGCAAGGTCTGGAACTCGTGGCCTTGGCCCAGGCCGCGCGCGAGCGCTTCGATCGCCGCCGGCTGATCCCCGGCAGGGGCGAACTCGGACACGATCTGAAAGGCCGGCATCGAGGCGTCATCGTACCGCCGGGGGATGACGCCGGGCCGGGCCTTTCCGATCCCGGTAGGGTGAGGCCATGAGCATTGACGACGCGCACCGACGCCTGCAACAGTTCTGGGACGCCGATTCACGCACCTACGACGCGACATCCAGCCACTCGGTCGCCGACCCGGTCGAGGCCGCGACCTGGCGCGCGCTGATGGCGCGCGTGCTGCCGGAGGCCCCCGCTCGCATCCTCGACGTCGGCGCCGGAACGGGCGCGATGAGCTTGCTCGCCGCCTCGCTCGGGCACCGGGTCACCGCGCTCGATCTGTCGACCGGAATGCTCGAGCGGCTTCGCGCGAAGGCGGCCGACCGTGGCTACGAGATCGAGATCGTCGAGGCGCCCGCCGACCGGCCCCCGGCCGGGCCGTTTGACGTCGTGATGGAGCGGCACGTGCTCTGGACGCTGCCCGATCCGCCGAAGGCGCTCGCGGCGCTGCGCGCCGTAACTCCCGGCGGAAGGCTGGTGTCGTTCGAAGGCATGTGGGGACAGAGCGGCCTCGCGCATCAGGCGCGGCGGCGCGCAGGAAAGCTGGTGCGCCAGGCGCTGCGGGTTCCCGGCGACCACCATCGCCACTACGAGCCGGAGCTGCTCGCCCAGATTCCGCTCGCGAGCGGCACGACCGCCGCGGGTCTGCTGGAAGCGATCGAGGCGGCCGGCTGGCGCAACGCGCGGCTCGAGCGGATGCGCGACGTCGAATGGGCTCGGTCGCTGCAGGAGCGTCCGGTCCTGCGGCCGTTCGAAGGCGTGCCGCTGTTCGTGATCGTCGCCGACGCGTAGCGCGCGACGCTCCAGCGGCTAACGGCCGGCCCCGCCGTCAGTGACGTTCTGGCCGGGGCGATGCCGTGATGGTGGACGCCACAAGGATTCCGTTCGCCCAATAGTGCCCCGTCGGACCATCCGGGAGGATGTCGTAGGTTGCGCCGCCCGAGGGCTCAACTGCATCTCGCCGCAGGATTCGCGAGCCGCCGAGCTCATCCCCGGGGGCGAGCATGCCGGCAGGGCGTCCGTCCGGCAGCGGATGCGCGCCGGCCATACGCAGGCGTCGCCTGTCGGCGAGCTCGAACGCGAGCAGCGGTCCGTGCGCGGGGCGCCGCACCCACCGACGGACTGTGGTCACGATCGTCTCTCCGCCGCGGCCGACGCTCAGGACGGGGTCGCCTTGGCGGAGCAGACGAACCGGCCGTTCGCCGCCGGGGACCCGGATCCGCGTCTCGCCGTCGAGGCACACCGGACAGTTCACATCGATTGGATGTTCGATGACCGACTCGATCCGGCCGTCGGGCAAGATGAAGCCGACGTATCTTGTCGCGGGCCCGCCGTCCCAGCTTCCCGAGCCTCCGGGAGGCGCGGCGTTGATCTCGAACTGATACGCCCGATCGACCAGTGTCATCTGCACCGTTCGCAGCTTCTTGTACTCGCGGTAGGCGGCGACGCGATCCACCTCGGCCGCCGACGGCGGGAACGCCCACCCCAGCCGGTCGATGATCGCCCGCCCGTGCGTCGAGCCAACGTTGAGTTCGCTCCACCACTGGTCCGCCGCGTGCCGTTCCCCGTCGGCTCGGCCGACGGGGTAGGTGTCGGGATCGCACGCGACCGGCGGACCGAACCGGTCCAGGACGATGAACTGGAGCGACGCCGGCGCAAACGGGACGGGCTCCCCGAGCGTCGGGGTCGGCGTGGGGGTCGGGCGCGGCGACGGCCGCACCTCTTCACCCGCGCGCGTGCAACCGGACATCGCCAGCGCGACGCTCAGCGCACCGATCACGATTCGCCGCTGGCTCATTCTCGATTGGACGCCGCCGGACGCTTGCGGGTTCCCTTTCGTTTCGCGGGGCCACTCCTCCGGAGCGGAGTCCCGCTCACAGCGGCTGCCGGCCGGCGATACCGGTGTCGATCGGGTGCCACCAGGCGACGTCGTCTTCGCCGAGACGCCAACATAGGAAGATCTCCTCGCCGTCGCGCTCGGCCGGGAAATCGATCAGGCCGGTGGATGGATCGCGTACCACGATGCCGAGCGCCTGAATCTCCGCGAGCATCGCCGCCGCCCGCTCGTTCGCTTCGAGGAAGGCTGTACCCGGCTCCCCACCTCCGTTCCCGGCCGCGACCGACGTCACCTGGTCGTGGCGGTCGTCCATCTCGCGCTGCGCATCGCGGAGCGACTCGACCATCGGCGCAACCGTTGGCAGAAGCGCATTAGCCTCCTCCACCGTGAACAGGCGCTGCTGGCTCATAGGACCGCCGACAAGATGCCGAGGGATTCGATCGTAGGTCGATGCACGCCGTCGTAGCGCCGGTGCCGGTCGATCAGGACCGCGCCCATCCCGAGCGAGAGTGCCGGCGCGACATCGTGCGTCAGGCTGTCGCCGACGTAGACGCTGCGCTCCGGCGGCACGCCCATTCGTTCGAGCGCGATTGCGAAGATCGCCGGGTCGGGCTTCTCGACGCCTTCGGAGCCACTCACGACGACGGCGTCGAAGAGGCTCGCGACGCCGAGCCTCTCGAACAAAGATGCGAGCCAATCCTCCCAGTTGCTGACCACGCCGAGGCGATAGCCGCGGACCTTGAGCTCGCGCAGCGCCGGGAGCGCGTCGGGGAAAAGGCCGTAGCGGTGCGGCTGTGCGAACTCGCGATAGATCCGGGTCGCGAGCGCGCCGTCCCGGTCCTCGATGCCGAGCCCGCCGAGCATGTCCGTGTAGACACCGCTCCAGAACGCGATCGAAGAGTCGGGTGAGACCGACCAGGGCCGCCGTTCTGCCGTCGCTCGGTCGAGCGCCGTCATAAGCGCGGGGCGGGCGCATCGTTCAACCTCGTCTTCGGTATGTACGTAGCCGAGGTCGTGCAGGATCGCATGCAGCAACCCGCCGAAGGACGGCTCGGGTCGCACGAGCGTCTCACCGGCATCGAACAAGACTGCTTCATAGGGGGGCATGGACGAGATTGTATCGGCCCGCGGGCAGCGAGCTTTCCGGCGCCGGGTGAACGGCCCGTCGTTTAGGGCGGGTGGCTGACGAAGGACTTGTTGCGACGCTTGAACTCGAGCGCTCCGTCCTCGCACCATGAGATGGTCCAGCCGTAGCGGTGGACGGTGCGATGGCACCGGCGGCACAGCAAGCACCCGTCATCGGCGGTGTTGCCGTGGCCGGGCACGAGATGATGGACGTCGCACCACGCCGCCGGCGCGTCCCCACAGAAGCGACAGCGGCCGTCGCGAGCGACGATGGCGCTGCGCGTCTTGTCGGAGAACACGTTCGATTGATCCCCGACGGCGATCGGCCTGGGGCCGTCGAACAAGACGGGGACGACGGTTGCGTCGCAGAGCAGCTCGTCACGCGCGACGCTGCTGAGTCGCGGCGAGCGGCCGCGCAGCGACCAGAGAAGCCGCAGTGCGTCGTCGCGACCCGCGTCGTCGAGCGCCGCGACGTCGATGCGCGCCAGCACGCGCGGGCGCGGACGCAGCTCGGCTGACTCGCCGGCGAGTGTCCTTTCGCAGATGTGCACGAGCGCGCCGAAGCGCTGCTGGGCGCGGGTGATTCCGGCATCGGGATGCACCGGAAGGTCGGCGACGGCATCAAGCGCATCGACGATGGTCGCGGCAGAGATCGCGTCGGCTTCGCCGTAGAGGCTCGCGCTGCCGTCGAAGCGGCCTTGGATCGCAAGGAAGCTGGACTGGATGGCGCGGTCTTCGCGACGCACCGGCCGGTCGGGACGCAAGCGCGCCGCCTCGTCGTCCACGAGGGCGATCAGCCGATCGGAGTCCATACCGGCCAGGAGCTTGGCGTGGTCGCGCACCAACCCATCGATCCGCCACCACTCTGTTGCCGGCACACTGCGAAGCGCGACGATAATGCTGCGAACCTGACCCCATGAGACGAGTCCTTCGTCGAACGACTCGCGTAGCGCCGGCATGCGGTCCAGCATGGAGGCGGCCTGAACCAGCATCGAGGCGTCGGTGCGTGTCGAGCCGGCGTCGGTGCGGAGCATGTGCTCGACCGGCCGGCCGGCGACCGCCTCGATGCCGCCGCCGGCCAGCAGCTCGGTCGCGGCCGCAGTCAACGCATCGGCCCCACGAAGCAGCGCGGCCACCACGTCGGCTCGCTCCTGCAGCGACGCCTCCGAAATCCCGTCCGATTCAACGTCTTGGATGTGCATCGTTCGTTGTATGCGTGATGGCGAACTACTGCGAAGGGGCGCTCGCGAACTGCGGACCAGACACGACGAGGTCATCCGTGGGGCTTCCGCGACGGGCCATTGCTCGGCTTCTAGACGGGCTCATCCTGTCTGCATTGATCATGCTCGCGGCGGCGGCCTATCCGTTTTGGCCGATAAGTGGCAGCGCACCTTTCATCGTGCTCGTGATCGTCGTCGTCGTCCTTTACGAGTGGGGGTCGACGACTCGGTGGGGCGCGACACCGGGCAAGCAGCTGGCCGGCATCGTCGTGACGCACCGATCCGGCTCCGCCCTGTCAGCCCGTACTTCCGCGCTTCGGATGGCCGCGGGCACCACACTGATCTTTCTCTGGCCGCTGGGCGCCATCGCTCTCGTGATCGCCATCATGCGTCCTCGCACGACACCATTGCACGACAAGATCACCCGAACGACGGTCCGACTCGTCCCCCGCCACCAACCCACCCACGCCGCCGACATCCTTGCGGGATTGCCGATCGGCGTCGCGATCGTATCGTCGGTGGTGATGGCCGTGGCAGCGATTTCTGCAATCCCATTCGCCTATGCGGGAGCTGTGTGGTGGCTGTGGCCGATCGTGCCGGGGACGATCGCTCAGGCGTTGACGCTCGGCGGGCTGATTTGGTCAGGTCGCCGAAGGCCGAGCCTTGCCTTCGGCGCCTTCACAGCCGTCACGATCATGAGTTTGGGCGCGCTTCTCAGAGCGACGTTCTACTGATCTACCCTGCGCTCTGCAACCGGCTCCACAGCGTCTCGACCTGGGCTTGGAGAGAGTCCAGATCCCCGTCGTTTTCGATCACGACGTCGGCGACGGCTCGCCGGTCGTCGGACGAGGCCTGCGCTCGAATCCGCTCGAGCGCTTGTTCGCGCGTGTAGCCGCGTGTGCGCATCAGTCGCTCGACGCGAACCTCCTCGGGAGCTTCAACGACGACGACGATTTGGAACATCGAGGACCGGCCGGTCTCGGTCAGCAGCGGAATGTCGCACACCACGATCGCATCGGTGCCGGCGAGCGCGGCGATGCGCTGGGCCATCTCGTCCATGATCCGCGGATGCGTAATCTCATTGAGCAGCCGCCGCTTCGCCGGATCGCCGAAGACGATTTCGGCCAGCACCTCGCGATCCAGCCGCCGGTCGGCCTGCAAGACCTGCTCACCGAAGTGCTCGACGATCTTGCCCCACGCGGGCAAGCCGGGCTCGACGATCTCGCGTGCGATCTCGTCGGCGTCGATCAGCTGCGCGCCACGCTCGAGGAGCATGGCGGCAACCGTGGACTTACCCGATGCGATGCCGCCGGTCAGACCGACGAGCAGCACGGGTGCTTAGCCTTCGGACTCGGCGGCCTGCCGCTTCTTGATGTCGGCGATGATCGCCTCCAGCGACTCCTCCGACAGCGGCTGCGGCTTGTCCGGCTGCGCCTCCGCGGCCGGGGCCTCGACCTCGGGAGCCATCGCGGCCTCGAGCACCTCGGCACCGTCCGGAGCAGCAGCGGCGGGCTCGGCGGCGAGCGCTTCGTCGACGAGCTCCATCTCGGGAACCGCGACCGGCTCGGGCGCGCCTTCCTTGGATGCCTGCTTGACCGACAGCGAGATGCGACGGCGCTCCGAGTCGATCTCGATGATCTTGACCTTGACCGGGTCACCGACCTTGACGACCTGCTCGGCCGTCTCGACGTGGCGCTCGGCGAGCTCGCTGATGTGCACAAGACCTTCGATGCCGTCGGCGACGCGAACGAACGCGCCGAACGGAACCAGCTTGGTGACGGCGCCGTCGATGATCTGGCCGGGCTCGTGGGTGCGCGCGAACGCGGTCCACGGATCTTCTTGCGTCTTCTTCAGCGACAGGCTGATGCGCTCGCGGTCCAGGTCCACGTCCAGAACCTCGACGTTGACCTCCTGGCCGACCTGCACGACCTCGCTCGGGTGCTCGACGTGCTTCCACGAAAGCTCGGACACGTGAACGAGCCCGTCCACGCCGCCGAGGTCCACGAACGCACCGAAGTTCACGATGGACGACACGACGCCCTTGCGAACCTCACCCTTGGCCAGGTGCTCGAGGAACGACTTGCGTCCTTCGCTCTGCGCCTCTTCGAGATACTTGCGGCGCGAGAGCACGACGTTGTTGCGGTTGCGGTCGAGCTCGATGATCTTGGCTTCGATCTGCTTGCCGACGTACGGCGTCAGGTCGCGCACGCGGCGAAGCTCGACCAGCGACGCGGGCAGGAAGCCGCGCAGGCCGATGTCAACGATCAGACCGCCCTTGACGACCTCGATGACCGTTCCGGTCACGACGCCTTCGTCGTTCATGACCTTTTCGATCTGGCCCCAGGCACGCTCGTACTGCGCCTTCTTCTTGGAGAGGATGAGCCGCCCCTCTTTGTCTTCCTTCTGCGTGACCAGCGCTTCGATCTCGTCGCCGACCGACACCACTTCGCGCGGATCGGTGTCGTGCTTGATCGACAGTTCGCGCGCAGGGATCACGCCCTCGCTCTTGTAGCCGATGTCGAGCAGGACCTCGTCCTTGTCGACCTTGACCACCTTGCCGACGACAAGGTCGCCGTCGTCGAAGTTCTTGATGGACTGCTCGTAGGCGGCGAGCAGCTCTTCCTTGCCACCGATGTCGTTCTCGATCACGTCACTGGTGACGGGGTAGTCCTCAGGCACGAAGCCTCATTCCTCTCCTCGGGCCGGCCCGGTGCCGGCTCCGTACACAGTATTTACCCGTCGAGTGGGGTCCAGGGATGGTTTCCGCCCCGAAACCGGAACCGGATGGGGCGCGGGAACTGCCGCTGACCTGCCCAAACGGGCTCGCAGATAGTATCGGCGCGGCGGAAGGGGTGTCAACGCCGCCTCTGCCGCTCGCTTCGGCCCCGCCGGTAGGGTATGCGGCGATTCCTCCCGTCCACTTCTCTCCCGGAGGTCAAAGGCATGGCGAAACGAGTGCTCGTTCTGGGTGGCGGCTTCGGCGGCGTCGCCGCCGCGGTGCGGCTGCGGCAGATCGCGCCCGGCGACGAGGTGGTGCTCGCGGACCGCGGAACGCACTTCAAGATGGGCTTCCGCAAGACGATGGAGATCACCGGCCACGGAACCATGGCCGAAGGCAGCCGGCCGCTCGAAGCGCTGGAGCGCCACGGGATCCGCTTCGTCCGCGGCGAGATCGCCTCGATCGACCCCGCCGCCCGCGCCGCCGTCGTGGACGGACGGACCGTCGAGGCCGACGCGCTGCTGGTCGCACTGGGGGCGCAGGGCAAACCGGATGCGGTGCCGGGCTTCCTCGACCACGGGCTCGACATCTACGGATCGGGCGTGGCCGAGGCAGCCGAGACGATGGCCACGATCGAATCGGGCCGGGTCGTCATCGGGATCCTGGGCAACCCCTATCCCTGCTCGCCCGCGCCGTTCGAGCTGGCCTTGCTGCTGGACGAGGCGACCCGGGCGCGGGGCGCGAACGTCACCCTGTCGGTGTTCTCGCCGATGCCGTCCTCGCTGCCGGTCGTCGGCCCGAGCGGCTGTGAGGCGATCGAAGGGCGGCTCGCCGGCCGCTTCATCGACTTCCTGCCCAACACCAAGGCTGAGCGGGTCGAGGCCGGCCGCGTGATCGCCGAAGGCGGCGCGACGATCCCGTTCGACGTGCTGCTGGGCATCCCCGGCCACGTAGTCCCCCCGGTCCTGGCCGACGCCGGGCTGACCGGGCCCGGCGGATGGGTCAAGGCCGGCCCCGCGACCCTCGAGACCGGCTTCGAGGGCGTCTGGGCCGCGGGCGACTGCGTCGGCATGCAGCTCGCCGACGGCAAGCCCATGCCCAAGGCCGGCGTGATCGCTGAAGGCGAGGCCCTGGCCGCCGCGGAACGGATCGCCGCGTTCCTGCGCGGCGATCCGAGCGAGGCCCGGTGGAACGGCGAAGGCGGCTGCTATCTGGAGACCGGGGACGGCGAGGCCATGCAGGTGCAGGGCAGTTTCCTGGCGGATCCGCCGGACGTGAAGCTGCTGCCCCCGTCCCGCGACAACCTCGAGGCCAAGCAGCGCTACGAGCGCGAGCGGCTCGCCGCCTGGTTCGGACAATAGCGTGTGCACCGTCGAAGGAGGGGCGGCCAGGCCGCCCCTCCTTCGCGTTTCGGTTCCGCGTTACACGATCACGGCCATCATGTCCGCCGACGGCGCGCCGGTGTTGCCGGCGTAGTCGGTGGCGACGGCCTGCGCCGTGAAGATCCCGGCCCCGTCCAGCGCGGCCAGGTCGACGTGGAACGTCGCTGCGGCCGTGCCGCATCCGGCAACGCACTCCGCCTCGAGCGTCTGCGATCCGCCGAGCACGTTGGCGAAGGTCACGCTCATTGACTTCACGCCGGACAGCGCGTCCACGCCGGTGATCGTCATCGTGCTGTCGAGCACCCGCAGGTAGAAGGCCGAGCCGGCGATCGCGGCCGCGGGCGCGGTCATGTCGATGCTCACGCCCTCGACGGTGTCGCTCGCCGTATTGCCCGCGAGGTCGGCGCATTCGCCGTTCGCGGACTGGTTCGCACCCTCGGCCGTCAGGGTCGCGGCATCCGATCCGGCGACCGACCCCGACAGCTCGTCGTCGCACGCCCATTCGATGTCGACGGCGGTGTTGTTCCAGCCGTCGGCGTTGGCGGGCGTGCGCGAGGCGAGCACGATCGACGGGGCGACGGTGTCGATGTTGACACCTTCGACCGTGTCGCTCGCGGTGTTGCCCGCGAGGTCGGCGCAGATGCCGGAAGCGCTCTGGCCGGCGCCGTCGGTCGTCACGGTCTCGTCGACGGTCGCGGCTTCCGCGCCGGACAGCGCGTCGGTGCACGCCCACTCGGCCGTGACCGGGCCTGCATTCCAGCCGCTGGCGTTCGCGGGCGTGCGAGCGACGAAGGTGATCTCGGGCGCGGTCAAATCGATGTTGATGCCCTCCACCGTGTCGCCCGCGGCGTTCCCGGCGAGGTCGGTGCAGATGCCGCTGGCCGACTGGCCGGCGCCTTCACCCGCGGCGGTGGTCTCGACCGACGCGGCTTCCGGTCCGGACAGATCGTCCGAGCAGTCCCAGGCGACGGTCACGGCCGAGTCGTTCCAGCCGCCGGCGTTCGCCGGGGTGCGCGACGCGAAGACGATCGACGGGGCCGCGGTGTCGATGTTGATGTCCTCGACGGTGTCACCCGTGCGGTTTCCGGCGAGATCGGTGCAGGTCGCGCTCGCAGACTGCCCGGTCCCCTCGGTGGCCACGGTGTCGGACTCGGTCGCGTTGACCGGGCCCGAGAGGGCGTCCTGGCAGGACCAGACGACCTCGACTTCGGTGTTGTTCCAGCCCGCGTCGTTCACGGGTGTGCGGGCGGACACGGCCATGGTAGGAGCGGTGACGTCGATGTTGATGCCGGGTTCGGCCGCGGTCGCGACGTTGCCGGCGTTGTCCACGCACGTCGCGGTCGCGCTCTGGTTCGCCCCCTCATCGGAGACCGTGTCGGTCAAGGTTGTGGCCGCCTCGTTCACGCCGGACAGCGCGTCGGTGCACGTCCAATCCACCGTCACGGCCGAGGCGTTCCAGCCGTTCGCGTTCGGCGCGGGGCTGCGCAGGCCGGCGCCGATCACGGGTGCGGTGTTGTCGACCGTCAGGTCCAGGATCGACTCTTCCGCACCGGCGCTCACACCGCCGATCGTAAGCGTCAGCGAGTAGCCGGCGCCGTCGCCGAACGAGCCGTTCGCGGTCGGCCAGCTGATCGTCGCCGCCGGGTAGGTCACCGTGCCGAGCAGAACCGTCCCGCCGCCGGCGACGGCCGGGCGGTTCACGGTCACGGACACGGTGTTGGCGGGCGCATGGTGCCCGCAGCCGCCCGACCAGGTGAACGACACCGAGGCCGCGCCACGCAGCAGCGCGCCGGCCGCCGGCGACGCCGGAGTGATGTTGCAGGTTCCGGCGATGCCGGCGCTCGGCAGGAGCATGATGGCCCCGGCCCCGAGCATGAAAAGAAGCAGACGAATACGCACGAGATCTCCTTCGAGATGGACCGGCCTCCTCCGAGGCCATAGAACGATTTGGGACACATCCGACAATGTCCTGCCATCGCGGGAGCTCGTTAATGAAAGAAAAAGGGAAGCCCTCGGGCTTCCCTTTGGTGAACCTCCGATCCTTACCGCGGTGACGAGGCTGCCTTTTCGCTCCGACCGCCACGCGTCCGCTTCGGCTGCGGGATGCGAGCGAGCCGCTGCGCCTCCACGCCGCCGGCCTCGGCAAGAACGGCGGTGATCTCCTCGCCGATCAGCTCGTCGCGGTCGAGCAGCGCGTCGCGGAGCGCGATCACCAGACGCGTGTGCCCCGTCAGAAGCTTCGTCACGTCCTTCTTGTTGTCGCTGAGGAGCTTGTCCACGGATTTGCGGGCCTCGGGGTTGTTGAGCACGCGTCCGACCAGGCCGGGGTCGAGCACGCTCTCCCCCATCGCCCGGAACGAGATCAGCGATCCCGCCATGCCGAGCGACCCGACCATCTCGGCCGCGACGCCGGTCGCGCCCGCCAGGTCGCCCGCGGGTCCGGTGCCGCTCTCGCCGAGGAAGATCTCTTCGGCGACCATGCCGCCCAGCGAGATCTTGAGCAGCGCCTCCAGCTCGGACTTGGTCTTGGTGAAGCGCTCTTCGGCGTCGGAGTGGCCGAGCAGACCCAGCGCGTCGCGCCGTTTGATGATCGACAGGATCTCCAGGTTGCGTCCCTCGCCGATCAGGTATGCGGTGACCGCGTGGCCGGCTTCGTGGGTCGCGATCTGGCGCCGCTCCTCGGTCGTGTACTGCACCGGGTTCTTCACACCGACCTCGGTCGTCATCTTCGCTTCCATGATGTCTTCCCACCACAGCTCGTCACGGCCCTTGCGGAGCGCGACGATCAGCGATTCGTCGAGCAGATGCTCGATCATGACCGGGGTGTAGCCGAACGTGATCGCGGCCAGCTCCTCGCGCTTGGCTTCGGTGGTCATGTCGGCGCCGTGACGCTTCTTGCCGAGGAAGTAGTCCACGAGCTCCCGGCGGCCCGCACGCGACGGCGGGTCGAAGTAGAGCCGGCGGTCGAAGCGGCCGGGACGCATCAACGCCGGGTCGAGCGAGTCGCCGCGGTTGGTCGCCGCGATCACGAGCACGTTGTGGTACGGCGGCTTGCGCTTCTGCAGAGCCGCGTCCGGCGGAAGGAAGGCGTTGATCCATTCCTTGAATTTGTCCAGGATCCGCCACGACAGCGGCAGCGTGTCGAAGGACTGCATCTGGATCAGAAGCTCGTTGACGGTGCCGCCGGTTCCCGAGGCGATGGTGGGCTCGCGGCGGCGCCCGAACAGGCCGCTCTTGACGATATGCGTCGGCGAGGATCCCTCCATTCCGCCACGCGTGGTCGCGAAGGCATCGATCTCTTCGATGAAGCCGATCGCGCCGCCTTCCTTGCGGGCGGTTTTCTTCAGGGCCTTGAAGAAGCTGCGGATCTTCTTGGCCGTCGCGCCGTACCACATGGACTGGAACGCGGGACCGGACACGTACAGGTAGGGAACGCCCGCATGCTTGGCCATCGCCTTGGCGAGGTGCGTCTTGCCGGTGCCCGGCGGGCCTTCGAACAGCACGCCGCGGCGTGGGTTGCCGCCCAAACGGTCGCGGAAGGTGGCGTAGCCCAAAAACACGTTCAGCGTGCGCACGACTTCGTCGACGACCGCGTGCAGGCCTTTGACGTCGTCGAGCCCGACTTCGATCTGCTCGGGCCGGTACATCACATGCGGAGACTTGCTGTTGCCCATGGGCATCAGGATCAGCACGATCAGCGCCAGGATCAGAAGCAGCGGCGCGATCATGATCGGCTCGATGTGCCAGTCCGGCAGCGCGAACGGGTTAAAGGGGCGGCCGTCGGCAATGCGGTACCACAGGAACGCCGTCGGCATCAGAAGGATCGACGTGAGCGTGACCAGACGCTTGCGGCGGGAACGCTCACGCACCGCCATCACGTCGGCATAGGCCATGGAGAGAACTTCGCGGCGGCCGAGCAAGGCCGCGACGCTGCCGGCGGAGCCCCCACTGCCACCGGGTGGATTCGACTGGTTCATTGTGCTCCTACGCATTCGGGCTCCCTCCGAGGCGTCGGCTCTCCCGACGTCCTCATCCTGACCGTATTCGCTGGGTTCCGCCAGGCTCCTTCTATCTAGTCCTTTGCGTCCGCCCACGAGCGGCCGGTCGCGATATCGACCTTCAGAGGAACGTCCAGCGGGTACGCCTGCTCCATCAACGAACGCACCGCCTCCGTGGTATCGCGAAGCTGCGCGTCGGGAACCTCGAAGATGAGTTCATCGTGGACGGTCAGGACCATTCGGGCGGACAAACCGGCTTCGCGCAGGCCCGACTCGGTCTTGAGCATCGCCAGCTTGATGATGTCGGCGGCGGTTCCCTGGATCGGCGCGTTCAATGCCTGCCGTTCCCCGAGGGAACGGATGCGTGGATTCGAGTGGTTCAGTTCGGGCAGGTAGCGGCGCCGTCCGAGCGCGGTGACGGTGTACCCGTTCTTGTAGGCCTCTTTGACCACGGCGTCCATGAAGTCGCGAACGCCGGGAAAGCCTTTGAAATACGCTTCGATGAACTCGGCGGCCTCGTCGGCCGCGATGCCCAGACGCTGCGCGAGCCCGAAGGCGCTCATGCCGTAGGACAGCCCGTAGTTGATCATCTTCGCGCGGCTGCGCAGATCTTTCGGCACGTCGGCCGGTTCGAAGCCCCACACTTTCGCGGCAGTCGCGGTATGGATGTCCTCGTCGTTGGCGAACGCCTGGCGCAGCCCTTCGTCGCCGGTGATATGCGCGAGCACGCGAAGCTCGATCTGCGAGTAGTCGGCCACCACGAGCGTATGGCCGGGGAAACCGGCGACGAAGGCGGCACGGATGCGCCGGCCGAGCTCGGTGCGCACGGGGATGTTCTGCACGTTGGGGTTTTCGCTGGAGATGCGTCCGGTCGCGGCGGCCGCCTGGTTGAAGGTCGCGTGCAGCCGTCCGTCGGCGGGATCGATGAGCGGCGGCAGCGCATCGAGGTACGTCGACTTGAGCTTCGTGAGCTCGCGGTAGCGCAGCAGCTCCGGCACGATCGGGTGCTCGTCGCGCAGGGTCTCGAGCGTGGCCGCGTCGGTCGAGAACCCGGTCTTGGTCTTCTTGGCGGGCTTGAGCCCGAGACGGCCGAACAGCACGTCGCGAAGCTGCGGCGTCGAGCCGATGTTGAACGGCCCGCCCGCGAGCTCGTAGATGCGCGTCTCGATCCCGGCGATCTCCTCGCCGAGCTCGCGCGACATCCCCTCGAGCATGGGCACGTCGATCCCGATCCCGGTGCGCTCCATCTCGGCGAGCACGGCGGCAAGCGGAAGCTCGACGTCGCGGAGCAGATCCATCATGCCGAGCCGCTCGAGCTCGGAGGCCAGATGCTGCCCGAGCCGCGGCAGCGCCGCCGCGCGCGCGCAGGTCTCCTCGATCAGATCGGTGTCGCCGACGTCCAGGCTCATCTGCCCGTCCTGCTCGGGCGGCGTGGCCGAGGGCAGGTCGCGCTTGAGGTAGCGTGCGAGCACCGAGGCAAGATCGTAGGCGCCGCTGGCCGGGTCGAGCAGGTAGGCGGCGAGCATCGTGTCCATCGCGATCGAGCCGGGCGCGGCGTCCCCGGCGCGGAGCGCCCGCACGAGCGCCTTGGCGTCGTGCGCGGTAATCGCCACATTCGGGTCGGCCAGCAGCGCGATCGCCTCGGAGCGCGTCGCCAGCCAGGTGGACTCGCCTTCGTGCACCGCGAGCGCGAGCCCGTCGCCGCCGGCCGCGAGTGCGACCGCGACCGAGCCGGCCGCGCGCGCCGCCGCCGCGATCGTCGCGGCGTCGCCGCCCGTGACGGCGACGAACGTATCGGCCACGTCGGTGGGCGCGCGGCCGATGCCTTCGAGCCGCTCGTAGAGCGAGCGGAACTCGAGCGAGTTGAACAGCTCGTAGATTTGAGCGAGGTTCCACTCGCCCATCCGGATCGCGGCCGCGTCCAGGTCGAGCGGCAGGTCGTCCACGAGCCGGGTCAGCGTCTTGTTGCGCAGCACGTCGGCCTTGCCGGCCTCCAGCGATGCGCGCAGCTTCGGAGTCAGCTCGTCGAGATGCTCGAACACGGCCTCGACGGATCCGTACTGCGCGATCAGCTTCGAGGCGGTTTTCTCGCCCACGCCCGGCACGCCGGGAAGGTTGTCGCTCGGATCGCCGCGCAGCGCCGCGTAGTCCAGATACTGAACCGGCGTGATTCCCCACCGCTCCTGCACCGCGGGCGGGTCGTACATCACGATGTCGGAGACGCCGCGCCGGTTGAAGAGCACGGTCACGCCCGGCCGGACCAGCTGCATCGCGTCGCGGTCGGCGGTCACGATCACCGCCTCGACGCCGGCCTCCTCGGCGCGGCGCGCGATCGTGGCGAGCACGTCGTCGGCCTCGTGATCGGGCACCTCGAACACCGGAATCTTCAGCGACGACAGCACCTCGCGCAGCAGGCCGAGCTGCGAGCTGAAGTCGGGCGGCGTCTCGCGCCGGCCGGCTTTGTATTCGGCGTACTGGGCGAGGCGGATGGTCGGCTTGCCGAGGTCGAACGCGACCGCGACCCGCTCGGTGCCGTAGTCCGCGAGCAGCTTGATCAGCATCGAGGTGAATCCGTAGACCGCGTTGGTCGGCTGTCCCGAAGAGGTCGCCATCTCGGGGGGCAGCGCGAAAAACGCGCGGTAGGCGAGCGAGTGTCCGTCGAGCAGAAGCAGCACGTCAGGCCGCGGGCCGGTCGGGCTGGCGGAGGGGGACGCGGCGCGGCGCTTGGCGGGCATCTAGACGGGCGCGACCCACAGGTTGTCGGTCAGGTCGGCGCCGATCGCGCATGACACGCCGCCGACCTCGAGCGTCATCGTGCCGTCGGGCGCGACCGCGACCACGCGAATCTTGTTGCCGGGCATCAGGCCGTGTTCCTCGAAGTATTTGAGCGTGTCGGTCCGGAGCTCGACGTCCTCGAGCAGCCGCTCGAGCACGACCTCGTCACCGGCGGAGAACTCGCGCAACTGCACCAAGTCGGTGCGAAAGACCGCGCCGGTGCCCGGGATCGGGTTGCCGTGCGGGCAGGTGCCGGGCCCGTCCAGCAGCGCCGCGACGTGCTCCTGCAGTGCGCCCGTGAGCGCCTCCTGCAGCTTCTCCGCCTCTTGGTGGACCAGGTGCCAGGGCATCTTGAGAAAGTCCACCAGGAAGCGCTCGGCCATGCGGTGGCGGCGCACCGCGTCCTCGGCGACGCGGCGGCCGTGCCGGGTCAGCACGATCTCGCGGCCCGCGCCGGGCTCGACCATGCCCGCGGCGGTGAGACGTCGCACCTGCTCGCTGACGGCGGCGCGCGAGACGCCGAGCCGCTCGGCGATGCGCGCCTGGACGACCGTAACGCCTTCCTCGTTCAGCTCGTAGACGGCTTCGAGATAGCCTTCGGCGCCGTGCGTTTCGGTGGCCACGCCCCGAGTATATTCGCCGCGCCGCCGCCCTCCGGGGGCCCGTCCGGCGGCCGCGCTAGGGCCGGTCGACCGGACGCATGCGGGTGTCGAGGAACGAGTCAAACCCGAGCGCGTCCCAGAAGCGGACCGCGGCCTCGTTGCGCGAGAAGATGCGGGCGGCCAGGTACCGGGACCCGCGCTCGCGCGCGACCTGCTCGGCCGCGGCGACCAGCGCCCGGCCGACGCCGCGGCCGCGCAGGCCTTCGGCGACGGCGACACGCGACAGCTCGAGCACCTCTTCGTCCGAGACGCGGCTGGGCTTCTCGGCGTGGAGATACGCCATGCCGGCGACCTCGCCGCCCGCCTCGGCGATGAGCCAAAGCGCGTCGTCGCGGCCGTCGGAGCCGAGGAACTCGTCGCGGAACACCTCGTCGGGATCGCGGGACGGCGGCAGGATGCGGAACCGGTGCTGCACCGCCTGCAGATCCTGCCAGAGCCGCTGGGCGGCGGGCAGGTCCTGGGCGGTGGCCCGGCGGACCGTGATCTCGCTCACGGCCGGGCACAATAGCCGGATCCCGGCCACGGCGAACCTTGAAGTGGCGGTCGAGGCTTGGTGCTCGCGTCGAGTTGACCGGACCGCGGACGGATTGATAGCGTCCCGCCCGGCTCGTCGGGAAACCGGCGAGTCAGCCCCGGGGTCATTGCGAGACGCTTGCGTTTGGGGAAGGCGCGAGCGTCGAGCCGGTCCCGGGGCTTTCCATATCCCGGCCGCCCGTCCCGGTTCTTTCATCTCCGGCTCTTTCCATCTCCGCGGGCGGCTCACAGGATCTTGGACATGAACGCCCGCGTCCGCTCGTGCTGCGGCCGGTCGATGATCTGTGCGGGCGGGCCCTCCTCGACGATGAGCCCGTCGTCGATGAACGCCACACGCGTGGCGACGCCGCGGGCGAACCCCATCTCGTGCGTGACCACGATCATCGTCATGCCTTCGCTCGCAAGACGCGTCATCACGTCCAGCACCTCGGTGACCAGCTCGGGGTCCAGCGCCGAGGTGACCTCGTCGAAGAGCATCACCTTCGGCCGCATCGCCAGCGCACGCGCGATCGCGACACGCTGCTGCTGCCCGCCCGACAGCTGCGCGGGGTAGGAATCGGCCTTGTCCTCGAGCCCGACGTGGGCGAGCTCGCTCATGGCGCGGCCGCGCGCCTCCGACTCGCTCAGGCGCAGGACCCTGCGCAGCGCCAGCATCACGTTGCCGAGCGCGGTCTTGTGCGGGAACAGGTTGAAGGATTGAAACACCATGCCGACGTGCCGGCGGACCTTGTTGATGTCCACCCCCGGCCGGCCGATGTCGATGCCCTCGACGTAGATGTGGCCACCGGTCGGCTCCTCGAGCCGGTTGATGCAGCGAAGCATGGTTGACTTGCCCGAGCCCGAGGGCCCGAGCACGCAGACGACCTCGCCCTGCGCGGCGCGGAAGTCCACGCCTTTGAGGACCTCGAGGTCGCCGAAGCTCTTGCGCAGCCCGTCGAGCCGGATGATGGTCGTCATGCGGTCTTGGTGCGGAGCCGGCGTTCCAGCACGCCCACGAGCCGGGACAGCGGAACGGTCATCATCAGGTACACGATCCCCGCCGCCATGTACGGGGTGGGCGAGAAGGTCGAGGCGGCCGCGGTGCGGGCCGCCCCGAACAGGTCCCGGCTGGCGGTGGTGAAGCCGATCAGCGCGATCACGATCGCGGTGTCCTTGATCAGCGCGATGAACTCGCTCAGCAGCGGCGGGATGACCGCGCGGGCGGCTTGCGGCACGATCACGCTCGTCATCGCGATGGCGTGCGGCATGCCCAGGCTGCGGGCCGCCTCCATCTGGCCGCGTGGCAGCGCCTGGATCCCGGCGCGGAAGATCTCGGCGACGTAGGCCGAGGCGTTGACGGTCAGGATCACCACCGCCGATATGAACGGGCTGAAGGTCACGCCGATGTTGGGCAGGCCGAAGTGGATCAGGAACGTGAGCACGACCAGCGGCAGGCCGCGCACCAGGTCCACGTAGCCGACCGCCGGATAGCGCACGTAGAACTTCTGGGACAGCACGAACGTCGCGACGAGCAGCCCCACCCCGATGGCGAGCACCTCGGCCAGGAAGGCGAGCTTGAGCGTGTTGACCATCCCGCGCGCGAAGTCGCCCGGAAGCGTGCGCAGCACGTCGGGGTCGAAGTACTGCTGCCAGAAGCGGCCCGGATCGAACGTGCCGTCGCGCACCGCGCCGTCGAAATAGGCGTAGAGCGCGGCAAGCGCTCCCGCCGCGATCGCCGCCTGGCCGATCGAGGCGCCGCGGATCCCGCGCGCCCCGGCGACGTAGCGGCCGGCGATGCCGAGCAGGACCGCGCCGATCCCCGCGCCGGTCGCGACGCGGTTCCACACCGAGGCGTCGCCGCCGAGCGGCCGCACGAGCGCGAGCGCGACGGCGGCGACGGCGACGATCAGACCGGCGCGGGCGAGCGCGCTGACGTGCTCGTCGACGCCGAACGGACCCGGATCCGCCGCCTGCCCGGGCGCCGTGCGGGGGGCGGGAGCGCTCATGGCGCGGCTATCCGCTCGTGAGCGGAACTTCGAAGGGCGGCGGCGTCCCGAACCACTTCTCGTAGATCGTGGCGTAGGTGCCGTCCTTCATGATCTCCTCGAGCGTCTCGTTGATCTTGACTCGCAAATCGGGCTTCTGCTTGCTGATCGCGAATCCGTACTGCTCGTCGGTCTTGATCACCTGCACGACCTTGAGATCCTGGTTCTTGGCGATGAAGCCCTCCGATGCCGGCCGGTCGTTGACGATCGCGGCGACGCGGCCGGCGACGAGGTCGGCGAACGCGGCCTGCGCGTCGTTGTAGGCGCGGACCTCCTTGGCCTTGCCCTCCTGGACCAGGAAGTTTGCGCAGTCCTCGCCGGTGGTGCCCTTTTGCGCTCCGAGCGTCGTGCCGGCCAGGTCCTCGATCGACTTGATGCCGGGCGTACGCGCCGTGTTGACCGCGAGCGACAGGTCGGCCTCGAAGTACGGGATCGTGAAGTCGACGGTCTGCTTGCGCTCTTCCTTGATCGTGATCGCCGAGATGCCGACGTCGAACTGGCCGGTCGGGATCGACTGCGTGAACAGGCCGTCGAACTCGGTGGTCGTGGACACCGCGGACAGGCCGAGGCGCTTGGCGATCTCCTTGTACAGGTCCACGTCGAAGCCTTCCGGCTCGGAGGCCCCGGCCTTGATCTCCTCGAACGGCGGGAACGCGTTATCCGAGCCGACGTGAAGCTTGCCGGGCTCCTTGAGCTGGGTCTTGAAGTCCACGCCCTTCGGGGCGGTGGGCTGCTGCGTCCCTTGTGCCGTCTGGCATTCGCCCAGCTCGACGGTCGGGATCGCCTGCGGCTCGTCGTTCTGCGGCGTCCGCTGCTGCTCGGTGGTGCCGCACGCGCTCGCGGTCAACGCGAGCGCGAGCACCGCAACGATGATGATGCGGGACCGTCTCATGATTCCTCCCCTACTCCCCCAGGTACGCCTTGCGGACCTCGTCGTTGCCGAGGAGCTTGTCCGCCCGATCGCTCAGACGGATCTCGCCCGTCTCGATCACGTAGCCGCGGTGCGCGGTCTGCAACGCCATCTGGGCGTTCTGCTCGATGAGCAGGATCGAGGTTCCCTGCTGGTTGATCTCGGTGATGATCTGAAAGATGCGTTCGACGAACATCGGGGCCAGGCCCATCGAGGGCTCGTCGAGCATCAGCAGCTTGGGGCGGCCCATCAGCGCGCGGCCCATGGCGAGCATCTGCTGCTCACCGCCGGACAGCGTGCCGCCGGCCTGCTTGATGCGCTCTTTCAGCACGGGGAATAGGGTGAACACGCGATCGAAGTCCGGGGCGTCGGGTTCGCCGCGATGGTAGGCGCCCATCTCCAGGTTCTCCCGCACGCTCATCCCCGGGAAAATGCGGCGCCCTTCGGGCGACTGGATCAGGCCGCGGGTGACGATCTCGTGCGCGGCGAGCTTGTCGATACGCTCGTCCAGAAACGAGATCTTTCCTTTGGACGGCCGCCGCACGCCCGAGATGGTCTTGAGAGTCGTGGTCTTGCCGGCGCCGTTGCCGCCGATGAGCGTGACGATCTCGCCGGGCTCGACGACCAGCGAGATTCCTTTGACGGCCTCGATGTTGCCGTAGGAGACCCGGATGTCTTCGAGCACGAGCATCGACATGGCTATCCAGCGTGCCCTTCTGCCGCGCCGCGGCCCAGGTAGGCCTCGATGACCTTGGGGTCGCGCTGAACCTGCTCGGGCGGTCCCTCGGCGATCTTCTGGCCAAAGTCGATCACAACCACCTGCTCGCAGATGCCCATGACGACCTTCATGTCGTGCTCGATCAGAAGGATCGTGACCCCGTCGTCGCGGATGCTGCCGATCAGACGCATCAACGAGGCCTTCTCGGCCGGGTTCATGCCGGCGGCCGGTTCGTCGAGCAGCAGCAGCTTGGGCCGGGTCGCGAGCGCGCGCGCGATCTCGACGCGTCGCTGGTCGCCGTAGGACAGGTTCTTGGCGGTGTGCGAGGCGAGATGAACGATGCCGACGCGCTCGAGCATCTTGTAGCCGGCATCGATGCTCATGTGCTCGCTGCGGCGCGCGAGCCCGAACATAGCGGCGCCGACCGTGGTGTGGCTGTGCACGTCCGCGCCGACCATCACGTTCTCGATCGCGCTCATGTTGGGGAACAACCGGATGTTTTGGAACGTGCGCGCGATGCCGGCCTTGGTGATCTGGTGCGGCTTCTTGCCGCGATACGAGCTGCCGTCGAAGCGCACCTCGCCCTCGGTCGGCTTGTAGACGCCGGTGACGACATTGAAGAACGTGGTCTTGCCCGCGCCGTTCGGACCGATCAGGCCCCGGATCTCGCCCTCGTTGACGACGAACGACAGCGAGTCGATGGCCGTCAGGCCGCCGAAGCGCATCGTGATGGCATCGACCTCGAGCAGGCTCATTCGTCGCCTCCCGCGGGAGCCGGCTCGGCCGGCAGACCGCCGCCGGTCGGGCCCTTGGTCTCTTCCGCGCCGCCCTTCATCTCGGCCGCGCGACGCCGGCTGGGCACGATGCCCTCGGGCCGGAAGATCATCATGATCACCAAGACCAGCCCGAAGATGCCGAACCGGGCGTCGAGCAGCTTGTCCCCGATAGTGCCGAGCTTGCTCAGCCCGCGCAGCATCTCCGGCAGCACGTTGATCAGCACGGCTCCCACCATAACGCCCGCGGTCGATCCGAGCCCGCCGAGCACCACGGCCGACAGGATGAAGATCGAGATGATCAGATGAAACGACACGGGATCGATAAACGTGACCTTTGCCGCGAACACCATGCCGCCCACGGATGCGACGGCGGCGCCGATCGCGAACGCCCAGAGCTTGTACTTCAGCGTCGGAACGCCCATCGCCTCGGCGGCGACCTCGTCCTCGCGGATGGCGGCCCACGCCCGGCCGACGCGCGAGTTGTTGAGGGATCGAATCAAGATGGCCGCGACGCCGATGAAAAAGAGCGTCAAAAGGTAGTAAGGCTTGGGATCGAGCCCCAGCGACTTGCCGAACATGCTGATGTTCTCGACACCGGTGATGCCGCGCGCGCCGTTGGTGACCCCGTCGAGGTTCTGCGCCACGATGCGGACGATCTCGCCGAACCCGAGCGTGACGATGGCGAGATAGTCGCCGCGCAGCCGCAACGTCGGGCCGCCGAGGATGACGCCGGTGATCATCGCGATGACGATGCCGAGCGGCAGGATCTGCCAAAACCCGAGATCCCACGGAAGCTGGATCGGACCCGCGTTGGACAAGATCGCCATGGTGTAGGCGCCGACGGCGAAGAATGCCACGTAGCCCAGGTCGAGCAGTCCGGCGTAGCCGACCACGACGTTGAGCCCCATCGCGAGCAGCGCGTTGTAGCCGACCAGGAAGCCCAGCTCGAGCTTGGCGACGTCCAGGAATGTGGTCAGCAGCGCGAAGACGCCGAAGAAGGCCGCGAACACGACCGGGAACATCCACTTCTCGCGCTTGTCGTAGAACTCGCGAACGCGGCCGCCGACCTTGGAGTCGCCGTAGGCCCACGCGAAGATGATCGCGATCACGCTCGCCAACGCCAGCAGCGGCCGCATTACGCCTTGCCCTCCACGACGTCCTCACCCAGGATGCCGGTCGGACGGAACAGCAGCACCAGCACCAGCACGGTAAAGGCGATGACGTCCTTCCATGCGTCACCGAAGCAACCGGCGCCGACGTTTTCGATCAGGCCCAGCGTCAGGCCGCCCAGCAGGGCGCCGCGAATGTTTCCGATGCCGCCCAGAACGGCGGCGGTGAAGGCCTTGATACCGGGCAGGAACCCGACGTCGAACCGGGTCGGGAACCGCAGCCCCCACAGGAGCGCGGCGACGCCGGCGAGCGCGCCGCCGATGATGAAGGTCCAGGTGACGACCCGGTCGATGTTGACGCCCATCATCGAGGCGGTCTCGGCGTCCTGTGCGACCGCGCGGATGCCCTTGCCGATCCGCGTGCGCTGCACCAGGAAGTCCAGCCCCACGACCATCACGATCATCGCGATGAACACGATGATGTCCACCGTGCTGATCTGGACCCGGCCGATCTCGATCAGCGGGCGGATGGGGATCGTCTCGGGAAACTGCTCGAAGCTGCGGCCTCGCCAGATCAGATAGATGCTTTGCATGAACAGCGAGGCACCGATCGCGCTGATCAGGAACGACAGCCGGGAGGCGCCGTGTCGGCGCAGCGGCCGGTACGCGCCTCGTTCCAGCGCGACCGCGACGGCGGCGCTGGCCAGGATCGCGGGGATGGCGGCCACGATCAGGTGGAACGCGTTGCCGCCGTCGCCGGCGATGAGGTTCAGGGTGATGAGCCCGCCGAAGGTGCCCGCAGCGAAGACCTCGCTGTGGGCGAAGTTGATCAGGCGCAGGACGCCGTAGACGAGGGTGTAGCCGAGTGCGATGAGCGCATAGATGGAACCGGTCGTCAGACCACCCACCATTCGCAGCGGGAGGTCTGAGGTGATGCACTCGGAGGCGATGCCCATTCGGGTTCGGAGGAGGGGCCGCCCAACGGCGGCCCCTCCGATGCGTCGTGTCCGGCTTTACGCCGGAACGATGTCGTTGACGTTGCCGTCGAGGACGATCTTGCCTTCCTTGACCGAGTAGATGTTGACGCCCTTGTCCGTGACCTCGTGCAGGGCTTCCTTGTCGGTCGTCCAATTGAAGGTCTTCGTCAGGCCCTTGAAGTCCTTCAGGTTGGTGATCTTGTCCAGCACGCAGGCCCGCGTGACGTCGGTGCCGCAGTCTCCGATCGCCTTGATGAAGATCTGCGCGACGTCGTAGGCCTCCGGAGCGTAGATGTCCGGGTCCGTGTTGAACTTCGCCTTGTAGTCCGTCACGAACTGCTTCGCCTCGGCCTCGTCGGATACGTTGGCGTCCAGGCACGGGCACGTCATGAGCGTGCCTTCGGCGTTGGAGGCGCCCGCCTCGGGGATGTACTTGGTGGACTTGGTTCCGTCACCCGAGATGAACTGCGCGGCGACGTTCTTTTGTCGCATCTGCTTGATCAGGATCGACGACTGCGGTTGGTAGCCGCCGTAGACGACGCACTTCGGGCTGGACGAGCGGAGCGTGTCCACCAGCGAGGTGTAGTCGGTCGTCGGCGCGACGCTCTCGCGCGTGACGACGCGGCCGCCGTACTCCTTGACCTTGGCGTCCACGATGTCGGCGTAGCCCTTGCCGTAGGCGGACTTGTCGTCGATCACGGCGACGGTGTCGCACTTGGGCGCACCCTTGACGGCGATGCGCGCCGCGGCCTCGGCCTGGTCGGTGTCGCCACCGACCGAACGGAAGAACGTCGGGAACTTGCCGCCGGCCGTCAGGTCGGCACGGGTGGCCGACTGCGTGACGTGGGTCAGACCGGCTTGCGCGAACAGCGGCTGGACCGCGGAGGTCTCACCGGAGAACGCCGGACCGATCACGCCCACGACGGCCTGATCGCCGATCAGCTGCTGCGCGAGCGGCGGGGCCTTGGACGGGTCGGCTTCCTTGTTGTCGAGCGGGACGAACTCGATGGTGACCTTCAGGTCGCCCTTCTGGTTCGCTTGCTCGAATGCGAGCTGGGCGGCGTTACGTCCCGGGACGACGAGTGCGGAGTTCGCACCGGTCAGATCGCCGATGAATCCGATCTTGACGGTCTTCTTCGACGAGTCGGGTCCTTGACCCGTTCCGCCGTCGTCGCCGCCACAGGCGGCGGCGACCAGCGTGAGCGCCACGAGAGCCGCGGCGATCCTCACGATTCGCTTCCTCACTTCGAATCCCCCTTCCGGCCGGGGACGCCAGGGGGTCCCCAATCCATTGGATACGGCACAATCGAACCTTGCGGGATAATACCCCGCTTGCCTCGTCGGGCCTAGGCTAACGGCGACCGCCTCCTTCGGCCGCGAAGACGGGAGCCTCCTCCCACAAGGGTCTACGGGGATGACTGCCCCGGAGGATGGCGAGCTACGCGTCCGCGCCCAGTGAACCGTCGAGGATCCGGTCCGCGACCTCGCGCATGCCCAGGCGCCGTTCCATCGAGGCTTTCTGGATGAACCGGAACGCATCGGCCTCGGTCATGGCGAACTTGTCCATAAGCGCGCCTTTTGCGCGGTCGATGACCTTGCGGGCCTCGAGCCGCTCGGTCAGATCCCCGACCTCGTCGGCCAGGGCCGTCAGCTGCTGGTACCGCCCTTTGGCGATCTCGATGGCCGGGAGCAGATCCTGCTTCGTGAACGGCTTCACCAGGTAGCCCATCGCGCCGGCCTCGGCGGCCTGCTCGACCAGCTCCCGCTGCGAGTAGGCGGTCAGGATCAGGCAGGGGGCGATGCGCTCCTCGCTGATCGCGCGCGCGGCCTCGAGCCCGTCCATGACCGGCATCTTGATGTCGAGGATGACCAGCCCGGGGCCGGTTTCGCGCGCCAGGCGCACCGCGGCTTCGCCGTCGCCGGCTTCGACGACCTCGTAGCCTTCTTCTTCGAGCATCTCGCGCAGATCCATGCGGATGATGGACTCGTCTTCGGCGATGAGCACACGTTCGGCCATGGCGAGCGCGAGTGTACCCCGGACGGGCGTTTCGGGCCGAACCGCCTCAGCGCTGCTCGAACATGCGCTCGAGCAGCCCGTCCTGCTCGGCGCGCAGCCGCTCGAGCCGCTCCTTGGCCTCGCTCAGCGACGCCTGGGTGCGCTCCGCGTCCTCGCGGGCCGTGCGATATTCGCGGTCGGCGAGCGGGGTCTCGGATACGAGGGCGCGGATGCGCGCGTCCTCGGCCGCTTCCGACACGAAGGCATGCTGCTCCTCGAGGATGGCGATCTCGGTACGGAGCCTTCCGATCTCGTCGCTCAGAGCCGTCAGTCGCTCTCCGATGCCCATGACCTGTGCTTTCGATTTGGGAAGGGATGGAAGCGTAACGCCGCCTTCGCGGCCTGGCAACGACGCGCGGGGCTCAGGCCTCGGTCCGGGCGAACTGGGTCTCGTAGAGCTCGGAGTACAGGCCGCCCAGCGCGAGCAGCTTGGCGTGGGAGCCGCGCTCGCGGATGCGTCCGCCGTCGATGCACACGATCTCGTCGGCGCCGACCACGGTGGACAGGCGATGGGCGATGACGATGGAGGTCCGGCCTTCCAGCGCGACCTCGAGGGCCTGCTGGATGAGCACCTCGGACTCCGAGTCCAGATGCGAGGTCGCCTCGTCCAGGATCACGATGGCCGGGTCCTTCAGCAGCAGCCGCGCGATCGCGAGCCGCTGCTTCTCGCCGCCGGACAGCCGGTAGCCTCGCTCCCCCACGACCGTGTCGTAGCCGTCGGGCAGCGAAGCGATCAGGTCGTGGATGCGGGCCGCCTTGGACGCGGCAACGATCTCGTCGTCGGAGGCGCCGGGCCGCGCGAAGCGCAGGTTGTTGCCGATCGAGTCGTGGAACAGGTGCGGGTCCTGCGAGACGATGCCGATCGCGGCGTGCAGCGACTCGAGCGTCACGTCGCGCACGTCGCGGCCGTCGATGCGCACGGCGCCGTCGGTGACGTCGTAGATGCGGGCGACGAGCATCGCGGTGGTGGTCTTGCCCGCGCCCGACGGGCCGACGAGCGCCACGGTGCGGCCCGGCTCGACCGTGAAGCTCATCTCGCGGAGCACGAGCTCGGGGATCGCGTCTTCGTCCTGGGCGGGCAGGCCTTCCTCGAGCGAGGCGAGCCCGACCTCGCGTCCGGCCGGATAGCGGAACGAGACGTGGTCGAAGTCGATCCGGCCGGCGGGCCGGGGCAGCACGACCGCGCCGGGCCGGTCGGCGATGGCGTGCGGCAGGTCGAGCACCTCGAAGACGCGCTCGAACGACACGAAGGCGGTCATCAGGTCCACGCGCGAGTTGGTCAGCTGCGACAGCGGCATGTACAGCTGCGCGACGTAGGCGGCGAAGGCGGCCAGCGTCCCGATCGTGATGGTGTCGCTGAGCACCATCCGACCGCCGACGTAGTACACGACCGCGGTGCCGACGGCCGCGACCAGGCCGAGCAGCACGAAGAAGATGCGCATGAACAGCGCGGTGCGAATGCCGATGTCACGGACGCGGCCGGCGCGCTCGGAGAAGGTGGTCTTCTCCTCGTCGGGGCGGCCGAAGAGCTTGGCCACGAGCGCGCCCGAGACGTTGAACCGCTCGGTCATCACGGTGTTCATCTGTGCGTTGAGCGCCATCTGCTCGCGTGTGATCACCTGCAGCCGCCGGCCGAGGCGCTTGGACGGGATCAAGAACGCGGGCAGCACGATCAGCGCGAGCAACGTCAGCCGCCACTCGAGCGCGAGCATGACCACCAGGATCGACACGACCGCGATCGTGTTCTGAACGATCGTCCCGAGCGTGCCGGTTACCGCTTGTTGCGCGCCGACGACGTCGTTGTTGAGCCGGCTGATCAGCGCGCCGGTCTGCGCGCGCGTGAAGAACGCGAGCGGCATGCGCTGGACGTGATCGAACAGCCGGACGCGAAGATCGAAGATGAGGCC
>DATLFO010000194.1:0-13516 GCA_035541035.1 Actinomycetota bacterium
CAGTAGGGAACGAACGCGTGCCACTGCTCAGGCTCTTCCCGCAGGATGTCCTCGAAGACGGTGGCAAGCTTTTGCATGATGCGCCGGATCTCTTCGGGGGTCTCGGGCTCGGTGCCCGTGGCGATCGGCGGGAAGGCGCGGAAGCGCCAGCGGCCGTCGGGCGCCTGCCAGGTCGCCCCCGGGATCAGCGGGACGCCCGCGCGAAGCGCGACCACCGCCGGGCCCGCCGGCATGGATGTGGTCCGTCCGAACATGCGAACCGGAATGCCGCGCTTGGACAGGTCCCGGTCGCACACGAGCGCCAGCAGGTCTCCGGTCGCCTTGATGTGCTCGACGCATCGACGAGTGACCTCCTCGCCGCGATGCAGCGGGATGATGGTCATGCCGAGCGCACGCCGGTAGGCGACGAAGCGCTCGAACAGCGCCTTGGGCCGGAGCACCTCGACGACCGCGGCGAGCTTCCAGCGCTTGGCGACGTAGCGGCCGGCCGCGTCCCAGTTGCCGAGGTGCGGCACGCCAAGGACCGCGCCGCCCGCCGCCATGACCTCGTCGAGGATCTCCTGCCCGACGAAGTCGATCCGGCTCTCCAGCTCGGCGTCGCTCATGTCCTGCAGCCGAAACGCCTCGGCCCAATAGCGGCCGTAGGAGTGGAATGCCGCGCGAACCGCCGGCGCAAGGCCGGGCCCGTCGCCGACGATGGGCCGCAGATTCTCGGTGACGATCGCGCGCTGCGTTTCGTTCTTTCGCCACGACCGGTCGAAGCCCCACCGGAACATGCCGACCGCCCAGCGCTCGGGCATCCATCGCGTGATGCGCCACATGATCAGATAGGCCAAACCGATCAGGCGCACGCGCAGCCCGCGCATCAGGTGCCCCGCGCCTTCCAGACCACGACCGTCACGCGTGCGGCCGCCGCGGCGCCGAGCGCACCCACGATCCACAACGCGGGCTCCAGGAACGTGGCCGGGGCCAGCAGGCCCACCGCGAGCACGGCGCTGCGCTCGGGCGCGCCGTCCGGAGCGGCGGGCGTGTCGTAGCCGAGCGCCCGGCTGCGCACCTGCGCGTAGGCGCCGACGAACACCAGGCCGAGCGCCGAAACGGCCGGCGCGCCCTCCTGAACGCTGCCGTGCGCCAGAGGCCAGGCCAGCGGGGCGAGCACGATCGCGTCGCCGACCTGATCGACCAGCGCGGTGAGGTAGGCGCCGAACGGGCTCTGGCGCGGGCGGGCCACCGCGAGCCACAGCAGCAGCGCCGCCGCGAGCAGCGCCGCCGCCGCGGGCCGCGCCTGGCTGCGCGCCGCGAACACGCCGGCAAGGGCCATCGCGGCCAGGCCGCTGCCCAGCCAGATCCCCGCCGGCGCGCGATCCGAGGGCCGCGCCGCGGACGCGCGTAGCCGGTTGCGGGTGACGGGATCGTGTCTGTTCTCGGCGTTCACGCGGGGGAAGCATACCGACGGCGAACCCCGTCGGCGCCGGGCCGCGCGCAGGGGATGCAGCCCGCGGCCGCGAAAACCCCTGGGGCTATACTTTGGCCTCTCGTCACTATCGGAGGTTGCCGACGTGAAGAGCTACCCGACCGACAAGATTCGCAACGTCATCCTCGTCGGACATCAGGGCGCAGGAAAGACGTCGCTCGCCGAGGCGCTGCTCTTCGCCTCCGGCACCATCAACCGTCCCGGCCGCGTCGAGGACGGAAACACCGTCACCGACTTCGACCCCGACGAAGTCAAGCGCCAGATCTCCGTCTCGCTGGGCCTCGCGCCGTTCGAATGGCACGACCACAAGATTAACCTGCTGGATGCGCCCGGCTATGCCGACTTCGTCGGCGATCTCGAGGCCGGCATGCGGGCCGCGGACGCGGCGATCATCGTCGTCTCAGCGGTGGACGGCGTGGAGGTCCAGGCCCAGGCGGCCTGGGACATCGCCGAGCGGATCGGCCTGCCCCGCGCGATCTTCATCAACAAGCTCGACCGCGAACGCGCCTCGTTCGACCGCACACTCGACGAGCTCACCGAGCTGTTCGGCACCAAGATCGCTCCCGTTCACCTTCCGGTGGGTGAGGAGCACGACTTCCACGGCGTGGTGGATCTGCTGGACGAGAAGGCCTTCTTCTACGACGAAGGCACCCGCCACGAAGAGCCGATCCCCGACGAGCTCGCCGACCGCGAGCACAAGCTGCACGAAGCGCTCGTCGAGTCCGTGGTGGTCGCCGACGACTCGCTGATGGAGCGTTACCTGGAGGGTGACCCCATCCAACGCAAGGAGGTCGCCGCGACCCTGTCGAAGGCGATCGAGGAGTGCTCGAGCGTTCCGGTGCTGTGCGGATCGGCGACCAAGGGCATCGGCGTGGACCTTCTCGCCGAGTTCTTCGTCGAGGAGCTTCCCTCCCCCGCCGACCGGCCGCCGCGCAAGGCCACCATCAAGGGCGGCGAGACGATCGAGCTCGCGCCCACGACGGAGTCGCCGCTCAGCGCCGTGGTGTTCAAAACGCTGGCGGATCCGTTCGTCGGCAAGATCACCTTCTTCCGCGTCTTCTCAGGATCGCTGCGACCCGACGCGCCCCTCTACAACGCGACACGCGACCTGGAGGAGCGCATCGGCCAGGTCTTCACGATGCGCGGCAAGACGCAGGAGAACATGAGCGAGATCGGCTGCGGCGACATCGGCGCGATCGCCAAGCTCAACGACACGCTCACGGGCGACACCATCTCGAACAAGGCGCAGCCGCTGACGCTGAAGGCCTGGGACATCCCGGATCCGCTCTACTCCGTCGCGATCGCGCCGAAGGCGCAGGGCGACGAGGACAAGATGTCGTCGGCGCTGCACAAGCTCGAAGTCGAGGATCCCACCTTCCGGTGGCGTCGCGATCCCGAGACGCACCAGACCGTCATCCAGGGTATGGGCGAGACGCACGTGGACGTGATGATCGAGCGTCTGCACCGCCATCACGTCGAGGTCGAGACGCTGCCGCTCAAGATCCCGTACCGCGAGACGATCCGCGGTTCGGCTTCGGCGACGGGCCAGCTCAAGAAGCAGTCGGGCGGGCGGGGCCAGTACGCGGTCGCCTCGCTCGATGTCTCGCCGTTGCCGCGCGGCTCCGGTTTCGAGTTCGAGGACGCAATCGTCGGCGGCGCGATCCCGAACAACTTCATCCCGTCGGTCGAGAAAGGATGCCGAAAGACGCTCGAGGACGGGGTGCTCGCCGGCTACCCGGTCATCGACGTGAAGGCGCGCCTGTTCGACGGCAAGTTCCACTCGGTGGACTCGTCCGACATCGCCTTCCAGATCGCCGGCGGCCAGGCGTTCAAGGACGCGTGCCTGGCGGCCGGGGTCGTGCTGCTCGAGCCGGTCGTGGATCTGATCGTGACCATCCCGGACGACTTCACGGGCGATATCATGGGCGATCTGTCGTCGCGGCGCGCTCGCATCGAAGGAACCGAATCGGTCGGCAAGGGCTGGAACCAGATCAAGGCGAAGGTTCCGCAGGCCGAGGTGGTCCGGTATGCGATCGACCTGCGGTCGATGACCGGGGGACGAGGCGCGTTCTCGGTTGCGCCGTCGCACTACGATCCGTGTCCGCCCAACGTCCAGGAGAAGGTCGTGGCCGAAGCAGCCAAGATGAAGGAAGAGGCGAGCAAGTAGCGGACGCGTCCGCGCGACCTATGAAGCGTCTCGTCCTTGCTGCGCTCTGCGCCGCTTTCCTGTTGCCGCTGCTGCCCGCCGCGCCGGCCTTCGCGGCCTGCACGCCGCCGCCGGGTCGCTCCTCCGACGAGGGCAAGGCCCGCATCCGATCGTATCCGATCGTGGTGTACGGCGCGATCGGCGGCGACGTGCCGGGCGATGCGCACGGCGCGTACTCGCTCTTCTTCGACGTGATCCGCTGGTACAAAGGCTCCGACCCGCAGGGCCGGCGGCGCCTCACCGTGACGAACTACGCCGACCTCGAGCTGCACGACGGATTCGAGGACCCGGGCAACCGCGAGTCGATCGCCGGCAGCGTCGAATTCCTGCGTCGCTTCGCCGGCCAGCGGGCGGTGCTGTTCCTGACGCCGCGCGACGACGCGCTCGGCCGCGACACGCAAGGACGCTACAAGGACCAGTACTCGACGACCTCGTGCACCTACAACGTGGTCGGCAACAAGGACGTGCCGGCGCTGCTGCGGCTCTTGGCCCTGGTCTTCCGCGAGCCCGTTCCCGTGTCACCGGGCGCCACCATCGGTCCGGGCACACCCGGTCCGGGCGATCCGAGCGCGATTCCGACCGGATCGCTCGAGCCCCGCGCCGCGGGCGAGACGGCCGAGGAGGAGGGCCGCTCCGGCCCGATCACACGCGCGGCCGGGCTGGTCGTGCTCGTCGCGCTCGCGCTGGTTCTGTATCGGAGCAATCGCTCTCCGCTGTTCGAGCAGTGGCGCGCACGGCATTCGGACCGCACGAAAGGTTCCTAGACGCGGAGAAAGGGCTGACAGAGGTGGCAACCCGTCAACCCTTTCTCACTTCGGTTGTGGCTCCCTCCCCGCATCCGAAGGGACCGACATCGTCGATCTCGCCCTCGGGCGGAGGGTCACCCTAGCCGGTCGGCTCGGCGCGGCAGCCCACCAGGGGCACAGTGCGGGGCGCTCGCTCGTTCGGCCCCGCCGGAAGCCACGCTTGGAACTTGTCCGGCAGTGCGATTCTGCGCCGACGCGCCGCGGATGTCTAGGGGGTGGACGCAACTTTTTCGCAACACCAGCAACATCCGCAGCGGCGTGTCCCAATTGTTCAAGATCAGCGACCGGCGAAGTGCGGCTTGAGCTTGGCGTAGGTGTCGTCGAGCGCTTCCGGAAGCACCTTCACGCCCCCGACGGTGAACGTGAAGTTGGTGTCGCCGCCCCATCGCGGGACGACGTGCATGTGCACGTGATCGACGACACCCGCGCCGGCGACGCGGCCTTGGTTGACGCCGAGGTTGAATCCGTGCGGCGCGCTACTTGCCTTGAGTGCTTCCATCGCCCGGCCCGTCAGTTCCGCGATCTCGGCGTGCTCGTCGGCGCTCATCGACTCCCATTCGCCGACGTGGCGGAACGGCACGATCATCAGATGGCCGGTGTTGTACGGGTACTTGTTCAGGATCACGAAGGCGAGCGAGCCGCGAGCAAGAATCAGCCCGGCATCGTCGTCTTCCCGCTTGGGGATCTCGCAGAAGATGCAGACGTCCTCGCGGCCGGGATCCTTGATGTATTCCATGCGCCACGGAGTCCAGAGCCGTTCCATCAGTGGGCGCGGGTCTCGATCTCGGAGAGCAGGCCGGCGATGAACTCCTCGGCCGGCACACCGAACTGCGGCCTGCCGGCGCCTCGCTTGCGGACCGCCAGCGTCCCGCCCTCGATCTCCTTGTCGCCGAGCACCAGCACGTACGGCGTCTTCTGCATCTCGGCGTTGCGGACCTTGTTCTGCATCGTTCCGTCCGAAAGGTCCACCTCGACACGCACGCCGGCGGCCGACAACCGGTCGCCGAGAGCCTGGGCGGCGTCGTTGTGCCGGTCGGCGATGGGAACCACGACCGCCTGCACGGGAGCGAGCCACGCGGGGAACGCGCCCGCGTAGTGCTCGATCAGCACGCCGGTGACTCGCTCGACCGAGCCGTAGATCGCGCGGTGGATCATCACGGGCCGGTGCTTGGCGTTGTCGTCGCCCGCGTAGGACAAGTCGAACGCCTCGGGCAGCGCGAAGTCCACCTGGATCGTGGTGAGCTGCCACAGCCGTCCGATGGCGTCGTGGAAGTGGATGTCGATCTTGGGCCCGTAGAAGGCGCCTTCGCCTTCGGCGATCTCGTAGGGCTTGCCCCACCGGTCCAGCGCGCCCTTGAGCGCGTCGGTCGCGCGCTCCCACATCTCGGGATCGCCGATCGCTTTGCCGGGCCGGGTGGACAGATGGATGACGGGCTCGCCGAAGCCGAGCGTTCCGTGGATCTCGACGGTGAGGTCCATCACACGCACGATCTCGTCCACGAGCTGGTCGGGCCGGCAGAAGATGTGCGAATCGTCCTGGGTGAGGCCGCGCACGCGCATCAAGCCGTGCAGCACGCCGCTCCGCTCGTAGCGGTAGACGGTGCCGAGCTCGAACATCCGGATCGGCAGGTCGCGATACGAGCGGGTCTTGGATCCGAAGATCAGCACGTGGAACGGGCAGTTCATCGGCTTGACGAAATACTCGTGTGCGTCGAGCTCCATCCCGGGATACATGTTGTCGCGGTACTGCCGCAGGTGACCGGAGGTCTCCCAGAGCACACTGCGCGCGACGTGCGGCGAGTACACGGGCACGTAGCCGGCGGCGAGGTTGACCTCGCGTGCGTAGTCCTCGAGCTGCTTGCGCAGCACGCCGCCCTTCGGATGCCACACGAGCAGCCCGCCGCCGAGCTCCTCCGGGAACGAGAACAGGTCGAGCTCGCGGCCGAGCTTGCGGTGGTCGCGCCGCGCGGCCTCCTCGAGCTTGTGCAGGTGCGCGTCCAGCGCGTCCTGCGACTCCCAGGCGGTGCCGTAGATGCGCTGGAGCATCGGCCGCTTCTCGTCGCCGCGCCAGTACGCGCCGGCGATGCGCAGCAGCTTGAACGCGGGGATGTCGCCGGTCGATGCGACGTGCGGGCCGCGGCACAGGTCGGACCAGCTCTTGTTGCGGAACACCGTCACCACATCGGAGCCGCCGCCTTCGGCGGCATCTTCGTCGCCACCGATGCCTTCGATGATCTCGCGCTTGAACGGCTGGTCCGCGAACAGCTTCAAGCCTTCGTCCTTGGTCAGCTCCTCGCGCTCGAACGGCTGCGACTGCTTCATGATGCCGCGCATTTTTCGCTCGATCTTGGCGAGATCCTCGGGCGTGAACGGCCGGCCGATGTCGAAGTCGTAGTAGAAGCCGTCCTCGATCGGCGGACCGATCGCGTAGCGGGCGCCGGGGAACAGCTCGCAGACGGCCTGCGCCATGATGTGCGCCGTCGAGTGCCGCAGGATCTCGCGTCCGTCTGATGAGTCCGCGGCGATCTCGGTTCCGTCGTGCAGCTTCACGTCGTCGCTCCCCTTTGGGTCAGGAAAATCGCTTGCGGACCGAATCGAGCCAAGCACGCTCCAGCGCGGGGAACGACTCCTGGAACAGCGAAACGGTCACGCGGTCCAGATGATAGCGCCAGGTCCCGTGCGTCATCGGATCGATCGTGCCGAGCGCCTTGTAGGCACGCGCCCCGGCGTCCCGTCCGAAGCGTCCGTTCAGATAGCCGATGAAGGACGCGGCCTCCTCGTAGGCCAGGAAGATGTCGTCGCGCGGCCCGGCGGTGAAGTACCAGTCGGGAACGAGCGTGCCGGGCAGCGTGTTGGCGCGCACGCGCCGCGCGATCCGTGTCGTCTCGCCGCCGTCCTCGCCGTAGACCTGCGCGATGCCTTCGTCGAAGATCGCCGTGATGTAGGGCCCCGCGATTGCGCGTGTGGCGAGATGGACGAACTCGTGCGCGAGCACTTGCCGCTGGAATCCGGCCTGGTAGCGGCGGAAGTTCGGCCAGTGAAGGTAGATCCGGTGCCCGGTCAGCCGGTATCCGCCGTCGCGGTCCACGCTCGATGCGGCGAAGGCGACGAATTCGGTCAGGTCGAAGGTCGTCTGCAGAATGCGCTCGAGCTCGCCGACCGTGGACGGGATCATCACCACGATCGGGTCGTCCCACGGCATGGGCCAGCCCGAGCGAGCCCGCGCGCGTGCGCTCCTCGACATCTCGAGCACCGGATCCGCCGCGGCACGCTCGGACGGATGGAACACCACCACGATCCCGTCGGACCGGCGGGTCTCGATCTCGCCGAAGTCCCACAGGTGCCGGACGCTCTTGAGCCCGAGATCCTCGACGCCTTCGTCGTCGTAGACCGTCCAGTCCGACCCCTTGCGCACCACCGTCAGGAAGACGTCCTCCTTTTCGGGATGGGTGTCGAAGCCACGGAAGGCGATTCGCTCGGACGCCTGGAGGATGCGGGTTTCCTCAAAGCCCGGCACCCGGTCGCGGTCGCGCGCGAGGTCCCCGAACTCCTCGTCGCCGATCTCAATGCGGTACTCCCCGAGCGGAAGGGTCCGCAGCCGGCGGAACCCGGCGCGCTCACGGGCGACGAACTCGGGCTCGCCCCCCGCCATCGTGCGATCGAAGGCCGCAAGGTCGCCGTCGCGCAGGGCACGTGCGCGCTCGTCCAGCATGGCTTGGATCGCGGCCGTCGCCTCGGGCACCTGGGCGGGTGCCGCAGGCCCGAGCGCGCCGATCACGACGGCGAGCGCGACCGCGACAGGTCGGAGGCGGCGTGTCATCGACGCGGATTCTACGGTCGGCCGGGCGTCGCGTCCGGATGTGCCGGATTTAGACCGAGACGGGTTTTCATGCCGCATCACGGGGGAATGGATTGTGAAGGTCCTGGCGAAGGCGGCCGAGATTCAGGGAGTCATGCTGCTATCGATCGATCAAGTCGCCGAGCGCGCCGGGGTTCACCCGTCGACGCTCCGCCGCTGGCTCAAGGCCGGCGGCCACCTTCCCAAGCCCTTGCCCGTGAAAGCCCTCGGCGGCGGCCCGCTGTGGCGGGAATCCGAGATCGACCGCTGGTGGCAGAGCCAGGTTCGCGGCGGCGAGGCGTTCGCGGGCCTGCCCAAGGCTGAGGTCGCCCACGCCGTTGGGGAATCGCCCGCACCCGTGGCTCGCTTGCGCATCGTGCGCTGAAGCTGTTCGGATCGCTTTCGGTGGGCGCGGAGGGTTTTGAACCCCCGACCTCTGCCGTGTGAAGGCAGCGCTCTCCCGCTGAGCTACGCGCCCGAGAGACCCGGATTATAGCGTCCCGACGTCCCCGTGGACCGCCGGCTCCGGGTGCGGCTGCAGCGATGCCGCGCGAGCGGCCCACACGGTGACGCCCAGGGTGCGCCACGCCCGCACGGCTTCGGCCCGAAGATCCGTCCACGGCCGGTCCTCGGCCGCCACGACCATCGCCGCCGCTTCGGCTTCGGCCGCCGCCTCGTCGGGCAGCATGCGCGACGGATCGGGTCCCAACGTCCGGGCGCGATCCAGAAGCGCGGCGGCCTCCGCCGCGAGGCCGCGCAACGCCGCGGCTTCGGCGCCGCACGCGGCCGCGAGCGAGGCGACGCGGGCATTGCCCGCTTCCTCCGCGGCCTTCAGCGCCCGGTCGAGCTCCGCCGCCGCCTCCTCCAGCCGCCCGGCCCCCAGCAATGCGCGGCCGGCGATCAGCATCGGCACGGGGATCTCGAGCCGGTCGCCGAAGCGCTCGGCCCGCTCCCGGTAACGCGCGGCCTCGGTGATCGCATCGTCCCAGCGGCCGCCGTCGAGCGCGATGTCGGCTCGCGCCAGGACGACCTCTTGCATCTCGCGTTCGTTTCCCGCTCCGGCGAGCACGGCCTCGGCCTCTTCGAGGTGCCGTTCCGCGGCCGCGGCATCACCCCGGCGGGCCGCCACGCGCGCGAGCGCGCAATGGGCCTGCTCGGCCTGGCGGTGCGCGGCGAGATCCCCGGCCGCCGCCAGCAGCGACGATGCCGCCGCCGCGGCCTCGTCCAGCTCGCCGCGGCCGACCGCGATCCTGGCCAGCAGGTAGAGCGCGTCGCATTCGACGAAGAAGTCGCCGGTCTCACGCGCGATCGTCAGCGCGCGGCGAAGCGGGTCTTGGGCCTCGGCCCACGTTCCGCGGTAGAAGCGGTGGAACCCGTCGGTGCGGAGCAGCGCTGCGCGGGCGCGGGGATCGCCGGCGAGCGCCGCCGCGCGGCTGCATCGCTCGTACCATCGGCGGAACTGCTCGCCCCCGCGCGCGGAGCAGCCGTACGCGAGCTGCTCGTAGAGCAGGCTCTCGGCGATCGCATCCCCGGCCTCGGCGAACAGCACCGCTGCCTGTTCGAACCGCGACAGCATCTCGTCGACGTCGGTCAGGCGCATCGTCCGGGCCGCTGCCCACACCACGCGCGCGCGGCCGTGGGAATCGCCGAGCGCGATGAAGTGCTCTCCGGCCCGGTCGAGCAGCCGGCGCGCTCGCTCGAGGTTGCCGTACTCCGATTCCAGCCAGCCGAGTTGGAGCACGGCCTCGGCCTCCCACGGCCGGCTGCCGCCGGCACGTGCGATCTCGAGCGTGCGCGAGGCTTCGGCGGTGGCCTCTTCGTATCGGTGCAGCTCGATCAACGCCGCGGAGTGCTTCAACGACGCACGCACCGATGCGCGGCCGTGCGGGGTGGAAGCCGCCTCGGCGGACGGCTCGTGAATCTCGAGCGCCTGCCGGTACCAGGCTTCGGCCTCGCGAAACGCCCGGATCGTCAGCGCGTGATCGCCGGCGCGAACCAGATACTCGAGCGCGGCCGACACGACGGAAGGATCGGCGGGACTTTGCGACGACGCGGTCGCGACCGCCGCTTGCGCGTAGTGATGCGCGAGCGTCTCGACCGGAAGCGCGTCGGGCCCGCACACCTTTTGGATCGCGGCGGCGAGCGCCAGATGCCGCCGCGCGCGTTCCGCACGCGGCAGCGCGGCATAAGCGACATCGCGGATCACCGCGTGACGGAAGGCGTAGCCGCCGCCGGCATGGACGAGGAGATCTCTGCCGACGAGATCGTCGAGCCGGTCGCCGGGATCGGTCCATCCCAACGCGCGAAGGTCGCCGAGCCGGAAGGTATCGCCGCAGACGGCGGCGTCACGGATCAGCCGGCGTTCGTCGGCGGGCAAAACGTCGATGCGCGCGGCGACGACGAGCTGAACGCTTTCGGGCAGCTCGGCGCGGTGACCCTCGGACAGGCGCCAGCATCCGGCGTCGCGATGCAGCACGCCGGTCTCGCGGAACAGGCGAATGATCTCTTCGATGAACAGTGGATTGCCGCCGGCGCGCGCGATGAGCTCCTCCTCGACGTCGGCTCCGATCGTGGCGCCCGGCAGCAGCTTTCGGAGCAGGCCTTGCGTTTCTGAGCGATCGAGATTCTCGAGCCGGATCACCCGGCCCGCCGCCGCTGCCGGCCGGTGCACGGCCGTGTCGGCACGGCCGGGGCACAGGATCAGCAACGGCACGTCCCACGGATGCGCAGCGACGTCGGCCAGCAGCGCGCCGAGCTGCGGGTCCGCCCACTGCACGTCTTCGAGGATCAGCACCGCCGCATCCCGGCGGGTCAGATCGCTCAGCGCCGTGCGCACGGCGGCAGCGATCTCGGAGTTCATCTCGTTGCGATCGTCGCGGTGCAGCGGAGAGACCGGCTGCCGTCCTTCGATCAGGCGCAGCGCCTCCCGTGCGACGTCGGCTCCGCGCAGCGCGTCGGCGAGCGCGAACCAGGGGATGCGTTCGGCATGCGGGGCCGCCCGCCCGACCAGCACCGGTGCGCCCTCCACGGTGCGCACGAACTCAGAGACGAGACGAGTCTTGCCGATGCCCGGCGGGCCGAGCACGCTCACCACGCGCACGCGCCGCTCGACCCGTGCCGCATCCCACTCCTGCCGCAATGCGGCGAGCTCGGCGACGCGTCCGACGAACGGTCCGGCCGGCGGAGCCAGGCCGCCGGACGATCCGAACGATCCGGCCTCGGCCACCTCGAAGTGCACGATGGGCTCGGGCTTGCCTTTTACGAAGGCGGGCTCGCGCTCACGATAGGCGATCACCGACGACGTGCGCTGCGCGGTGGACGCGCCCACGAGCACCGAGCCTGCCCCGGCGAGCCCCACGAGGCGCGAGGCGACGTTGACCGTGTCGCCGATCACGTCGAAGCCGCCGCGCGCCGGAACGACGAAGACCCATCCGGTATGAACGCCGGCCGACAGGTCCGACACAAGCGACCCGGCGCCGGCCGAGGCATGCACCTCGTCTCGCATCGCAACGGCCGCCCGAACGGCGCGTTCGGCGTCCTCGGGGGATGCGGCGGGCACGCCGAAGACCGACATCAAGCCGTCGCCCATCGTCTTGACCACGCGGCCACCGAAGGACTCGACGATCTGCTCGAGCCGCTGCATCACCGGCCACAAGAGCGCGTGAACCTCCTCAGGATCGCGCTCTCCTGACGCGGCGGTGAATCCCACCAGATCGGCAAACACGACGCTGACCAGCCGCCGCTCCGGCTCTTGGACGTCCTCGGCGCGGCCGCTGCCCTCGCCAGGCAGGGTCATCGCTTCGCCTTCGCGCTCCTCGTGGTGCGGCGCGGGGCCCGCGACGCTTTCGGCGCGGGATAATTGGCGGCCGGAACGCCGCGCAGGATCAGGCAGGTCGTCGCGTCACGGATCTCGGGGATGTCGCGAAGCACTTCCATGGTCGTGGCGGCGATCGCGCTTTCGTCCTTGCCCGCCACCTGGATCATGATGTCGTGCGCGCCGAGCAGGCCGACCATCGCCTTGACCGCCCCGCCGCGCTTCGCCGCCCGGAGGCGTTCCCAGACCGCCTCGCCGTCGGCGGGCGCGACGTGCAACAGCACCAGGCCCGACGGCCCCCAGCGGGGATCGGAGAACGGCATCCGGCCGGAGACGACCCCGACCGCGCCCGGGTCGACGACGATGCCCTCGCGGATCGATGTCACGCCGGCGATCTGGCTCGCGCCATTCTTGATGCCGGCCCACGACTCCCAGGTCTGATCCACGAACCTCGCCGCGACATCGTAGAGACCGGTGACCTCCACCGCGCGTTCCGCGCCGATCCTGACCAGCTCGGCGGCCACGAACGAGGCCGTCCCCGGAATCGTGCTCACGAACGCGTAGAGGTTCATTCAGCTCCCCCTTCGACGATGCAAAGAGTGCGGCTCGTGGATGCCTTGTACCGCACCCGGGACCGGGCGCGCGAATTCACCCTGCCATCGCGTGATCGCCGTATCGCCCGCGTGCCGGCAGGATCCGCGGGCGTCAGAGGGCCGTTCTGCGAAGCGGACCCCTCGCCGTGCGAGGGGTCCGTCATTCGAACGGGCCCCTGCTAGTGAGGTGAGGCTTCTCCCTCGGGCGAAGCCGCCGGCTCGTCGTGACCGGCGTCCCCGGCGGGCTTCTCCTCCCCGTGGCTCTCGGAGGACTCCGACTTCTTGTGATCGTCGGCGGCGTTCGGGTCGGCGGTGGCGATCGAGTACCCGAGCAAGCCGGCCATGAGCGCCATCCACAGCACGAGCGCGGCCTTGAGCGTTCCCGGGGTTGCGTTTGGGTCTTGGGTGGTTGCCATGGGCGGCATTTCAGCAGAGCCGCGGCTCGGATTCAAAGCGGACGCAGGGCAGGAAGGCGCGCATGTCCGCACGAACTGACCGGCATGCGGAAAGCGTTTGCTCTCATCGTGCTCGTGGCCGCGATCTTCGGAAACCGCGCCCAGGCCTCGTCGCTCGTGGTGACCCAGCGCATCACGGCCCCGGAAGCGGACCGTCCCGCTCACTTCTTCGGTGGATCCATCGCCGCTCACGGGCGATGGGCGGTGACCGGATCGACCCAAGATCGCGAGGGCGGCGACCGGGCCGGCGCCGTCTATGTCATGCGCCGGACGGCCGGCGAGTGGGCGCTCACGCAAAAGCTGCTGGCCCCCGACGCCGCCGACGAGATG